>CAZWMY010000183.1:0-5734 GCA_964635025.1 uncultured Desulfobacula sp. | reverse complement strand
ACCACTATAGCAAATTACTACTTTTATGTCATGTATTATTTTGCCGTGTTAATATGATTATGATAATCGGTCTGGATATTATGCAGACACACACCTATCGTTTGATTTGGACTCTTTCACAGAAACAATAGCAGATATTACATCTGTAACATTTAATTATAATGTATTATCTGTATGGACAAGTGGACGAGACGATATAGGTGCCTTTAGTGGTGGTGGTTCTGTGTTAGCAAGCAATGGATTGGGTTGGAAAAGTTTTGATGTTACTACTGCGTGGCAATCTTTAACATTGGTTCCCACAACTATTGGGTATTCAATCACACATACAGGCGATTCAGGTTTTACGTTTGACAGTGCTGAAGGCGAAAACCCAGCATTTTTAAGAATTACGACAAGCACAGCTGACACAGGCAGCCCAGTTCCCGAACCAGCTACTATGGTTCTTTTCGGTATTGGTCTTCTTGGTCTTGCCGGAGTAAGCAGAAAACAGAAATAAATTTAGACAATACTAATCTAAAGGGCAGGGTCATTAAGTTGGCCCTGCCTTTTTTGTTTTCCCCTTTGTTCTCAATTCAGATTGATCTATATTTGCGTCAAGTTAAGCCCGGAACATCGGGAAAGGAGGAAATAAACTCTTTGAAATTTGTTGTTGTTACCCAGTGGGTGTAAGTCCCACTTGATTAAAGCTTAGTCAGCAGATCAATAGGAAGGTCCGAGGGTAAACCCGGTAACGGGAGTCCTGAGCCGGACTGGATCAAGAATGTAGGCCCTGTATTGAGCTTCGAAAATAATGTTATTGTGGTCAATGGATAAATTCCGATTTTATTTCAAATAAAATGAAGAAGGAAAGCCGACGTCTTATATAGGATGGAAGGCAGCAGTCCTCCGAGCGCTATGGCAAGTGAGGCGGACACCACCGTAGTCCTAGACCAGGGCATGTATTCAAAGGGGTAATTCGGGAACTTGAGAGAGCCCAAAGTTTCCCTGTACAATGAAGGTTTCAGGAAAGCCTTAACCAAACTTTCCCGGTATTCAAGGCGACTGTTCAACACCTTTGAATAAGTCTGAAAGTCATCCTCGGGATGCCTTTTGGAATCACAAACAAGTTGAACATGCATGGTATCAGGGGCGGATAGTGAACAGCGAACAAACCTGAGATGGACTTTGGGCAGTCTTAGCGGATCGTAGTACCGAAGATCAGAGAACTGTATCTGATCGAGAAGGTGGGGAAGTGACGTCCAAGCGACCCACTGTAGGGAAGGAGAAGTTGGGCATAACGTAAGTATGGAAGGAATTATGGGAGATACGCAGAGATCACAAACCATATCAACGCAAAACCGTACAATAGAGAAACAGGTCACTCACAGAGTAAACAGTGCCAATCCAGTCTCTGAAAGTAAGGGCAGTCCACCTATACTGGTGGGCGATGCATCTCTGAGCGGGATTGCCATACTGGCAAGGAAACATCCGGAAATGACTTTTACGTCACTGGCCCACAGACTTGATCTGGCTATGCTGCATGAAGCATTCCGCAGGGTCAAGAAAAGCAGTGCAGCAGGTGTGGACAATGTAACAGCATTAAATTATGCAGTTGATCTTGATCAAAACCTCTATAATCTACATCAGCGATTGTGCAGAGGTCAATACGCTGCAACACCTGTAAAACGAATCTGGATAGAAAAGGAAAACGGCAAACAGAGACCGATCGGTATACCTGCTTTTGAGGATAAAGTAGTTCAAAAAGCAGTGGAAATGATACTTAGCGCGATCTACGAGCCAAACTTTTACAATTTTTCCCATGGATTTCGCGCCGGACACAGTCAACACATGGCAATCAAGGAGCTACGGGAAGAGTGCATAAGGACAAACACTAATTGGATGGTGAGTGCAGATATTACAGGGCTATTTGACAACATTGATCATGGCTATTTGAGAGTTCCTTAAATTACGGGTCAATGATGGCGGCATAATACGTCTGATAGGAAAATGGTTGAAAGCTGGTGTTATGGAAGAGGGAAGACTCTACCGATCAGATACCGGCACTCCGCAGGGCGGTGTAATTTCTCCGATGCTGAGTAACATTTTTCTCCATTACGTACTGGATGATTGGTACGTTCGGGAAGTACAACCGAGGATGAAAGGGCGTAGTTTTTTGATCAGGTTTGCAGATGATTTCATAACAGGTTTTGAATTGGAATCAGATGCCATAAGGGCTTTAGAAGCAATGAGGAAGCGGTTTGACCGGTATGGCCTGGAACTCCATCCAGACAAGACAAGGCTTTTACGCTTTGATAGGCCGGGTAAGAAGAATGATCAGACTAAAAAGTCAGATACATTTGACTTTCTGGGATTCACCTTTTACTTGGGAATGTCACGTCGGGGTTATTGGGTAATTATGAAGAAAACAGCCAGCAAACGCCTTCACCGCTTCAAAAAGGGTGTATGGGAATGGTGTAAGAAGAACCGGCATAAATACTTGAAAGAGCAATATGCAATCCTATGTAGCAAGTTGAGATGATACTACCAGTATTTTGGAGTAATTGGCAATTTCAAGGCCATTGCAAATGCACATTACAGCACGCTGAGAGCTTGGAGGTATTGGCTGTGTAAAAGATCTCATAAAGGGAACGTCAAATATGAGGACCTTTCAGCGCAGTACCCATTACCTAAACCACGAATAGTTCATAATATCTGATAGCTTGGCGGACAGCAAAGTTATGCGCCATATGGGGAAACCTGTTTGGCTTCTGGCTTGGTAAAAAGAGTCGGAATTGAGGAACCGTATGCGGGAATTCCGCTCGTACGGATCTGTGGGGGAGGCGCTGGGTAACCGGTGCTTCTACCCGGAGAGCCAACAATAGCTTCAGAAAGCATTCTTCCATATTGTTTTTTATAATATAAAAACCCTTCTAAGTGTTATGGATGCAACCTCAGCCTTGCACAAATCCCGGTGCCCAGATGTGAATTATGCTTGACTATTATCTTAATATCTCATAAGGTCCAGCCAATAAGTCCAATTTTTTAGACATAGTGGTTAAAATATGAAGAGATTAATTCAGTTCCCGGCAGAATTTGATTACAATTTATTGTTAGGTGCTTTACAGGATTACAAAAAACCAAGAGACAAGATCAGGGGTCTTGTCCGGGATAAGGACATCATCAGGGTGAAGAAGGGGCTTTATGTGCTGGGAAAGGAGTATAAAAAGCCTTACAACAAGTATGTACTGGCGAACCTTGTATACGGGCCTTCTTATGTCACGGGACATACGGCTTTGGCATATTGGAACCTGATACCGGAACGAGTTGAAGTGATGATCAGCATGACAACAAAAAAAAAGAAGCAGTTTGAAACCCCGGTCGGCAGTTTTTCATATCTGTATTGTCCAAAGATGGTTTTCAGCATTGGGGTTCAGCTTGAAGATGCCGGAGATCAAAAGCGTTTTTTAATGGCTTCTCCGGAAAAGGCGTTATGCGATATTATAGCTACACAAACTGATATTAAAACGCGAATGGAAATGAAAGAATTCCTTGAATTGATGCGGTTGGATCCGATGGGTTATGAGAATCTTAATTTTCCATTGATTGAAAAAATTACTGCCGGATATAAGCGGCAAAGTTTAAGATTGCTGATGAATTCCATAAAGGACGGCCATGTTTGATGAAAAAATTGAGCAAATGCTTAAACGATATGAATTGAATACAATTCATGACCATGAAAATGCCTTGAAAGAGATCATACAGGAGATTGTTTTGCTTGGGTTGTGGCGGTCAAAATTTTATGAAAAGGCTGCTTTTTATGGGGGGAGCGCTTTGAGGATTCTATATCAATTGGATCGGTTTTCAGAGGATCTTGATTTTTCATTAATTCAGCCGCAAAAAGATTTCGATATCAATAAATATCTGGGCGCAGTCAAATCAGAGCTTGAATTATGGGGGTTTGAAGTTTCAATAGAAAAGAAAAGCAAAAAAAATGAAAACAAAATTGAATCAGCCTTTATCAAAGCAAATACATTGATTCATTTTGTAAAAATTTATGAAAATTTGAAAACCCATAAAAATGCCGTGATGAAAATAAAGCTGGAAATTGATCAGGATCCGGCCATGGGGTTTGCTACTGAACTCAAATATCATCTCCACCCGATCCCCTTTGCCATAAAAACCATGACCTTACCCGGGCTGTTTGCCGGGAAAATGCATGCATTGTTATGCCGGGCCAGAAAGACCAATATCAAAGGCCGGGACTGGTATGATCTGATCTGGTTTGTAACGAATCATATCCCGTGTGATTTGCATTATCTTAAAAACAAAATGGTGCAAACCGGTCATATTAATTTATCTGAGACGTTGACCCGGGAAAAGCTGATTGAATTTTTATCAGATAAAATAAAAGAGATTGATTTTGACCTGGCGAAAAAAGATGTTGAACCGTTTTTAAAAAATTCAGGGCAGAGAGATGGATTAAGTGTCTGGTCGGATGCTTTTTTTTCTGACTATCTGGTGCAGAAAATCCACGTTTAAAAAATGAACGTCTTTTAAATCTATTTTCTTTTGTTTATAAAAAGAATTATTTATACTCTTTGCCTGAAAGATGAAATAATCTTGAACGGCTGAGACAAGGAGACCGTTATGGCACAGACCAGGATTCTTGTGGTGGATGATGAAATGGTCATTCGTGAATCGCTTGCCGGGTGGCTCAGAAGAGACGGCTATGATGTGGGCACCGTGGCAAGCGCGGAAGAAGCGATTGACCTGTTAAAGCAAAAAGGGTTTGATATTCTTCTCTTGGACATCCAGCTCGGCGGGATGAGCGGCATGGAGCTCTTAGGCCATGTCAAGGAAGAATATCCGGATATTGATGTGGTCATGATCACGGCGTTCGGATCGGTCCAGTCTGCGGTTCAGGCCATGAAATCCCTTGCCTTTGATTATCTGTTAAAGCCTTTTGACCCGGATGAGCTTGGGATGATGATCAAAAAACTGGTGGAGCACCGGGCGCGCAAACAGGAAAACCTTTTCTTAAAAGAGGAATATGAGATCCGAACCCGGTTTGAAAGCATGATCGGTCAGTCCAAGGTCATGCAGGATCTTTTCCGGCTGATTGAAGATATCAAGGATGTGCATTCCTCGGTTCTGATCACGGGCGAAACCGGGACCGGAAAAGGCCTGGCAGCAAAAGCCATTCATTCCAACAGCAAATTTCGCAACGGCCCTTTTGTGGGTGTGAACTGCGGGGCCATCCCCAAACACATCATGGAAAGCGAGCTTTTCGGGCACCGGAAAGGCGCTTTTACCGATGCCAAGGAAACCCGGAAAGGCAGGCTGGAAATGGCTTCCGGCGGCACGCTCTTTTTAGATGAAATCGGTGAGATCAGCATGCGCATGCAGATTGATCTTTTACAGGTGCTGGAAGATAAAATATTTTACAAGGTGGGCGGAACTCAGCCCATTACAGCGGATTTCAGGGTGATCGCCGCCACCAATGCAGACCTTGAACAGGCCATCAAAGACCGGACTTTCAGGGAGGATTTATTTTACCGCCTGAACGTGATTTCCTTTACCATGCCGCCGCTGCGGGAAAGAAAAGAAGACATCCCTCTTTTGGCAGAGCATTTTTTAAAAAAATTCACCCAGGAGGTGAACAGAGGAGTGGAGCGGATCAGCCGGGATGCCATGGACGAGCTCATGCTTTATGAATGGCCGGGCAATGTCCGGGAGCTATCCAATGCTGTGGAGC
>CAZWMY010000182.1:0-5800 GCA_964635025.1 uncultured Desulfobacula sp. | reverse complement strand
TCTGCTGCATATCGGAGATCATCAAAAAGCCTTTGTTTTACACGATCTTTTTCAATTAAGGATTTGGCTTTTTTCATCAAAGGAGCTGACTGATCTTCGAGCCGTAAGTTTCTTGAGATCCCGATAATTTAGTCCATACCATTTTTATCACACCAGTCCATCATCAGATCTCTGCAAAACCCGCTATCCGCAGAAAGATAATTTTTACCCTGGGCCAGACCTCCATGAACCGGGTCATCTGTTGCATCGAAATTTAGAATAATTTCTTTGGGTGGTTTCTTAAAAGGTATGGCTGTATCTTTGGTCATTGATATTGGCTGCAATCCGTTTTGCAAGATGTATCATTTTATCTGCTCGGCTTAAAAGAATGCTTCCTGCATATGAGATGCTCTCGCCCCCGGTTAAATTTACTTCAAGTTTGCGGTTTTTGCATCTTGCGAATTCTATGGTTTTTGTGGTACCAACTGTCATGGCAAAACCTCTGTTTTAATCCATTATAACTGACTGAATTATATAATACTTTCTGATGTTTTGCTAGTCTTTTTTTAGATTTTATGAAATATTCAGGTTAATCCTATCATGATCCTTCTCCTTCGTAATTTGAATTATTCATTTTTTTGCAAAACAGCAACAAAAGATCTGTTTTGCATCCGGGCCAATCATAACCGAAGCGAAAAATGAAATTGTCCTACCGATGTAAAGAGGTTGTAAAAATATGGTAAAAAAAAAGAATCTGTAGTATTCAATTATGATGACCAAGGTCTCTGGGTTATGGATGGATAACCAGGTAATAAAATAAACCGGGCTGAGGAAATATGGTTTCGATACGTGAGCGGATTTTAGTAGTGGATGATGATGAAGCCATCAGGGATGCTTTAAGGGAAATCCTTGAAGATGACTATGAGGTTGTTTGTGTTGACAGCGGTGTCAAGGCTGTTGAGGCCGTCAAAAAACAGATATTCGATCTTATTTTTATGGATATTGTGATGCCTGAAATGAATGGCATAGAAACCTTAAAGCAGATCAAATCCCATGACAGAAACCTGGACGTCATTATGATTTCAGCAGTGGACAGAGCCCAGGAAGCCGCTGATTCAATCAAACACGGCGCATATGATTATATTACAAAACCGTTTGATCATGAGATCATACTCAACCGTCTGGAAAAGGTCCTTTTAAAACGCAACCTTGTAAAAGAAGTCGGGTATCACAGATCCCGGGCTGCAATGGGATCCCTTCAGACCAAAATCGTCAGCAAATCCAAAAAAATGGCGGCTGTGTTTGATCTGATCGTAAAGGTTGCCGTTACATCAAGCAATGTTCTGATATCCGGAGAAAGCGGGACCGGAAAGGAACTGATCGCACAGGCGGTGCACAATGAAAGTCCCAGGCGGGAAAAGCCCTTTGTTGCGATTAATTGTGCCGCCATACCGGCAGAACTCATGGAAGCCGAATTGTTCGGTCAGGAGAAAGGGGCGTTTACAGGCGCTTACAAGCAGACCCTTGGAAAATTTGAATTTGCACACCAGGGCACAATTTTTCTGGATGAAATCTCCAGCCTGAAACCCGAATTCCAGGCAAAGCTGTTAAGATTTGTCCAGGAACGGGAATTTGCACGTGTGGGCAGTCACCGCACCATTAAAGTGGACATCCGGATAATTGCCGCCACCAACACCAGTCTGGAGGAAATGGTGAAGGACGGCACGTTCAGGGAGGATCTTTTTTTCAGGCTCAATGTGGTTCCCATCATTCTTCCGCCTCTCCGAGAGCGGGTTGGTGATGTTCCCCTTTTGGCGGATTTTTTCCTGGACAAATTCAATACCCGGATGAATAAAAACATTAAAGGATTTACCCCGGATGCCATTGCCGTTCTGGAAGCCTATCCTTGGCCCGGAAATATCCGCGAACTGGAAAACCTTATTGAACGGATGGTCGTGCTGGGAACAGAAAATAAATGGATAGATGAAAAAGACCTTCCCTTTGATCTTTTGTTTAATACCGATCCTGAAAAAGATTCAAAAGATACTGCAAATGAAAAAAAAGGCCTGCTTCAGGCCCGCCAGTCTTTTGAACGTCTCTATATCCTTCGGGCACTTCAGAATTGCCGGTGGAACCAAACCCGGGCTGCCGATCTTCTGGGTATTCACAGAAATACCCTTATCCAGAAAATGAAAGCACTGAATCTGAACCGGAACCCGGAGGATTCCTAAGATCTGGATTCCGGTAAAATGATTGAAAAACAGGCGCCCTCACCTTCCAGGCTTTTCACCATAATCCGGCCCTTGTGTTCCGAGATCACCTTGTGGGAGATGGCAAGCCCCAATCCAGTTCCTTTGGCCTTGGTCGTAAAAAAAGGATTAAAAATATTCTGGGCTGTTTCAGATGAAAACCCATGGCCGGTGTCTTTAAAATCCATCACAACCTGACCGTTTTTACAGGAAACATCAAGATTGATTCGTCCGCCACCGGGCATGGCCTGGACACTGTTCTGCAAAAGGTTTATAAAAACTTTTTCAAGCTGGTCTGCATCGGCCATAATTTTTGGCAAATCATCGGGAATGGTTGCCTGAAAATCAACCCCGGCCGTCTTGAAACCTGCTTCCATCAGTTCACTGCATTGCGTGAGCAGCTCCTTAAGATCCATTGATTTGAAATTATATTTCGGCGGTCTGGATAATTCCAGTAATTCCTCGATAAGTGAGTTGAGCCGGTTGATTTCTCTGGGAACAGTGGTTTGGAATTTTTCAAGAAAACCTGGTTTTTTAACTTTTTCCGGCAACAGGGCCACATAGGTTTTTATAGCGGAAAGCGGATTGCGGATTTCATGGGCCATGCCGGCTGCCATGGTTCCCAGATCAGCAAGCCTCTGATTTTGCCGGATTCCGGCTTCCAGCTGCTTTAAGGCGGTAATATCAGTGAGGTTGAAGATGATCTGAAGCGGGGTTTGGGTCTTGGATTCAAGCACACCCGTCCCTGTCAGAATAGTAAAAATTTCTGTACCTTTCTGCAAAAGAATCTCGCACTGGTTCCGGCCTATTGGGTTTTCAAGGGAGGTCCGGACATGGTTTGCAAACTGGGTATCTTTTTCAATAAGCTCCAGAGCATGACAGCCTTCGGCATCAAGGTCCGGCAGGACACCGAGAATTGCATGGGCAGCCGGATTCATTGTGATGACATTGCCTTTCATATCAATGACCAGGAGGCCATCGTTCATTGTCGTCAGAATTTTTTCCGTATATTGCTGCAACCGGATAATCTCAGAGAGCTGACTTTCCACTTGCCGGTTTCGGACAAGGATTTCCCGGATCATAAAAGAAAAATTGTCGGCCAGGATTTCCACTTCATCCCGTGTATGAATGGAAATCTGTTGCTGCAGATTCCCTTTAGAGGCCTCAATGGTTGCTTGGACTAAAGTTTCCAGGGGTCTTGTAACCCGCTGGGCAGCCCAATTGGAAATCAGGATGCCGACGACAAGGAAAACACATCCCAGAATACCGATTGCCCAAAGAGTCTGCCGGATTTGCTGGTACATCAGTTCAAGGGAAATACAGACCCGAATAGTTCCCCAGCGATCCCTGGACCCGGGAAGGAAAACAGGTATGCCGACCTCCATGACCGGAATATTGCCGGGCTCAACATGATAAACCGTAATGAGGGGTTCTGTGATTTTAACTGCCGCCGCGCTGACCGGGTCGGTCAACACTTTATTCTGAAGATCGGAGCGTCTGCTGTAACCCGCCACCTTTCCTTCCTTGTCGTGGATAATGATACATATAATGTCCAGGTTATTGGCAGCTTGATTGGCAAGCTTCTCCAAGGCAACATAATTATAGGTAATCAGGTGATCAATGGATATGGCAGCCAAATTTTCTGCAATGACCAGACCCTGTTTTTCAATCCTGTTTCTTATGGTGCGGGTCTGGAGCAATCCCAGAATCAGGGCAAGCACGGTCAACAAGAGCAGGAGCATGACTGAGGTGTTGATAATAAGCCGGTATCGCAGGGGAACAAATCTTGATCCCTTTAATGTCCTTGTTTTTTTTTCAGGTTCTATTTTTTTTGGGGGAAACGGTACGGTCATTTTTTCGGATTTTTATCCAGCCAGATCTCATTCAGCGGCATGGTATGAGCACCCATGGCGCTTACATTCACAGATTTGACATAGGACTGATAAACCCTGTCCACGCTCAGGTAAAACAGCGGGATCAGGGGAGTGGATGCCATGATGTCCGCCTCTATATTCTGGTATGCCTTTGCCCTTGGAACAGGATCCACAAGTCCCCTGGCAGTTAGAAGGGACTGATCCACAGACGTATTCTTAAAATTCATAAAATTGGTGGGTGATTCAGAGGCAAAAAGGGAATATAAAAAACCGTCCGGGTCCGGCAGGTCCGCAGACCAGGAATACCTGTAAATCTGCATCTTGTCTGATTTTAAATAAGACTCAAACTCTTTCCAGTCGGTAATGTATTTAATCTTGAGTCGTATGCCGATTCCTTCCCAAAAGCCTTTGATCAATTCCATTTCCTGCTCTACCCTGGGCGTTTTATAGGCTGAGACGATCTCAAGTTCAGGCAGTTCTTTTATGGAATTGCCAAAAGATGCGTTGAGCAGCTTTTGGGAAAGAGACGGGTTATTGTCTTCCATCCGGGTTATGGGAGTATATCCGGGCATGCCCGGGGGCAGAATGGTGTTTGCAATGTCAAATCTGCCCTTATACACCTGATTGATCAATGCGGTGCGGTCAATGGCAATGGAGAGCGCTTTTCGAAGGTCAGGATTCTTAAGATTGGGATGGAGAAGATTCATCCCGTAAAAAAAAAGACTCAGGGAAGGTCTGTGAACCCATTGAAGTCCTTTTACATCTGATAATTTTTCTTTTACATCCCCGTAAGCAGCCATTTCTTCGATATGGCCGTTCCGAAAATCCATCAGCTCCTTTGCATCCTGGCTGCTCGGATAGATTTTATAGTGAATTTCATCCAAAAAAGCAGGCCCGGCATAATAGTCTTCAAAGCGTTTGAGATGGAGGGCCTCTCCCGCATTCCAGGACATGAAACTGAAAGGACCGCTTCCCACAGGATGCCTTCCGAATTCATCTCCCATGCGAAGGACTTCCTTTTGGGGAACAATGGCAGCCTGGTACATGCCCAGGGCTGTCAGAAAAGGCACATAGGATTCCTCAAGACGGATTTCAAATACTCTCTCATCTTCAATCTTAAGACCCGGGACTGTTTCCCGGGTTTTTTCCTTATAGTCTTTTGCTCCGGCAATCTTGAGCAGATGGGGCTGCACGGCAGGGGCCGGTTCTGCACGCAAAAGCCGCTGGATGGAAAAAACAACATCATCGGAAGTGATCGGGTTAAGGTTGTGAAACCGGGCATTTTGCCTCAATGTGAAGCGATATACTTTTCCTTCTTCTTTTACCTGCCAGGTTTCAGCCAGACCCGGCCGAAGGCTGAGATAAGAGTCAAACCGGACAAGTCCGTCAAAAATCTGATGGACAAGAGATTCTCCATAATTGTCCTGAATATATGCCGGATCCAGTGTAGCAGGGTTGCTTGGCAAGGGCGTCCGATAAATGCCGCCCCTGACGGGGGTTGCCTTTGAAAAACGCTCTTGTTGTATTTTATCTTCTTCCGGATTGGAACAGCCTGAAAAAATCATCAGGCAAAGGGAGAATAAAACAGTAAAAAAGGAATAGAACAGGCGGGAAGCATTCATTTTTTCTCCTAAACCATCGCATCGTTCTGTCCAAAAAATTTTTTATATTTTAGCTTAAACCATTTATATATAGGCG
>CAZWMY010000181.1:0-5946 GCA_964635025.1 uncultured Desulfobacula sp. | reverse complement strand
AAAACAAGGATAGGTGCAAGAATGGAAATTATTGAAAGAATCAAAACAAAACAATCACAACCCAATGTCTATTTTTCGTCTGATACAAAAAGAGGCAACCTCGGGTTTCTGTTTCCTGGCCAGGGAAGCCAGTATACCGGTATGGGAAAAGATCTTGTTTCCCTTTTTCCTGAAGCCATGGAAACTTTAAAAGAGGCCTCCCGATCCTTTTTAAACGAAAATTCGGCTTCAGGCTGTAAGGCCTTGCAGGACTATATCTATCCGCCTCCAGCCCATATTCAATCCAAAGACATATCGGAAGAGCAGCTCCGTGAGACAGATATTGCCCAGCCCGCCATCGGTGCCATATCCTCTGCCATGATGAAAGTGCTGAAACGATTCGGAGTCAACCCTGAAAGGACCTGCGGCCACAGCTTTGGAGAACTTTCCGCTCTTTATTCGGCCGGATGGATGGATGAAACCACCTTTTTTGAGCTTGCCGCAGCCCGGGGAAAATATATGGCCTCGGCAAAATCCTTGAATGGCGATCCAGGCAGCATGCTGGCTGTCCAGGCCTCTTTGGAAGAGATCGCAGCCCTCATAACAGAAGAAAACCTCGATCTTGTCCTGGCCAATAAAAACAGCCGAACCCAAGGCGTTTTATCCGGATCAACCGATGAAATTCTCAGGGCCAAAAAAATCTGCAAACAAAGAAAGCTTAAGGCTATAAAACTGCCTGTGGCTGCTGCTTTCCACAGCAGGCTGGTAGAAAATGCAACAGCACCCTTTAAGACCTTACTGTCCTCCAGGTCTTTCACCCCGACCCCTATTGACGTGTTTTCCAATACCACGGGCATTCCCTATGATAAAAAAGATTCCGGAATCAAAAAAACGCTTGGCGATCAGCTGGTTAATCCGGTAAATTTTCTTGATAATATTCAAAACATATTTGAAAAAGAAGTGACCACCTTTATTGAAGTCGGGCCAAAATCGGTTTTAACGGACCTGACAAAATCCATTCTCAAAGACAAAGGAATCACAGCTGTTTCTCTTGATGCCTCATGCGGAAAAAAATCCGGGATTGAAGATCTGGCCCATGCCTTGTGCATTATTGCATCAAATGGCTTCCCCATTGATCTGACGCCTTGGGAAGACCCGGTTAAAAAGATTGATCCCAAACGAATGAAAATAGAGCTTACCGGTGCAAACCCAAAACCCGCAAACAGGATCAGCCTCCCAAAATCGGAACCGGCAGTTCCCACGACCCAAAAACCACAAACCGACATAAGGTCCACATTAAAAGGTCAGGATATGACGTCCCAGCACAAACAGAACCCTTCCGGGAATCTTTCTTTCCCGGCCCTTGAAGCCATGAAGATGGTAGAAAAAGGGCTTGAAGCCATGCAACAGCTTCAGGCCCAGACAGCCAGAGCCCATGAAAAATTTCTGGAAACCCAGACCCAGGCAAGCAAAACCCTGGCAAGCATGCTGGAGCAAACCCGCAACCTTGCCTTTTTCTCATCCAATCCGGTGTCATTAAAAGCGCCTCAGGTTGAACACCAAGCTCAGCACAATAATGAATTCAAGACAGACCCTCAGTCTTTCATGGCTGAAGCATTTTCAAAACCGGTTGCACCCGACCATAATCACCCCCGCAATGATGGAATCGAAACTATATTATTTGAAATCGTGAGCCGTCTTACCGGATTCCCGTCTGAAATGCTGGAACTTAAAATGGATATCGAATCGGATCTCGGCATTGATTCTATCAAAAAAGTTGAGATTATTTCCGAACTTGAAAAACAGCTCCCTGACTGCGAAGGCATTACCACCGAAAGCATGGGGTCGGTCAGAACACTGGAAGATATCTGCCATGCCATCCGGCATCAGTCTGGTTCTGAGAGAAACACTATTGTGACGGCCAATTTTGATACGCAAACAAAGGCTTTAAAAACCCCTGAAAAAAATCTTTACCATACCGTTTCAACCACATTGATGAATACCATCAGCGAATTGACAGGCTTTCCTTCAGAAATGCTGGAACCCTCCATGAATCTTGAGTCTGATCTGGGAATAGATTCCATAAAACGAGTGGAAATTCTTTCCAGGCTTGAGCAGGAGCTGGATCATATCGAACGGATTTCATCGGATGATATTGGAAAATTAAAAACCATACAGGAAATTATTGATTTTCTTTCAAAGGATGAAAAAAAACCGGCTCTGGAACCACTAAACAAAACACCTCAGCCTGAACCGGAATTGTCTGCTGTTTCAGACCCGGGCGATCCAAATGCCAACCTGACCCGAAAAATCGTCACATTGAAAAAATATCCCACTAATGAAATCCGGTTTTACAATGGCGCCAAAATAGAACTGCCGGTCAAAAAAAAAGTCTATATCACAAGGGATAGCGCTCAGGTTTGCGAACATTTTCAGATAGAATTTGAAAAAATCGGAATCCCCTCCGTCCTCATTGATTTTGAAAACGATGACGTTCCTGAATTATCGGATGCCGCTGGTATTGTTATCGTTCCAGATGCGTTCAATGAGAAGCCATCTTTAACAGGCATTGATTTCTTAAAATCTGCTTTTCTTCTGGCTCGAACCAATGCCGGACATCTGATGGAAGCTGCAAAAGAAAAAGGCGCTTTTTTGACAGTTGTCTCATTTTTAGGCGGCGGGTTCGGATTTGACGACACAGATTTTTGCACTGATCCTGTTTACGGCGGGCTTTCCGGGCTTGTAAAAACAGCTCATCTTGAATGGAAAAATGTATTATGCAGGGCTCTGGATCTGCCTGATTCAAAAGAAAAGGCCATAAAAAGTGCCGAAGCCGCCGTTTCTCTGATGATGACTCAAGGGTCTGTCGAAATGGGACTGGATGGGGATTTCTGCAATATCCCGGTCCTTGTGGATCAGGACATTGAGGATCAGGATGCTGATCTTGATAAAGAAGATGTCGTAATCATTACCGGCGGCGCCAGAGGGGTTACCGCAGCCTGCGCCGTTGAAATAGCAAAAAAACATTCACCGACTCTTATCCTCATCGGCCGGACCCCCCTGGTCACATCCGAACCGGAGTGGGCAAAAAATCTTTACGACCCGGCCATACTTAAAAAAGCCATATTGACCCACAAATTTAATGGCCAATCAATAAAACCCGTTGATATAGAAAAAGAATATCAGAATATTGTTGCCGGCCGTGAAATAACCGACAATATTAAATGCATGCAGCAATACGGGTCAAGGGTTAAATATTTTTCCGCCGATATCCGCAATGAAAAAGAAATCGATGAGGTGTTTAAGACCGTAAGAAAAGAGTTCAACCATATCACAGCCATTGTCCATGGTGCCGGGGTTATTGATGACAAACTCATTGTTGATAAACAGATAGAACCATTCACCAGGGTGCTGGAAACAAAGATAAAAGGGCTTGAGGTCTTATTGTCCGTATCAAACGTGGATAATCTTAAATATTTTGTTCTCTTTTCTTCCATAGCGGCCCGAACCGGAAATCAGGGCCAGTGCGACTATGCCATGGCCAATGAAGTATTGAACAAAACGGCGCGGAAACTTTCAATATCCAATCCTTCCTGCCGATATCTGTCCATGAACTGGGGCCCCTGGGAAGGCGGTATGGTGGATGGCTCTTTAAAAAGAGAATTTCTTAAAAAAGGAGTGATGCTCATTCCTTTGAAAAAAGGTGCGGAACAACTCTTACTGGAAATGGGAAATAAAACCGGAAATGGCCCGGAAATCATCATTGGCGGCCTTGTTTCGGAAGCTGAAAAAAAACAAAAAGAACCAAAGCTCTCAAAGGCCATGACCTTTTCATTCGGGAAAGACTCCACCCCGGTATTGAAATCCCATCAGATCAATGGTGAACCTGTGGTTCCTTTTGCACTCATAATGGAATGCCATGCCAAGGCAGCGGAAAAAAACAATCCCGGTCTTGTTTTTAGCGGGATGGACGATATGCGCCTTCTAAAGGGAATCAAACCTGGCAATGAAGAAATACAGGTAACTGTCAATCTGGGAAAATGCCAACCTGAAGGAACAAAATGGATCATACCCAGCAATACCTCATCGGAAACCACTGATGGCAACAGTTTTATTCATTCAAGCTGCAGGATCATCTTAAGAGATCACCATCCCAAACCCCCTGTCCTTTCCAAAGCCGCCTTCATGGAATTGAACCCCTATTCGTTATCGGCTAAAGACGCATATGCGTCCGTCCTTTTTCATGGGAAGGAATTGCAATCCATCAAATCCATCAACGGATATTCTGAAAAAGGGATTGAAATCACTACCACACTTTCCCCGGCTCCGGAGCAATGGTTTAAAAACTATCCCGGTTCAAACTGGATCATTGACCCCATGATGCTGGATGCGGCATTCCAGGCCGCCATACTCTGGTCCCGTAAAAAAACAGGGCAGGTCTGCCTGCCAAGTTTTATCGCAAGCTTAAGACTGTATTCATCTTTTGATGACCTTAAAGGAGATGTCCGGATTTTATTTGTTGTCAATGAAGAAAAAAGAAACAAGATCACCGGATATTTTACATTCCTCAATGAAGACAATATTGTCGTGGCAAGCATCACAGGATTTGAAGCCGTCACCGACCCCTCCTTGATGAGTAAATTTAAAAAAAAACCGCTTTTTTCAAGGGATAGGATTCTTGCCTTTGCCGAGGGGAACCCTTCTGAAGCCTTTGGTGAAAAATATCGAATATTTGATCAGAAACTTGAAATTGCAAGGCTTCCAAGACCGCCATACTTCTTTATGGATCGGGTATTGACGGCTGATCATCCCCAATGGAAAATGCAACCCGGCGGATGGATTGAAACCGAATATGATATCCCTGAGGAGGCATGGTATTTCAAAGCCAACAGAACCGATACCCTGCCTTTCTGTATTCTTCTTGAAATCGCCCTCCAGCCTTGCGGATGGCTGGCAGCCTATGCCGGTTCCGCCCTTGAAAGCAATGATCGGCTTCATTTCAGAAATCTAGGGGGAAAAGCCATTCTGCTGAAATCATTGTCAAAAAACTCGGGTACCATCACCATCAGAACCCGTTTGACCGATGTTTCCAAAGCCGGTGGAATGATCATTCAGGATTTTGATTTTGAACTATTAAACAATAATGACATGGCATATAAAGGAACCACCAATTTCGGTTTTTTTACAAAAAAAGCACTTTCAAATCAAATCGGTATCAGAAGCAGCCAATTCAATACCATGGATTTTCAGAAAAAAGAAATCCAACCCACCTATTATAAATTTCAAAATGATGCCCCATTGACACCGGATGACCTAAATATCTGCAAAAATTCCGGCATGCCCTCAACAGCTCTAAGAATGATTGATGAGATTGAAATCTTAGATGTTAATGCCGGTCTTTATGAAAAAGGCTATATCAGGGCAACAAAAATGGTCAATCCCAATGAATGGTTTTTCCATGCTCATTTTTTCCAGGACCCGGTTTGCCCTGGGTCTCTTGGCATCGAATCCTTTCTTCAAATGATCCGGTTTTTTCTTCTTAAAAAATTTAGTATCAACCCGGACCACTATGAGGCTGGTATGCTGAAGGGGAACTCTCATGAATGGATCTACCGGGGCCAGATTATACCGGGAAACAAAAAAATACAGATCCACGCTCATATCAAAGAAACATCCTGTGCGGATGAAAATTATATTGTCATTGCAGATGGGGCTCTGGGCGTTAATGGAATCTGTATCTATGAAATGAAAAATTTTGGTATTGTTTTCACTAAAATTTCAAGCCAAAAAAGAATCAAGCTATCTGGCAATGATAAAAAACAGATAAGCCGGAACAGGCTATAAAATTTTATCAAAACCAGAAATGCAAAAAGCCCCGGCCGACGATTGATCATCGGCCGGGGCTTTTCATTAGGATAATCCGGCAGCGATCTACTCTCCCACACAGTCACCCATGCAGTACCATCG
>CAZWMY010000180.1:0-6131 GCA_964635025.1 uncultured Desulfobacula sp. | reverse complement strand
AGCTTCTGCTCAAAGAAAACACCGGGCTTGAAGAAGATCTGAAAACCATTGAAAAGCATGTGAAAAATTGCAGGGACGTGGTTTCCGATCTCTTGGCCTTCTCCAGAAAAGGATCATTGGAAATGAGCCGGGTGGATGTGACAAAGGTGATCAATGATGTGATCAAATTTTTATCCAACCATTCGGATTTCAGAAATGTGGTTATAAAGCCGGATTTTTTTAAGGCAGGCCTCCTGATCGTAAAAGGCAATGAACAGGAACTGGCCCAGGTCATTATCAATCTCATGATCAATGCTTCCCATGCAGTGGAAAAAAAAGGACATATCGAGATCATCACTGAAAAATCCCACACAGGCCGTATCTTTATCACGGTCAAAGACGACGGCACAGGTATTCGAAAAAAATATCTGTCAAGAATTTTTGATCCTTTTTTTACGACCAAACCCATGGGACAGGGCACCGGGCTCGGCTTATCCGTTGGGTACGGTATTATCCGCCGTCATGGCGGGGAGATCACGGCGAGAAACCGGAAAGAAAAAGGGGCTGCCTTTACCATCAGCCTTCCGGCCGCTCCGCCGGATGAATGTGTATAAACGAGGAGAAAAAACCAATGCCGACACAGATACTGGTGGTGGATGATGAGACGGATATGACCCGCCTTTTACAGCGGACCCTGGAACCTGAACTGGGCTGCCGGGTCACCATGGCCTTTTCCGGTGAAATGGCAATGGATATCCTTCAGCATTCATCCTTTGATCTGGTTATTTGCGATGTCAAAATGCCGGGCATGGATGGGTTTGAGCTCTTGAACCGGATCAGGGCCGATTACCCGGATTTGACTGTGGTCATGCTCACGGCTTTCGGGAATATTGAGTCTGCCGTAAAGGCAATCAAGAGCGGGGCCTATGATTTTATGGCCAAACCCTTTGAACGGGACGAAATTATTTTCAAGATAAAAAAAGCCCTTGAAAGAAGCCTTCTCTTAAAGGAAAACAAGCGCCTCTTAAAAGACAGGGAGGAGCGGCCCTATGAACTTATCGGAAAAAGCGAGCCCATGCAGCGGGTGTTTGACCAGATCCGCATGGTGGCACCCTCTGATGTGACCGTCCTGATTACCGGGGAATCAGGTACGGGAAAAGACCTGACCGCACGGTACATCCATGCCTTAAGCCCGAGAAAGGATGAGGCCTTTATATCGGTCAACTGCCCCACCATCCCGGAATTCATCCTGGAAAGCGAATTGTTCGGATATAAAAAAGGGGCCTTCACCAATGCCACCCAGGATCGGGACGGGCTTTTCCAGGAAGCGGACAAGGGAACGATTTTTCTCGATGAAATCGGGGATATCGGCCCTTCCATCCAGACCAAGCTTTTGCGGGTGCTCCAGGAAAAGGAAATCAAACCCCTGGGCGACACAAAAATAAAAAAAGTGGATGTATGGATCATTGCCTCCACCAACCAAAACGTGAAACAGAAAATGGCGGACAATTAATTCCGCCAGGATTTTTTCTACCGGCTGAGTGTCCTTCCCATTGAGCTGCCGCCGCTGCGGGACAGGATCATGGATATCCCTATCATTGCAGAGCATCTTGTGGCCAAACACTGCAACAAAATGAAAAAAGAGCCCAAAACCATTTCCGAAGAAGTTATGGATATTTTGATGAAACAGTCCTGGCCGGGCAATGTCCGGGAACTGGAAAACATCCTGGTTCAGGGAATCCTGTATTCAAAGGATGATATGGTGCGGCTATCCGATATCCCCATAAAGGATGCGGACCTGACGAAAAAAGGAAACCTTTCCATTAACAGTGCGGATCTGACCGCCTTGTCCTATAAAACCGCCAAGGAAAAGATTTTAAAGGAGTTCAACCACACCTATATCGGTGCCCGGCTGTCCGTGGCCGGCGGGAATATCACCCGTGCCGCAGGGATGTGTGAAATGGACCGCCAGGCCCTGCAGCAAATCATGAAACGGTATGATATCGATCCGGATAAATTCAGGTGAAAATCGTTTTATCTTTTTAAATATCCAATTTTCATGTTTCGTGAATTAAATAAACGGGCTAAGTAGAAAACATTGAGCTTTTTTACATCAGTCCAAGGAAAAGATCGATATCTATCCGGGCTTGCTTCAGAATATGAGAAAGCGTCGAACGCTTTATTGGCTTGTGAGCGGGAATGTGAGTTTGAGAACTTCATTATGCGTGTGTTTTTGCAGTCTGATGTGGCTGCCCTTCTGCCGAACCACAACCCATCCATCCCGCTGAAGCACTCTAATCACCTTATCATATGAAAGGCTTGGGGTTTTGGTCATACAGAGACTTCCAGAATTTCCATGCCCGGCAGCCCTATCATGTCGTCATCCACAGGCTCGATGTATAACTCGATTGCTTCCTTGATGTTTTCCAAGGCTTCTTCTTTTGTATCTCCCTCGCTGATGCAACCCGGAAGGCTTGGGACATAAACTGTAAAACCACCTTCTTCGCTTTGTTCAAGAACAATTTTAAGTTTCATTGTAAAATCCTCCGTTGAGGTATGACGATGGATGGAATGGTTTTTTTTGCTTAAGTTTTCCTATGACACTATTATTAAAGGAACGTGGGCATGTCAATCGTTATCCTTTTTTTTCCGGGATAAAAGCCGCCCGTCAATAAAAATCAGTCCGGTAAAAATGAGAGCCATACCGGCAAAGGCGTTCCATTTGGGTGTTTCACCAAGGACCATCATGCCGAGGAAAATGGCACTCACGGGAATCAAAAAGGTCACCAAAAGGATGTTGGTGGCCCCGGCTTTGGACAGCACATAAAAATAAATAATATAGGCAAGGGATGTGGATACGGCGGCAAGACCGAAAATTGCCGCAAAAGTTACGCTTGTGGGGTGAAGGTTCAAGGGCTGCTCAATAATAAAGGCAAGGGGAATCATAATGAAGGATGAACCTGTCAGCATGCCGGTGGCCACGACCACAGGATCAAGATCCCTGAATCTGCGGCCAAAAATGGCAGCCAGGGAATAAAGAAGGGCTGCGCCTAGTACGGCAGCCTGACCAACCGTTTTCATGCCGATCCCATGCAGTGAATCAATGCCCATGAGAACGGCTACGCCGGTCCAGCCCAGCAGGACTCCGGCCAGCCGGTTTTTGGTCAAGGGCTCATCTTTGGTGAGAAAATGGGCCAGGATAACGCTGAAAACAGGAGTTGTGGCATTCAGAATGGCGGCAAGACTGGAGTCAATATGGGTCTGGCCCCAGGTGATAAGGGAAAAGGGGATGACATTGTTGAGCGCACCAAGGGCAAAAAGGGCCCCCCAAGTCCGGATATTTCCCGGCAATTTTCGGCCGGTGATCATGACAAACGCCATGAGAAGGATGGCTGCCATTCCAACCCGGCAGGCTACCACGGTCAAGGGTGTCATGGTTGCCACTGCTATTTTGACAAAGAAAAAAGATGCCCCCCAAATCAGAGCAAGAAAACCGATCAAACCCCATTCTTTTAATCCCATGACTTTATTCATTTGCCTTCCTTTGATCCTTTATATCTGGGTTTTTGATATGTATGTCTTTCTTTATTATGCAGTACAATAATCCAGCCAAAAAAAATATGCCACCCGAATCTTGCTATCCCATCCCGCTTCATTCTGAGAAGATGGGCTGAAATGAAGATTTTGCAGGAAAATCACCATATTGAATTTTCCGGCAATACCTGCTATGAAAGGGTTTTGATTTTTTATAAGGAAATTTTTCATGCATTATGAAGGTATGATGATCCGTCCGCCCAGCGAGGCTGACAGTATTCTGTTACAGGTCACCCTGGGATGCTCCCACAATAAATGTACCTTTTGCAGCACATTCAGGGACAAACGCTTTAATATTAAAAATGATGACATCATCTTTGAAGACATAGAATTTGCAAGGCAGTACTGCCGACGGCAAAACCGGGTGTTTCTCTGCGACGGGGATGTCATGATCATTCCCCAGAAACGGCTGGTCAATATCTTAAAACAAATCAAGGACCGGCTGCCCTGGGTGGAAAGGGTCGGGCTTTACGCCAATACCAAAGGCATCGGTATGAAAACCGATGATCAGTTAAAAGAGCTCCATGATCTTGGTGTAAAGATTGCCTATATGGGGCTTGAAACCGGAGATGATCAGATTTTAAGAGAGATCCGGAAAGGTGCGGATTCAAAAAAAATGATCACCATGGGACAAAGGATCAAAAAAGCCGGCATCATGCTTTCCATCACGGTTATCATCGGAATTGGACAGAAAGAAAGATCTGCCGTCCATGCCATGGAAACCGGCCGGGTATTGAGCGCCATTGACCCGGATTATGTGGGCGCCTTGAGCCTCATGCTGGTGCCGGGAACAGAGCTTTGCGACCAGTATGAAAAGGGGGAGTTTATCCTTATCGAACCTGAAGAAATGCTGGAGGAACTGGGCCTCATGCTTGCCTCCACCCATCTGACCAACGGCTATTTTCATGCCAACCATGCATCCAATTATCTTCCCATCCGGGCAAAACTTCCGGAAGAAAAAGAAAAAACACTTGAACTTATTTCACAGGCGCTCAAAGGAAAGGTGGCTTTGCGGCCGGAATTTTTAAGAGCCTTGTAATCAAACTTCATCATAACAGGAGAAAAACCAATGGCAAAAGCCGACACGAACCTTGATCAATTGACTGTGACCACCATACGAACCCTTGCTATGGATGCGGTTCAAAAAGCAAATTCAGGCCATCCGGGTGCGCCCATGGGGCTTGCACCCGCAGCATATACCCTTTTTAAATATTTTTTAAAACACAATCCTAAAAATCCGGCCTGGATGGACCGGGACCGGTTTGTGCTTTCCGGCGGCCATGGGTCAGCCCTTCTTTACAGCCTTCTTTATCTATTTGGTTATGGCCTTACCCTGGATGATCTGAAAAATTTCAGACAATGGGGGTCAAGAACCCCGGGACATCCGGAATATGGTGAAACCCCGGGTGTTGAAACCACCACAGGCCCCCTGGGCCAGGGCATTGCCAATGCCGTGGGCATGGCCATGGCCGAACGCCACCTCGCAGCCCGGTTCAATAAAGACGGCAAGGCCCTCATCGACCATCACACTTTTGTTATATGCGGTGACGGCGACCTCATGGAAGGGGTGGCCCTGGAGTCCATTTCCCTTGCAGGCCATCTTGGGCTTGGAAAACTCATCCTGCTTTATGATGATAACGGCATCACCATTGAGGGAAAAACCGATATTGCCTTTACGGAAAATGTAAGGGCAAAATTTGAAAGCCAGAATTGGCATGTGGTCACTGTTAAAGACGGCAACGACATGGATGAAATAAAAAAAGCCATCCAGGCCGGAAAAGAGGAGACCTTGCGCCCCACAGTGGTTCAGATCAAAACCCATATTGCCTATGGCAGCCCAAATAAACAGGACAGCTCCGATGCCCACGGGTCTCCTCTGGGTGCAGAAGAGATCAAACTGACCAAAAAATTCTACGGTGTACCTGAAGATAAAGATTTTTATGTGCCGGAAGAAGTGCTTGAAAACTGCCGAAATGCTTTAACTCTGGGGGAAGATCTGGAACAGATCTGGCAGGAGGTGTTTGACGGCTATAAAACCCGATATCCTGACGATGCCGGGCAATTTCTCGATGCTGTCAGCGGTTTTCTCACCAAAGGCTGGGATTCAAAAATTCCTGTGTTTAGACCGGAAGACGGGCCTGTGGCCACACGGTCCGCCTCGGGCAAGGTGCTGAACGCCATTGCCGATCATCTGCCCACCCTCATGGGCGGGTCCGCCGACCTTGCACCGTCCAACAATACCTATATTAAAAACGCAACTGATTTTCAAAAAGGATCATGGCAAGGCCGCAATATCCGGTTCGGGGTAAGGGAGCACGCCATGGGCGCCATTATGTCCGGCATGTACCTTCATTCCGGAGTCCGTCCCTTTGGCGGAACTTTTCTGGTGTTTGCCGATTATATGCGCCCGGCCATCCGGGTGGCTTCCCTGATGAAACTGCCGCTGATTTATGTCTTCACCCATGACAGCGTTGCCGTGGGAGAAGACGGGCCCACCCACCAGCCCGTGGAACACCTGGCATCTTTGCGGGCCATCCAGAATCTCACCGTTGTCAGAC
>CAZWMY010000179.1:0-6169 GCA_964635025.1 uncultured Desulfobacula sp. | reverse complement strand
CATTCGGGGTGCCTGGAAAATGATTTCCAGTTACGGTAAAACATCTTCCCGTATCATAAATTTCCAGTTTGTCTTTACGAATGCCGCCTTCAGGCAGTTTCCCTTTTATAATTACATGCAGGCCTTTTCCGGAAGGACTGATTTCTGTATAACTTCCAATCTGATGGATTAATGCTTCTGTTTTTTCAGAAATCGTTTGGTCGACAAAACACTTATCAAAATCAATTCCGACAAATGGGTCATTTTTGGTAAAAACAAATCCGATGCCGTCAACGTCTCCATTTTCAAAACAGTTTACGGCATCCTCGAAGCTTGTCCAAGTGTCAGAATCATTGACCTTTGCTGCCTGGCCTGTCTTCGGATTGATGGGGATTTTCTTTATTTTGTTTTCGGTATGTATTGCTTTCCAGGCAACCCATTGATCAAATGCAATGAGTTCTTCCGGAATGTTTTTTAATGTAACCTCTATACTATTAGAATTTCGCATTTTTAAAATATCTCCTTAATTTTTGATTTAAGAGTCCCCCTCCAGTTTTTTAATAAAAAGAGGGGGACTTTTATTTTATTTCTTGTCTGGACCTTTTAGTTCCTGAATCAGTTTATACAGATTGTAGGTAATCAAACTGATTTCGCAGCGGTCAAATTCTTCATGGTAAAGCTTGCAGTTCTTCTGTAAGCATTCTTCCTGGAAGAAAGGACACTTTTTCGGGGTATCTTTTTTCAGGTACATTATTTCACCTCCTCTGCCTGTTTTGCTAAGGCCTTTTTCGATGCGGCTGAGAGGGTATAGCCCATATCCAGGTATTCTTTAATTTTGCTGATCTGCTTGATTTGGGCTTCAGAAAATCTACGATAGGATCGTATTCCACAGACTACCCTTTCAATGTCGCTGAGGTAGCCCTGCTCTTCCCAGTGCCGTAATTGTTTCTCGGTAATTCGTGTAATTTTGGCGGTATCGCCAATACTGTAGGTCTTTTTCATAAGAACCTCCTTAAATTAAATTTTTCGGGGCAATTGTCCCCTATACATAGAGAGGTTAGTTAATTGAGCACCGGGATAGGCTTAAGAGGCTTGGTAATGTAAAAAAAGATGTCTGGTCGAGGAGATGTTGATCAGATGAAATTCTAAATCTGATCCTTGATAAACAGGATAATAGTAAATAATTCATAAGCACCATATCCCATCCCTCTACACATCCTAAACCAATCCCATAGCAAACACGAACAGGAACAAATGAAATTACAATAGGAGTGCTCATGGGGTAGCGTTTAAAAACTCAAAGTGCTGGTTTGGTATTGGAGTGCTTTGGGATGGGATGCTTGAAGGTGCTTGATGAAATGCTTGAAGGTTCTGGGAGGATTGGTACTGCAAGATACTGGCTAAATCTATGCTTCAAAATACTGGAATGCTTGGTACTACTGGCTTTGTACTGCTTTTTATAATACTACGATATCATTGTTCTTTTTTCTTTTTAACAGTTGATTCAGCATCCTCCAGGGCCTTTTCAGAACACTTGGAACAGATACCGTGACTGATAACAGGAAGCCCCATCTTTTTTAATTTCAAGGTAAATTCAGTGTGTTCGCATTCCTTGGTGTCCATGGATTGACCGCACCAGGCGCATTTTGTTTCGTAAACCATTTTTTATCTCCTAATTTGTGAAAAAAAGCCCTGCTCCTCTACTGAAAACAGGGCTACATAATTGATTTTAGGATTTAACCAGGGAAAGGATCTGACCGCCGGTTTTTTCGAATTTATAAACATCTGCGGTGGACAGGCCGTCAATTTTTGCTGAAGCAGTGAATGAGTTTATGACATGAAACATTGTATTGCCAGGCTCCTGTTCAAAAGCTGCCTTTACGATCTCCGCTTCGTTCTGGGAAAGACCAAATCGCCTGCAAAAACTTTCAATGGACCGGACAGGATCGGCCACATGGGATTCACGGGAGAGCCTGAATTCAATCTGGCTCCTGTTTGATCCATTCATCACCATGGCAAGCGTGGCAGGGAGATTTTCCAGCCCTCTGGAACTGATATGCTTGAACCGGGATTCCCTGGCCTTTGCAACGGAAATGAGGCCATTTGTGCAAATCAATCGATAAAAGAAGGATTCAATGCTAAATGCGATCAAACCGACCTCGGAATTGGCAAAAGCTACTCCAGGCACAATTTGATCCAAAGGGCCTTGGCCTGAATTGACCCCAAAGACTTTGTCGTATTCTGGAATCTTCAACAGGAACATGCCATGGTCGAGCGAATATTGGACCTGCAGATGAGGGCCAAATCCCAGTTGAATGAGCTGGGCCAGAATTTCCATATTGTCCAGGGGCTGATACCGCTCGGTAAATACTGCCCGGAGTGTATTACCGTTGAAACGGCAAAAGAAGGTGTCCCGGTGCTGCCTTTCCTGTTCGATCCAGTAATTGAGGTTCCGGGCCTGCAAATCTTCCGGGCATCGCATAAGATAGGAATGAGGCACACGTAGACGGTTGGCTAAAAGATGCTGAGCGCTGATCGCAATATCGACCTGTTTGCCGGATATCCACATCTGCTTCAAGCTGTCAAAGTACATCTCCTGAACCGGTATAGTTTCATCAAAATGATTAACTGATGCCTGATGAACATCGTTGATGACGTTTTCAAGGGTGGTGATTTTAGTCATGGTATTCTCCTCTGTTTTATTGGTTTTTGGGTTGAATTTGATTGATTTAAGACGGGGTTGTGGGATTGGGATACTTTTAATAACCGCATAAAGAACAGGTTATTTCAGGGCTTTTACCATTTCTGATGGTGATGTCGTTGCCAAGATAATATCCAAAAGTAATATGATGCCCGCAGTCCAGTTTGAACTTCTTTCCGTGCAGGCCCTGGATTATCTTTTTGAGTCCCTCCACATCCTGATAGGCTTCTTTCTTTTGTTTTGTCATGGGTTCCTCCAAAAATAAGAAAGCCGGCACCCAGGGGAACCAGATACCGGCTTTTAAATTGTCGTTAAAATTTTAGGGATAAATGACGGTACAGGCGTCAAAACTGATTTCCCAGGGTCCGAGTTTATCGCTGGATGAAAATCCGTTATTGAGCCAGATGCCGCCGCTGAAAACTTTGGGATGGTGTTTCTGGTCAAAGTCGATAAAGAGCTGGCAGATGTACTTCCACATATCCTGGCCGACTGTGGGAAAGCCTTCCAGCCGTTCGATGTTCTCCCAGTCAGGAATAAAGAGTTTATAGATCTCGGTAAGGGCGGAACTCTGATGATCTGCTTTTTCGAATATCTCCTGTAATCGGTGCTGGAGTTCTTCTTTTTTGAACTTCTGAAACTTGGTTCGGGTTAACGTCTGGTTCATAAATCCTCCTTATTTTAAGGCATTAAAAAACCCTCCAGGATTGCTCAAGGAAGGCATTAAATAAACGATTTACGGGTTGTTTGGCTGGCTTAAACGATGTGTTCAACCATCCGTTTGATGGCGTTGGAAGGGCTTAATTTTCCGGCTCCAAGGGTTTCTTTGACCTGGTCTCCCTGGAGGAAAATACTGCCCTGTTTTTCAGGTCCTTCAAATACTTCAAGACCGACATAATCAAGCCGGAAATTGCTGGATAAGACAAAGGTTTTTGAATCTTCCCGGTAAACGTCTATGTCATCCTGATATCCGGCAGAAAGCTTATGCCTGTGCTGTCCGGATTTATCCTTGAATGTGATGACAAGGCACGGGTTGTATCTTCCGGCATGAAGCATCTCCTGAAAATCTTCTTTGCTGATCCTGTGATTATGGATTTTTCGCATGGAATGCTCCTTTTCTATTGAACGGACAGGATTGGCATTTAGTTTTATCTCGGCAGGCTGAACAGACCTTACCAGGGTCCAGGGTCTTACCCAGATAATCAAAAATGTCTTCCAGTGTTTTAGTCATAGGCAGATCCGCTGCCCACGAGATACGGCGTAAAATAGCACTATGATGCTGGGTAAGCTCAGGAGTATAAGCCATGTCCGCCTCCCACATAAGCGATGCTCTTCTGAAGAATAATGACCTTGCACTCGGGGCAGGATATTTCTTCACCAAGAACTGACCGGGTGATTTTCTTACAATTCGGGCACTCGATTTCAAGGATATCCTGGGGTTCTGGAAGGCTCCATCCTTGGGCTCGGCATATCTTTTCTACCTGGGAGGCTGGACGGACCTGCCAGAAAGCATCGTTTTCGATCTCGAAAATGCCCTTGACCCGGATATCAGCAAGCTCACTGAAACTGAAATATCCCCACTCCGCCATCTGGAAATCGTTGTTGAGAATGGCAAAGCCCCAGAGCGTGTCCAAGCCGTTAAATTCACTCACATACCAGTCGCAATTGCCGATGAAGAAGTGAAGATAGATGGTCTTGTCCTTCAGAGGGATGGTTTCTGTTTCATAAAGCCTTGGGATGATAGCCAGTTGCTCTTTTTTCGGTTTGTTCCACATGATTTTTTCTCCTTTGTGTTTCGGCTGTATTAGCCGTTTAAATGCTGGATGAACCTTGACGCTTGAACTCTATCCAGGCTGTCTAAATCCTTGTCAAATAGCCTTTGAATTGATTTCTCAAGCCCTTCTGTGGTCAGTCCTCTTCGCCCTGCTATTCTTTCAATCAGGTCCTTTTGCCGGGAGGTAATAGGCTTTTCTTCGGGATAGGCAGAATTACAATCTCTCCAGAAAGTCAGATTGTAATGATTACGATTTTCCATATCGGGCAGATTGTTTTTTAATGTGTGCTGATGTGTTTTAATGAAGATGCCTGTCAATCCTGCCGTTCTGATGACAGCGTCTATGAGAGCGCTTTTGGCTGCCATTTTAATGCTGGTGTTCAGGTTCCAGCCGTCCTGCTTTATGTGTCTTGATCCAGTGCCTTCCCCGACAACAGTTCCATTTTGTGTCCGCAATTCGCATTTCAAGACAACTGTCTGAATCTCCTGGCGGTGAACACAAGCGAGCTCATACTGAAACAGATTAGGAAAATGAGCGCTTAAACATAGCTGTCGGAGTATTTTTTCTGCTCCTGATTTCCATAATGTCAGCATGGAGAAATGGGAAAAATCGGAACAAAGATACGAGGCTCCGGCTCTGGCATACTTACAGCTTTCAAAAATGTGGGTCCTGCCGTAATCAATGTCCGGGTGAAGGTTCTTCTTTATCCACTGGATAAGCGCTTGATGGTTCTTTTCTCGTCTTTCCAGGGCTTTCTGAAAGGTCTCGGTCGGAAGGTCAAGGGGTGAGCTGGGAAATGGTGTTATGGATGCTGTTGGTGGATCTCCTGGTGGGCTGACAAATCTTTTTAATGTTTCTGTTTCTGATAGCTGAATCATAAACGTAATCTCCTTGTTGATTAAGCGTTAAAATAGAAAAGACCGCCGTTTAGGGCAGTCTTTAAGTTTTCTGGTGAAATGTTTGGGCCGGGCTAAAATCCCATGCCGATAAGCTCACCTTTGAATCGGTGATCACTGGCGCAACAATCGTTCTTGAAACAGATGAAACAGTGGCTTGTAATGGCCTCAAATTCATCCTCTGAAAACCATTCACGATGACCGCAGGCACAGGCAAATAATCTTGTCTTTCTGATGATGGACCTCTGGATTGAATTCATTTGCTGGCTGCACGATGGACACGGAATGGTGACTACGTTTTTCTTGCTCATGATTCGTTTCTCCTTTGGGTAGGGGGGTATGTTTGATTTCACAATTGCTGGATTGAAGCAATAATGCTGATAGGCTGGCTTATGCCTGAAATGCTGAAAACTCTGAAAGCCTTGTCAATAAAGGACCCCACCCCTATAATAATTTAAATCGGAATCAAAAAACCTTCAAAAGACTTTTAGGGAGCCAAACACACTCGCTTGACTGGGAGTTGTATGACCATGACGGCAGATGGCTGGGTATTCTGAAATTATTCAAAAGGAAGGGTCCCACTCAAAAAATATATGGAGGCAGGTAAATTAATGCTCGACCATGATGGGATTGAAAGACATGGCTTTCAGGCTATGGCAAAGGCTCTTCTGTTTCTTCTTTTTGTGGGATTTGGTACTGGATGGAGAGGGGTGCTTGTGGATGGGGTACTGGGATGGATGGGTACTACAAAATGATTTTTACTACGCTATAGTGGTTTTCAGAATAACGTTCCGATTGAAGTGGTTTTTCGATTCCTTTCC
>CAZWMY010000178.1:0-6191 GCA_964635025.1 uncultured Desulfobacula sp. | reverse complement strand
TATGAACTGGAAGCAGGCCCAAAGTAACAAACTCGTCTGTAAACTAAATTGGAGATACATTTGACGGGCATTTTTCAATTTTTATACCAATTCCGAAAACTCAAAAATACTTGCAATTACTGTTGAACTTTCAAAATTCTAAAATTCAAATTGTATTTGAAACAAAGGCCATCTGTTTTGCTGAATGACAAACGGTAATATCAGGAATTTGGTGATTCTTCAAGCCCGTTTTCTGATAAGAAAGGGAAGAGAATCGGGTGTTTTGGGTGTATGATGGAATATCTTTGTGTTTTTGGCCTTTCTTCCCATGAAGCCTGCCTTGACAATTTGGATTTTGCCATAATTATTTAGACAAAATTTATAACCAGGAAATAACTGAAAACGGAGAGTGAACATGGGAACAAAAAAGACACGCAAATTTAAAGCTGAGGTGCAGCAGCTCTTGCACCTGATCATCAATTCACTGTATTCCAACAGGGAAATTTTTGTCCGGGAATTGATTTCAAATGCCTCGGATGCACTAGATAAGGCCAGATTCAAAGAACAAACCCAGCCGGAGCTATTTTCCGATGACACTGACCATCACATCCGGATCACTCTTGATCCTGAGAACAAAACCTTCCAGATATCCGACAATGGGATCGGCATGACCATGGATGAAGTCAATGAAAACATCGGCACCATTGCCCAGTCCGGGACCGCAGCCTTTATGAAAGCCATTGAAAATTCCAAAAAAGAAAATCTTCTGACACCGGAACTCATTGGTCAGTTCGGGGTTGGTTTTTATTCAGCCTTTATTGTGGCGGACAAGGTCATGCTGGATACGCGGGCTCAGGGCGAAAAACTGGGTGTCCGGTGGGAATCCGATGGAAAGGGATCGTATTCGGTTGAGGAAATCGAAAAGGAAAAACGGGGCACCACCATTACCCTTTTCCTGAAAGACCCGGAAGAAGGGGAGCAGGATTTTACCGAAGAATACACCATCCGGCATATTGTCAAAAAACATTCTGATTTTGTGAGCTATCCTATTATCATGAATGTCGAGACAAGCGAACCCATCCCTGAAAATGAAATCATCAAGGATTCAAGCGGCAAACCCATTGGGGACACATTCCGGAAAATCAGAAAAGATGAAACCCTGAACTCCAGAAAAGCCATCTGGTCAAAGGCCAAGGAAGAGGTCACCCAGGAAGAGCATGAAGAATTCTACAAACATATCAGCCATAACTGGGACAAACCCATGGAGATCATCCACAAACGGTTTGAAGGGGTGACCGAATATGATGTGCTCATGTATATCCCGTCCAAAGCTCCTTTTGACATGTTCCGGCCGGAGCGTAAACACGGCATGCAGCTTTACTGCAAACGCGTTTTTATCATGGATGACTGCAAGGAACTTTTGCCCGAATACCTGGGTTTTGTCCAGGGCATTGTGGATGCCCCGGACCTGAACCTCAACGTCAGCCGTGAAATCCTCCAGGAAGACCGCCTGGTGAGAAATATCAGGAAAAACCTGGTCAAACAGATTTTCTCCGTCCTGGAAGGCATGGAAAAAGAAAAATACGAAGAATTTTTCAATGAATTCGGCCAGGCCCTGAAAGCCGGCATCCCCACGGATTTTGAAAACAAGGAAAAACTGGCAGCTCTTCTGAGATACAAAACTACAAAGTCCGACGGCAAATATGTCACCCTGGATGAATATATCGCCAATATGAAGGAAGGCCAAAAAGAGATCTATTATCTGACCGGCGAGAATCTGACCTCCTTGATCAATTCTCCCCTGCTCGAATCCCTGAAAGCCAAAGATTATGAGGTTCTTCTCATGGTGGACCCCATTGACGAATGGGTGACCCAATCCCTGCACGAATACAAGGAAAAGAAACTGAAAAGCGCGGAAAAAGGGGATCTGGATCTGGATAAGGTGGATGATGCCAAGAAAAATGAATATTCAGCCCTGCTGTCCTTCCTGAAAGGGAAACTGGAAGACAAGGTCAAGGATGTCATCGTGTCGGCAAGGCTTACGGATTCCGTGTCCTGCCTGTCCGGCGATGCCTGGGGCATGAGCGCCTATATGGAAAAAATCCTGAAGGCATCCGGCCAAAAGAGCCCGGAACAAAAAAGGGTGATGGAGGTCAATGTCAACCACCCGGTCTTGACAAAGATGAAAACCATATTTGAAACCGATACCACCAACCCGGTATTGAAGGATTTTAGCGAGCTTCTCTATGATATTGCCGTCATCAGCGAAGGAGGCAAACTCGATAATCCGGCAGGATTCTCAAAACAATTGGGGGATCTGATGGCAAAAAGCCTATGATCATTTTCCTTGAAACTCTTGGGTGCTCAAGAAACCAGGTGGACAGCGAGATCATGCTGGGAAAGCTGGCGGCAAAGGGGCACACCCTGACCTATGACCCGGCAGCAGCAGAAGTGATCATCGTCAACACCTGCGGATTTATATCAACAGCCTCTGATGAGGCTGTTGATGTTATTCTGGAAATGGCGGAATACAAGAAAACCGGTGTTTGCAAACGGCTGATCGCCACAGGGTGTCTCGCCGAGAGGTATAAGGATGACCCGGATCTGACGGCCACCCTGCCGGAAGTGGATGCATTCTTGGGTACGGCAGCCTGCGAATATATTGTGGATGTGGTGGAAAAAAAAGAGGTCAAGACCTTAACCCTTTTTCCAGACCCCAATAAAAGAGCGTTCCAGGATATTTCAGAAGAAAGAGAACTTCTCTCAGATCATTTTGCCTATGTCAAGGTGTCGGAAGGGTGTAACCGAAAATGCACCTATTGCATTATCCCAAGGCTCCGGGGTGCCCAGCGCTCAAGACCCGTCGAAGATATTGTAAAAGAGTCGGAAAGTCTTGTGGCAAGAGGAGTGAAAGAAATCATCCTGACGGCTGAGAACACCACGGATTATGGTCAGGATAAAAAAGACGGGATTGGATTTGAGCATGTTCTGTCTGATCTTGCAAAGACACTTGATGATAAAAATATCTGGATTAGATTTTTATACACCCATCCTGAAACATTGACGGAACCGGTGATTCGGGCGGTCAAAAATCATAAAACCATTTGCTCTTATTATGATGTTCCCATCCAGCATGCCGCTTCCCCCATATTAAAAAAAATGGGGCGGCCTTATACCACGGAAGATCTTTACACCCTGTTTGAAACTATAAAATGGATCGACCCGGATGCCGCTCTTCGAACCACCCTGATTGTGGGATTCCCCGGTGAAACAGAGGATGATTTCCAAACCCTGATGAAATTCATCCGGGATATCCGGTTTGATCATCTGGGCGTGTTCATCTATTCGGACTCGGAAGATTTAAAATCCCATGGTTTCAAAGATCATGTCCTTCCTGAAATTGCAGAAATCCGCCATGACAAAATCATGGCTGCCCAGGCAAAAATTTCTGAATCCATTAATGAAAAGCATGTGGGAAAGGTCTATGACGTTCTGGTGGAAGAAAATCCAGAGCCGGGTGTGTATATCGGCAGAACCAGGTTCCAGGCCCCGGAAGTGGACGGGGTGACCTTTATTTATTCAGACGGGCTTGAAACCGGTACCTTTGTTAAGGTAAGAATAATGGATGCATTTGAATATGATATTGCCGGAGAGCTTGCATGACAAAGGATCTGAAACACAGAATCATTGAAATGACAAAGGGCGACCTTGAAAAGGTTGAAACGGCTCTTTTACAGCATTTGAAGCCCAATCTGGAACTGGTCCGCGAAATTGCCTCCCACCTTCTTTTCAGCGGCGGAAAACGCCTTCGGCCGCTTTTAATGATTCACAGCGCCAGGCTTTGCGGCTATACCGGCGGATTTGAGATCGAGTTTTCAACCATTTTTGAATACCTTCACGCCGCCACCCTGCTTCATGACGATGTGGTGGACAAGGCCGATACAAGACGGGGGAAAAAATCAGCCCATACCCAGTGGTCAGCCCCCAAAGTTGTTCTGACCGGTGATTTCCTTTTGGCCCTGTCCCTTGAAATTGCGGCAAGAACACGTCAGCCGGATATCATATCGGTGATTGCAGGCATCACAAGAGACATGTCCCAGGGTGAAATCGACCAGCTTGAAAAAAAAGGCAAGCTGGATCTGACGGAAGCGGAATATATGGATGTAATTGAAAAAAAGACGGCTGTCCTGAACCAGGGCGCCTGTCAAAGTGGCGCCAACCTTTCCGAGGCCTCAAAAGAAAAAGAGAAAGCCTTGAAACTATCTGGGTTTCATACCGGTATGGCCTTTCAGATGGCTGATGATCTTTTAGACTACACAAGCACAAAAGAAGAGATGGGAAAAACTCCGGGCGCAGACATTAGGGAAGGAAAGCTCACCCTGCCGCTGATTCACAGCCTTTCTCATGCTTCAGAAAAAGACAGGACATGGATGGAAACCATCATCAGGGACAATGCCTTCAGCGTCCAGGAGTTTGAACGGTTCAAAGAAAAATTGATCCAATACAAGGGGATTGAATATACCCGTAAATGCGCACAGGAGCATGTTGAAAAAGCAATCCAAAGCCTGGATAAGTTTGAAGAGGGCCCGTCCAAAGCGCTTTTATGCATGATTGCCGGATATTCCATTGAAAGAAAGGTGTGATAAAGATGTTTAGAAAAACAGCAGTTGCCTCTCTCATGGCTTTTTTTATTGTTTTAGGAGGTCTTGCCGGTTCGGTTTTTGCTGCCAGGGAACCCGGTGTTTTCATCACAGTGACCACGGCTAAAAGAGCGGTGGTCGGTCATAATATCCAGCAGGCAAAGCAGGGAGCCATATCCGACGCCCTGAGCGCTGCGGTTCAGAATGCTTTTTCAGAACTGTTGACAACCCAGGTCCTGGCCTCCAGCCTGGACTTTTTGTACACGGAGATTTTATCCCGCCCTTCGGATTTTATTATCACTTACCGGTCTCTTGGCGAGATTGAACATAAAGGCGCTTTTCTTGTGGCAGTGGAATCCCGGGTCAATCTTGAAATGCTTCAAAAGACACTGAGTGATGCAAAAATCCTGGATGCGGAAAAAGATAAACCTGTCATCATGTTTTTTATTGCTGAAAAAACTCTGTCCGATGACCACCCCAGATATTGGTGGGGAAAAGAGTCCTCCACCCATAAATTTTTGGCAGAAGAAACCATTACCGGGAAAATGATCCGGAATAGATTCATTCTGGCCGGGACCGGGCCTCAGCGGCCAGACCCTTCCTTTTACAATATCACCTTTAATTCAGCAGATGATATCAATGCCGCTCGAGCCCTTGGCAAGGAATTGAAGGCAAACATGATTGTTTTCGGAACTGCTACCTCATCATTGGCTACCAACCGCATGGGCGAAGAAAAAACCTTTGATGCGGAAATCCAGCTTCAGGCCTATGATGTTAATACAGGTGAAAAAATTATCAGTTCAAGAATTCAGGCCGTGGCCAAAAGCAATTCAGATGAGCAAGGCCATACCCAGGCCCTTGTCAAGGCCGCAGGACTTTCTGCCGAAGACCTGATGGAAAAAATCAATTCATATTGGAGCCGGAATTTAAGAAAAGAACAGACCTTTGATCTCAAACTGTCCGGGGACAATTTTCTTCCCCGGTTTATTGCATTAAAGCAGCGGTTCAAGGACATGCCGGAAATGATCAACACACTGCAAAAAGAAATCGGATCCAGCAGTGCTCTTGTTCAAATCCAGTATAAAGGCAGTCCGTCCCGGTTTGCCAATGCCGTCATGCTCAAAACCTTTGATTCATTCGGTCTTGAAATTACCGAGGTGACAGACAATCTTGTCACTATCCGGTTTGTTGAAAAATGACGGCGTGATAGACAGGATTAATAAATTTTACTTTTTCTTGACACAAACAAAGTGTTTTGTTAATAGAACATAACGCTTCAGGCGCGTAACTCAGTTGGTAGAGTGCTACCTCGACACGGTAGAAGTCAGCGGTTCAAATCCGCTCGTGCCTACCAGAAAATTCAAGGGCTTTCAGGTTTAACTGAAAGCCCTTTTTTCATTACCGGTGTGGTATGCTTATTGCTGTCTCTTGTTCTAAAGATAATCGCTTTGTTTCATCCATGGCAGATTATCATGATGAAGTGAATTTGTGATTTTAAATGGGATAGTAATTTTTATGGGTATTCATTTTGATAGTCCATTCGGCAATTCAGGATTTCGTCCGGTTTCAGGG
>CAZWMY010000177.1:0-6221 GCA_964635025.1 uncultured Desulfobacula sp. | reverse complement strand
TACTTTCGGAGGTTTTGCTAGTCTTTTTTTTGGATTTTATGAAATATTCGGGCTAGTTTCAACTTCGTATAAAACAGCAAGATCTCTATCAAGCATAACCTTGACACCACGGATGAAATAAATTTTTGATGAAATTGATTCTATTGTAATCAAGTTGTTTTCAGCCATTTTGTCTCCTGATCTTGAGGTCCCAAAATTTCACCTCAAGACTGATCATGTTTTAAGGTCACAAATTGTGATCTACAATTTATTCCAGACCCCTTATATTCACAACCTTCTTTTCCTTAGAGGCTGCTTCTTGTTTCTTGAAAATATCATCAATCTGACCCGCTCCACTCTTCAGGGCGTCGTCTCTTAAATGTGCATATCGCTGGGTCATTTTGGGTGATTTATGAGTCATGAGCTTTTGCAAGACGTACATATCAACTTTGCCGGAAGAGGCCAGCATTGATGCGTAAACATGCCGTAATCCATGCAACGGCCTGAAGTCTTTCGGCAGCCCTGCCCTTTCTCGGATTCTTCTTCCGGAAACACCTATGGTCTTTCGGATATCGCCATCCTTCCCGTGGAAAACATAAGAACTTTCATTCCGGGAAATGCTTTCCAATATCCCCCTTGCCATGTCATTAATGGGGATCTTCTGATCCGGTCCGCCCTTTGAGTCTCTGAGCAAAATAAAGCCTGTTTCAAAATTGATATCCTTCCATTGAAGCTTGAATAGCTCTCCCCGCCTCATGCCCGTATAAAGGGCCATTTTCATCAAATTTGCAATATTGATGTTTTCATCTTTTTCAATGGCATCTAAAAGCCGTTCCAATTGTTCCGGGGTCAGATCTTCTGTCTTTTCATTATTCACGGAAGGTTTTTGGATATGGAAGGAAACACCCGCACACAGATTATTTTTCACACCATAATTGATGATCCAGGTCAGAAGATTAAGAATATGTTTAACAGACTGCGGGGATAATTTCTTTGATAATTTTATTCTTTCCCTGTCAACGTCGAGCTTGATAATGTCTTTGGGTTCTTTCTTACCGAAAACAGGTTGAATATGCTTTTCATATCGATATTGATCTGTTCCCAGGCTTTTCCCTTGGCGGCGATTCATTTTATATTCCTGCCAAAGCCTTTCAATGGTGTACTTGCCTGCATCGGTTTCTTTCTTTGCCTGTTCCAATGCCCGATGTTCATCATTGGATAATGCTTTCCCCTCGATTCTCTGAGCCCGGAGCCCGGATGCTTTGGCAGGGGTCATATCATCCTGGTATTGCCGCCCGGCTTTTTCCTCAATGGCCTTCCCATGTTTTCGATATCGGATATAATAAATCTTTTCGGTCTTTCCAGTTGAGGAAATACCTTCAATATAAAACACCCCTGCATATTTTGTATTGTGCCTGGTTTTGGAAGCCATAAACCTCTCCTTAAAAATCTTCCCCACACATGAAATCAATATATAGGTTTTATGAAGTAAGTCAATGTAAATATAACTATCTGTTTATATTGTGTTTTGAAGTTTTAAGGAAATTTAGGTAAATCAAGGTATAGATATTTTAACGGCCTCTCACGCCGGAAACCCGGGTTCGATTCCCGGTGGGATCACCAACAAAAATAATAAATTGTGATAGGTTAAAACGCTGGATACAAAAAGCCTCAGAATTGCACCTCTGAGGCTTTTTTATTGCTTCCGGTTCCACGCTTGGCAGAAAAAATAAGGTTCAACGCCCGGCTATTTGGATACACATGTATAGGGGTAAAAATGATGAAAACAAAAACCATGAGGATCCCCATATTGAAGCTCAGTACTGGTGATGCATTCTCCGATGGTATTTTTGGAGACCTCTGGGTAATCGGGCCGCAGTTCTTCGGCTTTCTTGCATGGCATACAAATGGCCTGATGATCGTAGACCGATAGAATCCGCTGATCTTCCGGTTTCATCTTTCCATTGCACCTGGAACATGTAATCGCGCATGAAATAACCTCTTCCCATTTGTCCATTTGATGTTCGCTCCTTAATATCATAAAGGTTAATATTAATGGCTGTAACTAACATGAATACCAAACAATATCAATGAAATAAATCGGCTTATTCCCGGTAAATCCGACAGTCTTTGATTCGTTTATCAATTTCGTCATTAACCATGGCATAGGATTCGGAATCGAGATCTGTATAGCGTTTTTTAAATTCAAGTCTCCTGATGTCTTCGGGCAACCCGTCAATGAGAGGCATAAAATCCGTTTCTTGTTCTATTTCGGCCATTCTTTGCTGAAATGCCATTGCTTTTTCCGGACTACCGACAGCTATCTCCCCCATCCTGACACCGGCTTTATCCGCGGCAAGATCGGCAAAACTGAATCCGGATCCCTTGTTAGAATCTTCAACCTCCTTTGCAAGCCCTATAAAATTGGACAATTTGCTCCCCGCAGAAACCGCAAGCCCTGCGGATACAAGGAAATGCATTGGCAGATCGGCTCTGTCATAAAGCGTGAAGGAAACGGCCACAAATGGTTCCATCTGTTTTTGAAGATCTTCATGGACAAGATCTTTGAGTCCCCTCCTGATGGAATAAAGCGACAACACCTGAAACATTGCGGTATTCTCCAGTACCGGGTTGGCGCTGATTTTTACCTGCTCTCCGGAAAAAATACACATGGGTTTTAAAACAAAGACAAGCGAAACCTTTTTGTTTTTATAAGGCTTCAATGTCTGAACCAGTTTATTGTAATACAGAACCAGTTTTTCCTGATGCTCTTTGGATAATAAAAATTTCTTCCCCTTTTCCTGAATGAATCCCATGGCTTCAGGATTCCATTCATAGACAAGGTTCAAATAGCCCTTTGTGACAGATATTTTTTTTATGGCTTGGACATGCTGATTCAGGCCTTTATACATTTCCGAATATAACAAAAGATAATTCATCATCCTTAGGGCCGGGTTTATGAATATGCCTGGAAGGGTAAGTTTGCCCGCTTTCAGATAATCGACATCAAGAAATATCCCGCTGTTTTTCAGGCCGATAAACGCATTTAGATATCTGCCGGCCGGATTAGCGGGAAGTTCAATGGTTAACCATAAATGAACTTTTTTTTCAGGCAATTCAATTTTTGTAAAAAGCTTTTCATACCCAAACCCATGTTGAACCCCATAATTTAAAAGGGTATTCAGGTCATCTTCCGACAAGGCCATTGCCCTTACCTGTTTTTTATTCATATTGTCGGGTTTGTTGTCGCTGATAATGTCTTTGACTTTCTGTACATTATCAAAGGTCAGCCTCTGATGCTCTGAAACAAGGGGGGCTTCATCAATGATGCAAAAAAACAGAATAATCGGTGAGAAAAGCAGCATGGCCGCCAAAAGAGCAACAATCAGTTTCATCCCTTTTATCATCGCTTTTTCTCAATCCCCCTTTTTGATACAATCCATATCACAAGGAAAACTCAACATCAATGCCTTGCCGAATACGGTAAAAGAAACCCTTACCTTTTGGGCTGATTTTGTGTATGATAGTGGCAACCATTGATTTTTTTAGGAGTAGAAAAATGAAAATAGCCTTTCCTGTTAAAGACAATAAAGGTCTTGAAAGTGTCATGGACGACCATTACGGTACGGCAAAGCATTTTCTGATTGTGGACACGGAAACCCGCACCTTTGAATTCATGGAAAACCAAAAAATTACTGGTGAAGAATCAAAGTGCAAAACCAGTGTCCTGGGAAAAGATCCCAAGGTTGATGCCGTCATTACCAACTGCATGGGAGACGGGTCCAGAAGAAGTCTTGCCACAGCCAATATAAAGGTTTTCCAGGCCAAAAAAGAAACCATCCTGGAAAATCTTGAGCTTTTGGAAAAAGACGAATTAAAACTCTTTCACATATTTGACCTCTGCCGGAACAAAAAAAACAAAAAAGAAGGCGGCTGCGGTCATCACCATTGAATTATGAAAGCGATATTGAGCCTTATCGGCAGGCTGCTGTACAAATTGATGGGATGGACCTATGATGCTTTGCCGGAATACTGGTCCGACCGGTCCGTGGTCATCGGCTTTCCCCATACCGCCAATATGGATACGGTCAGAGCGCTGACCTACATCAAAGTGGCAAAAGTCAATGCAAGGCTTCTGGTGAAGGCGGAATGGTTTTTCTTTCCCATGTCCGTTCTTTTGAAAAGCCTTGGCGGACTGCCGGTCAAACGTGACAAGGCCCACGGGTTTGTTGAAAGTGCCATTAAGGAATTTGAAAATCGGGAGAATCTAATCCTGGCCATGGTGCCGGAAGGAACCAGAAAAAACGTCACCTCCATCAAAACCGGGTTCTGGCATATTGCCAAAGGAGCCAATGTGCCCATTATCTGCTGGTTTCTGGACAATAAAGCCAAAAGAACCCGCTGGATCGGAAAGATTGACCCCGGTGACAGCCTTGAAGAAGATTTACTGAAAATCAGAGCACTCTATGAAGCATATGGATTCTCGATCCCCCTGGGCAGCATTGTTTCATGACCATTATTCAGGCATTGATTCATTAAACCCATTGAAAACCGATTGAAATTAAAGGAGATTTAAATTCAATGTGTCGTCTGTTTGCACTTACCAGCAATGATCCGGTTTCCCCCATGAAGGCCATCAAAGCCCTTGATGTCATGAAGGAAGGGCATGACGGATCAGGGATGGGACTCCTCCTTCAGGGTCTGGGCGGACCCTTTGAGGAAATGAAGGAGGCCCCTATTTTATCGGGCATCTTCACAGAAGAAGGCATCCGTAAATTAGACCTTTTCATGATGGACCAGGGCTTTTTGACCAAATACAAAATTTCCCTTAAAACGCCCAAGACCCAGGTGGAAGGGATTCCGAAACGGAATCTCTATCTTATCCGGGCCTATGAACTGCCCGAAGGCTGGGACCATCTCAGCCAGGAAGAACTGGCCGAAAGATTCATGATGACCCGGCTCAAAATCCGTGAAATGGGGGAAGAAAAAAAAGACATGATGGTGTTTTCCTTCTGGCCCGATACCATCATGATCAAGGAAATCGGAGACCCCATGCAATTGGCCGAATACCTGGGCCTCGACAGAAAAGAGCTCCATGCCCGTATCATCATGGCCCAAGGACGGCAGAACACCAATTATGCCATTAATCTCTATGCCTGCCACCCGTTTTTCATCAAAGGCTATTGCACCATGACCAATGGGGAGAACACGGCCTTTACCCCCATCCGGGATTTTCTGTTATCCCGGGGTTTTCCCGGATATGTGGGCTATGAGTCTGATTCCGAAGTTTTTGCCCATATCCTTCACTATTCCATGACAGGTCTTGGTCTCGGCATTGATGCGTATAAGCATGTGATCACACCCTTGCAGGATGATGACCTTCTGAACCATCCGGATGCCGTATTTCTCACCCATCTGAAAAGAACCTGCCGTCCCCTGATCATTGACGGTCCCAATTGTGTCATCGGCACCCTGCCAGACCACTCCCTTTTCATGGCCCAGGACAGGAAAAAACTAAGGCCCGGTGTGGTCGGCGGAAAACCCGGCATGTTCGGGTTTTCATCCGAGATTTGCGGCCTTGATGCCGCCATCCCGGATAGGGACAAAACAAAAGATATTCAACCCATGCACCTTGATACAGCCATTGTCGGCCCTGACCGCCAGGAGGTAATTCTATGTCGTCAAACAGAAACCTTGAACCTTCCGCTTTAAGCCTCAATGATCTGCCCTGGCAGATCCGGTACAGCAATGACCGGTGCACGCTTTGCGGCCAGTGCACGGCAGTTTGCCCGGTCAAAGCCATTGAACTGAATGTGTTCCAGAAAAGAATCATTAAAACATCGGTCAAACCGGAAAAAGCGCATACCAATGACTATGACTCCTTTTACGGCATCCGCCAGAAAACGCGGGTGGAAAATGCCTGTATCGGATGCGCCATGTGCGCTCTTGTCTGCCCCAATGATGCCATTGCGCCCATTAAAAATCCAGGCCTTGACCGGTTGAAATTTCATATCAACCAGAACGGTATCCCAAGACGCCGGGGCGGAAGAAGAAATTCGTCCCTTTCCATCCTGGACCGAATCAAATTCATCCGGATTTCCATGCTGACAGACCCGGCCCTGGATGCCGGCCGCCATGAATTTGAGATGAGAACCCTTCTCGGGCGGGTCCTATCCCCCAGGGAAAACATGAAACGCCTGAAAGAAAAGGGCTGGATTCCGCCAGTCCGTGAGATTTATCCT
>CAZWMY010000176.1:0-6227 GCA_964635025.1 uncultured Desulfobacula sp. | reverse complement strand
AATATCTGTCGCTGCACAGGCTATGTGCAGATCCTGGAATCTGTGGAAGCTGCCAAAAAACACATGGGAGGCCAATCATGAATGAATCAAAAGAACTGAGCATTGTCGGAAAACGGATTCCCAAGATCGATGCAGCCAAAAAGGCCATGGGAAGAGCCGAATATATCCAGGACATCAAACTGCCGGGCATGGTGTACGGCAAAATCCTTTACAGCAAATATGCCCATGCCAATATCGTCAAGATTGACACCTCCAGGGCCAAGGCCCTTCCCGGGGTTTTATGCATCCTGACCGGCGATGATGTCCCGAAAAAAATGAAAATGGGGTTTTACAAGGACAACCCGCCCCTGAAAAAAGGAAAGGTCTGCTCCTTCAGGGATGAAGTGGCTGCCGTTGCTGCCACCACCCCGGAAATCGCCAAAAAGGCGCTCGACATGATTGAAATAGAGTATCAAGAGCTGCCCGGCATTTTTGATCCGGAAAAAGCCATGCAACCGGATTCTCCCCTGGTGCATGAGTATCATAAGACCAATGTCTTAAACCTTCCCTGGAAACTTCATTACGGAGATGTGGAAAAGGCTGAAAAAGAGTCGGCCTTTGTGGTGGAAGAACGCTTCACCACCCAGTGGGTTACCCATTGCTGTTTGGGCACCAGCGGCGCCATTGCCCTGTTTGATTCCAACAACAACCTGACCATCCACACCAACACCCAGATTCCGTCCCTTGCCCAGAAGGATTTTTTAGAATCCCTGAAAGCCATGGGTCTTGAAAATAAAAGGGTCAGGGTCATCAAACCCATTATCGGCGGCGGTTTTGGATCCAAGCTCGACTCCTATGCCTATGAGCATGTGGCCATCCTTCTGGCCCATGCGTGCCGTCGTCCCGTGAAAATCCAGTTTGACCGGGTGGAAGAATTTAAAGCCACATCCACGCGCCAGCCCACCATCATTTATATCAAACAGGGCTGCGACAAAAACGGCAAACTGACCTTCCGCGACATGAGAATGGTTCTGGACAACGGGGCCTACACGTCCTGGGGCGCCACAACACCCTCGGTCATGATGATGCCCATCACCTCTCTTTACCGGGTGGAGAATGTCCGGTACGAAGCCAAATGCGTATACACCAACAACACCTATTCCCAGGCCTTCAGGGGTTACGGCAACCCCCAGGCCACATTTGCCATTGAATCCACCCTGGATATGCTGGCACAAAAGGCCGGGATCGACAGGGTAGAGATGCGCCGCATCAATCGAAACCAGCCCGGCGATGTCACCCCCCAGGGGTTTAAGATTTCAAGCTGCGGGCTGTCCGAATGTATTGATGCCGTTGAAAAGGAAATGACCATCAATGGGCCAAAAGAAAAAGGCATCGGCTACGGCATTGCCTCCCTTATCCATGTGGGCGGCGGGGCCAGGATTTACAAATCCGACGGCTGCGGCGCCATCCTGAAAATGGATGACTACGGCAAAGTGGATATTTTCACCGGCGGCACAGACATGGGCCAGGGCATGGACAATATCACGGCCCAGATCGTGGCTGAAGAACTCGGCCTTCTGGTTGAAGACATCAATGTGGTGCATTCCGATACCGATGTCTGCCCCTGGGATGTAGGCGCACACGCCAGCCGCTCCACCTTTGTGGCCGGAAATGCAGCTCTTGGCGCGGCCAAGAAAGTCAAAGCCGTCATCCTGGAAGAAGCCGCCAAAACCTTTGGCGTGTCGCCGGATCAGATCGAAATGAAAGCGAGAAATATCTTTGTGCCGGGCGATGCCGAAAAAACCATGACCATTGACAAGCTTTTAAGAAAAGTCCATTTCTCACCCCAGGGCAAAATGCTCATGGCTGATTATTTCTATGACCCGGACAATGAAAACATGGGGAAAGACATGAAAGGCAATATGTCCGTGACCTATGCTTTCGGCGCCCACGGGGTCAAGGTCAAAGTGGATGAGGAAACCGGCAAGGTCACGGTTCTCGATTATGTGGCCGCCCATGATGTGGGCCGGGCCATCAACCCGCTCCTTCTTGAGGGTCAGGTTTACGGCGGTGTCCTCATGGGGCTGGGCTATGCCCTGACCGAAGAAGTGGTGGTGAAAGACGGCAAAACCATGAACGCCAATTTCAGGGATTATAAGCTTTTCACAGCCAAGGATGCCATCCGGATCAAGGCCCCTGTGGTGGAGACCTATGATGAATATGGTCCTTTCGGCGCCAAGGGCATTGGCGAGCCCGGATGCGTTCCCACGGCTCCGGCCATTGCCAATGCCATTTACGATGCGGTCGGAGTAAGGATCACCACGCTCCCCATCACCCCTGAAAAGGTTTTGGCCGCTTTGAAGGAAAAAAAGAAAAATTAAGGAGATATGACCGTGCGGTTACCACAATTTGACTATAAAGGACCCGACACGCTTGAAAAGGCACTGGATCTTCTGTCTGCCCATGCACAGGATGCAAAAATCCTGGCCGGCGGCACAGACCTTCTGGTCAGGATGAAAAAAGGGCTCATTGCCCCGAAATTTCTCATCAGCCTCAAAGCATTGAATGAACTGTCCTATATCAAAAAGGACAGCAACACCCTAAAGATCGGCGCCCGGACCTGTCTTGCCGATATTATCGCCTCGGACCTGGTTCAAAAGGAGGCAGCCGCCCTGTCAATGGCCTGTGAAAAAATAGGCGCCGCCACCATTCAGCATTTCAGGGGTACCATCGGCGGCAATATCCTCCAGGACAACCGATGTTTCCATTACAACCAGTCCGCCTTTCACCGGTCAGGCCGTCAGGCCTGCCATAAGGATGGCGGAAAAATCTGTTATGCAAGGGATGTGTCCGACCGGTGCAATTCCACCTGCCAGTCTGACGGCGCCACGGCCCTCATGGCCCTTGGCGCGAAGCTGGTCCTGGTGAGCAAAGGCCATGAAAGAACCGTGGCCCTCACGGATTTTTACACCACGGACGGGATCATGCCCTTTGCCATGGAGCCCCAGGAACTGTTAAAGGAAATCGTCATTCCTGCCGAAGGCGGGAAGAGTTCCTATCAGCGGCTGGCTTACCGGTCTGCCATTGATTATCCCATTGTCTGCGCCGGCGCCCTCATAAAGGCCTCGGCAAAAAAAGACACCATTGAAGATGCAAGGATTGTCGTGGGCGCCATGGCACGCTCCCCCCTTTTCCTGAACCAGGAATCAGCCTCACTCAAGGGGAAGTCCCTGACCGACACCGGGGCCTTACAAAAAGCGGCCGCGGCCGCCATGAACAGCGCCTCTACCTTTGCGGTTCACAATGTGGGTGCAACCCTTGAATACCGGTGCGCCGTGGTGTCTGAAATGGTCTTCCGGGCCCTTCAGGAAGCGGCTGCCAAGGCTTCTAAGGCATAATATGAGAAAGATGGAGTGTAAAATCATATGGAAAAATTAAATCTTACCCTGAATATCAATAATAAGCCCATGGATGTCCGGATCACCCCCAATGACACCCTTTTGGAGGTACTCCGGGATCACCTGGATTTCACCGGGTCAAAGGAAAGCTGCAGTGAAGGGGTTTGCGGGTCATGCACGGTTCAGCTGGACGGAAAACCGGTCCGCTCCTGTCTTACCCTGGCCCTGGAAGCCGAAGGCTGCAAGGTGAAAACCGTTGAAGGACTGGCTGACGGGGATACGCTTTCCCCTCTCCAGGAGTCTTTTGTCAACCATGGGGCAGTCCAGTGCGGGTTCTGCACGCCGGGCATGCTCATGACGGCGGACGCCCTCCTGCAAAAAAATTCAAACCCGGATGAAGACACCATCAAAAAAGCCCTGTCAGGGAATATCTGCCGGTGCACGGGCTATTCCAAAATCGTAGAAGCCGTGGCTCATACCGCCCATCCGGATGATCAGTGTCCGGATTGTGCGTCCGGCATCAAATCCTGCTGCAAGACAAAGGAGTAAGACATGACGGAATATAATATCATTGGAACAAGAATGCCCAGGGTGGATTCCAGGGCAAAAGTCATGGGAAAGGCAAAATTTACAGCCGATCTGAAACTCCCGCACATGCTGGTGGGGAAAATCAAACGAAGCCCCTATGCCCATGCAAGGATTATCAGTATTGATGCTTCAAAAGCCCTGGCTCTCCCCGGCGTCAAAGCCGTTGTCACGGGAAAGGACACCGAAGGCGTGAAATGGGGGGTCTTTGCCTATACACGGGATCAGCAGTTTCTCCAGACCGACAAGGCCCGGTATATCGGCGATGAGGTGGCGGGTGTTGCTGCCGTGGACGAAGAAACTGCCGCAAAAGCCCTGGATCTCATTGATGTGACATACGAGGAACTTCCGGCTGTCTATGATCCCATGGCTGCCATGGCCTCTGAAACCGAACTCATCCATGCGGAATATCCCAATAATATCAATATCCATGTGAACATCGACACGGGCAATGTGGATGAAAATTTTGCCAAAGCCCATTATATCCGGGAAGATACCTTTACCGCGCCGGAAGAATCCTATTTCCAGGCCGAACCCTATGCGGTCGTGGCAAGGTTTGACCATGAAGACTGTCTCGAAGTCTGGTGCCCCAACGGCGGGCCCCACATGAAATCCAAACCCTTGTCCAATTCCTTCAAGATTCCCCTTCACAAGGTCAAAATCAGAAGGATTGCCATTGGCGGGGCTTTTGGCGGAAGGTCTGAAATCTGCCCGGCCGATTATATCTGCGCCCTCCTGGCCAAGAAAACCGGCTGCCCGGTCAAGATTCAGTTTACACGGGAAGAAAACACCATCGGCACCCGCCAGGGCCATTCCATGATCACCACCCATAAAACCGGCGTGGACAAGGAAGGCCGGGTCCTGGCCCGGGAAACCACCTGTTATATGGACGGCGGTGCTTATTCATCCACCGGCCCCATTGCCACGAGCGTGCCGTTTCTTTCCATGGAACAGGCCTACCGCATGGGCAGCGTCCGGTACAACGGTTACCGGGTGTACACCAACAAACCCATCCGGGGAATGATCCGGACCCATGGCCGGGGCTTTGCCTGCGGTCTGGACACCCAGCTTGACATGATTGCCGAGCATCTCGGGATTGACCCGGTCACCATCCGGCTTCGCAATTCCCGCCAGCCCGGTGAATACACCAGCACCAAATCCCTGGTGTCTTCCTGCGCCATGGATGAAACCATCCATAAAGCCGTCGAAAAATCCGGGTGGAAGGAAAAATGGGGGAAACTCCCGCCTTTCCACGGCATCGGCATCGGCACCAATTCAGTCCAGACGGGTTTTCCCATGGGCATCCGCGGCGGTTCCCAGTCCTTTATCAAATTTAATGAAGACGGCGAAGCCACGGTCATGTCCGGCGTTGTGGACAACGGCCAGGGCAATGAGAACATGCTGGTCCAGATTGCGGCTGAAGAACTGGGTCTTCTGCCGGAAGATATCCATCTCGTAAACGCGGATACAGAGACAACTTCGTCTGATCCGGGCTCCTATTCCCAGGTTTCCACCTTTGTGGGGGGCCAGGCCGTCAAGAATGCAGCGGCCAACTGCAAGGCAAAGCTGTTTGAAGTGGCCTCCAAAATGCTGAAAGTCCCGGCAGATACCCTGGCTGCTAAAAACCGGATGATTTTTGTCAAAGATGATCCAACCAAAGCGGTTCCTTTGAAAAAAGTGGTCCGCGTAGCCCTGACCAATTTCATCTCTGTCAATGCTGAAGGCGGTTACTGGCCCAAGGTGGACATGAAGCGCGAATGGGTGTCCAACCCCTTTGGCCAGATGTGCGAAGCCTTTTCATTCGGCACCACCATCATCGAAGTCAAGGTGGACCCAGAGACCGGACAGGTCACGGTGTTGAACTGCGTGGCCTGCCAGGATGTGGGAAAAGCCCTGAATCCCCTGGTTCTGGAAGGCCAGTTTGAAGGCTCTGTCGCCATGGGCGGCCAGGGCGGCATGCTGACCGAATATCACGAATGGCGGGAAGGCCGTTGCCTGAACCCCACCATGCTGGATTATAAATTGCCTCTGGCTATGGATATGCCACCCATTCACAATATCATCGTGGAATCCATCGAGCCCAAAGGGCCTTACGGCGCCAAGGAAGCAGCCATGTCCATCGCCATGAGCGCGGCCCAGGCCTATGCCGGTGCGGTGAGCAATGCCATCGGCGTGTACATGGATTCTTTTCCGCTGACCCCGGATAAGATATTGGCGGCTATCCGGAAAAAAAACAATTAACCATGAAGCGCATGAAGGGCATGA
>CAZWMY010000175.1:0-6307 GCA_964635025.1 uncultured Desulfobacula sp. | reverse complement strand
GCGGAGAGCAGCAGATGGTGGCCATGGGCCGTGGCCTTATGAGCCGCCCCCGCTTAATGATGCTCGATGAGCCATCCTTAGGTCTTTCCCCTCTTCTGGTCAGCACCATATTTGAAATTATTAGGCAGATCAATGAAACGGGCACATCCATTCTTCTCATTGAACAGAATGTCTTCCAGTCCCTCAAAATTTCCAATCACGGATATGTCCTGGAAAACGGTTCCATTGCCTTTCAGGGAAGCAGTGATGAGCTTCTTGAAAATCCTCATATCCGTAAAACCTATCTTGGACTTTAATTTTTAAGGCTTGGATATGGACGAGATCATCATCTGCCGGAATATTAAGAAACTCAGGAAACAGAATCATTTTACCCTGGAAAAACTGGCTGATCTCACCGGACTTACCAAAGGATATCTCTCCAAGGTGGAGCGGTCTGAAAAGGCCCCGCCCTATTCAACCTTGAATAAAATTGCCGGGGCCCTCGGTATTGAAGTGACCCATTTTTTTGAAAAAAACAGCGAGCCGCCCGGCGACACCCGGATCAGTATTCACAGAAGCCGTGAAGCCAGGGTGATCCACGCCACGTCTCAGCTCTCCGGCTATGACTATGAAATTCTTGGGGCAAACAAGCCAGGAAAAAACATGGAGCCCTTTATCATTCACTCCCCTTCAGAGATCACCAAAATGTATTCCCATGAAGGGGAAGAATTCATGTATATCCTGGAAGGAACCCTTGAATTTGTCTACGGAGATAAAACCTATATCCTGGAACAGGGGGATAATGTCTATTTTGACTCCTGTGTTCCCCACGCCGGTAAAAGTCTGGGAGAAAAAAAGGCCCGGATTCTGGTCATGATCTATTTTTACAAGAGGAATCGTCAATAAGCCATGGCAGTTCCTCTTAATCCTTAATGGTCAGGGGATTCTCTGGGGATGACTGCATGGCGTTCGCATCCGAACGCGCAGCCCCCCGGTCAATAATTTTTTTCATAAAAACCCAGGTGCCCCAGCCAAAGACCACCATGCCGAGAAAGAACAGACAATAGGAAATCCTCCAGTCAAGCCCCTGCGTCATCATGCTCCATTCCGACATGCCCCCGATGCTGGCGATCAGATTAAGGGGAAGGAAAACGATATTGATGAGGGTGAGATTTTTCAAGAGAACGTTCATGTTGTTGTTCACGATTGTACCGCGGGCATCCATGAGCCCACTGATAACAGAGCTGTAAATACTTGCCTGACGGGCAGCCTGGGCATTTTCAAGAATGATGTCATCCAGCATCTCAAGTTGCCGGGGCAAAAAATTCATCTGACTGCCGATACTCCTCAGTTTTTTTAATGCTGCTGCATTCCCTTCAATGGCATCCATATAATACACAAGGCTTTCACTGAGAAAAAACATCTGAAGCAGATGCTTATTCTCCATGGATACGGTAATCTTCTTTTCCAGCTCACCGCTGACTTGTTTGATGATCCTTAAATGACTGACAAAATGACGGATAGTACGAAGGAAGAATGCCAGCATGGCATCCTTTGTGTCCTCGACATTACGAAACTCCCTTTCCGTAAAGGACACGCCTCCTGCTGCACGAACAAAGGCAAGACGCTCTTTAATCAGAACCAAGCCTGTGACACTTACGCCAAGCTCAACTGCCTCAGAAACGATTGCACTGTCCGGCACCTTCCAGATGAGAAACATTCTCTTCTCATTAAGTTCGAGTCTCGGGATCTCATCCGCATCCAGTGTTGAAGCAAGATCGTAATCGTCAAGATGAAACTGTTCCTGAACAAAAGCCCGCTCTTTATCATCGGGTGAGGCTATGACAAGAATCTGACCCGAACCTTGCTCTGATTCAACAAGCCGACGTCCGGTAATTTCGAAATATTTCATCATCTTGTTTGTCTCCGCATGTTTGAATCCTCTTGAGTTTCCTATACAATTTTTCTACCCCCCGGGTAATGCAAAGTCAAGCTCAAAACCGTTTAGCGCCTTACAGAAGCTTTATAAACCGTATTGCCAGCAGACCCAGTAGAAAAACCAGATAGAATCTTAAAAAATAAAGTGTAAATTTAACGGTTTTTGTCATTTGGACGCGAGGCATATTTTCTCTCCTTCACGGCTATGTACGGGGTACAAGGCCTTTCATAATTTCATTATAGTAAATAACTCCCAGGATGTGGTCTTCGGGATTGACAATGGGAACCATGCGATAGTGATACCTGCCAAAAATTTCTGCCAGATCCTCACGTGAATCATCTTTGTCCGCAGTTACCACTGGTGAAATCATGATATCTTCAAGAGTGCTATCATCAGTTGTAAGAACCAACTCCCGTAAATCCACCACGCCGATCAGGGTTCTGTTGTCCCCACCAACCACATAGATATAGGAAACGCTCCTGGGCTCCTGGTCAAGATGGCGTATAGCTTCCAGAACGGTTCCCACCCTTGCCTCTTTGGGCATCACCACATAATCCTGTGACATGATGTCATCGGCTTCGGGCTCTGGGTCTGCAAGAACTATCCTTACCTTTTCAGCAACCTGATGGTTGAGCAATTCCAATAGTTTTTGCACAGTGTCAAATGGAAGCACGGAAAAAAGATCAGCCAGCTGAGGAACCGTCATTTCAGAAAAAATTTCCCTGGCCCTCTCCTGGGAGAGATCTTCAACGAGTTGGCGCTGAGCCCTGGGCTCAGCCTCAGCAAGGGTTTCAGCCGCTTTTTCAGAATCCAGGACACCAAACAGTGCTTCCTGCTCTTCACCCTGCAATTCTTCTAGAACATCTGCAAGGTCCTCGCTCGGGAGCTCCATGACCTGTTTGCGGGTAATGGATAAAGATACCTTGTCCCGTGATGCCGTATCTTCAAGTGACAGCGGCTGAACATATTTCGAAGGGATGAGGCGGTCTTTGATCCAGGTTACCCCTCCAAGGCCCACCCGGCGAAGAAAGCCGTTAAAGGAGATATCGACATCAGTGATGATCAGATGCTTTTTTACTTCAACAAGAAATACATCATTTACGACTTCACACCGCCGCCCATCCATATCGAGGATGGTGCACCCCATGAGATGCTGATCGATCAGAATCCATCCGGGCTGATCTACAAAGGGGGGATAACTGCCCCCCTCAATGGGCTGCACAAAGATAGCATCATCTTCAATTCGAATGACCTTCTCCCATGGGACAAACTCTGTCGGCTTTCCCCAGCCATGCTCAATATAAATCCCAATCACAGACCAGTGATGTTCGACGGTATGGAACACAAGATCGGTAAGCTTTCCGATGCGGTTCTTGATTTTTCCAATACAAACAGGCCTTTTTAAGAGCTCGGAAAAATGGAAAATTTTTAGGTTTTTATCCGTGACTGAATACTCCGCCCCTTTTTTTGCATATTGATTCTTATCTGCCTTCATACCTGTCTTCATAACCGTCTCCTTATTCAAGCCGATCATTTGAATAGCTCAGGAAGCAATGTGCTGACCCCAAGGAGGGTGGACATCATCGAAACAAAAATCACAATGGACCAGTTCACAATATTTTCCCAGCGGCTATTTACATGTTCACCCATAAATGCAGGGTCATTGAGAATCAAAATCAAAAAAACCAGTGCGGCAGGCAAAAGAGTCACGGCAACCACCTGCACAAACATGGTAATCGTCACCAATGGGGCGCCGGGGATGAGCACAACCGCTCCGGAGGTGAGCAGCGTCAGAAGATAGATGCCGTAAAACCATTTGGCATCTTTTACTTTGACGTTCAGAGAATGGGCCCAGCCAAAGAGCTCACCCACTGCCCATGAAGATGACAGAGAAATGCACAGGGCTCCAAGAAACCCTGCATCAAACAGGCCGATGGCAAAAAGCTTTTTCGCGAGTTCTCCATGTCCGGACGGCATCAACGGCACAAGGGCCTCAGCAGTCTGTTTGGCATCCTCAATGGTGATTGGCGGTTGATGAAAATAAAACACAGCCCCGGTGGTGATAACGATAAAAACGGCAATGATACAGGTTGCAAGAGATCCGATAAGGGTTTCGGTCTGACCGAATTTTATGTCTTTAATATCCAGCCCCTTGTCTACCACGGCACTTTGCTGGAAGAAAATCATCCAGGGTGCGATGGTGGTTCCGATGTTGGCCATGATGATGAATAAAAGTTCACTGGTCATCCCTCCCATAAGATTCGGATGGTAAAAGCCTTTGAACACTTCACCCCATCCGGGAGAGTAAGAGACTTCCATACCCCAGATGGCTGCCGGTATGTAGACAAGATTAAAAATGCAAAATAAGAGGGTCAATTTTTCAAAGGTCCAGTAACTGCCGGTCATGACAACCGCCAAAAGGACAATCGTCACTACAATATAGGTGATCCAGGGCTGAACACCCAACATACTCATGGCTTCAGTCATCCCGATATACTCAGTGATGAGTGTGAGCCAGTTGACAATGGCCAGATCAGCAATTGAAAACCAGCCCCAGAAGGCGCCAAAACCTTCAAATATAGCCTCGGCATGCCCGCGCTTGGTGACGGCGCCGAGCCGAACCGTCATTTCCTGGACATAATAGGCCATGGGAACCAGTATGATAAACATCCATAGCAAAGAAAATCCGTATTTAGAACCAGTCACGGCATAGGTTGAAATCCCTCCGGCATCGTTATCGGCTACCATGACAATGATACCCGGGCCCAGCACAGAGAAGAAGATTACTATCTTTTTCCACAGGCGGTTCGTGATATGAATGCTTTTACTTATTAGATACATGACAATACCATTTTGATAAAGCTGTTCCGGACACATTACGGTTGTGCACGGTCGCAAATTTTTGTTTTGCCATTTTTCACCTCCCCGAATCCTTTGTTTGATCAAGAGGTGAAATGAAGAAGCGCCTTAGAGGCGATCCGCCGGAATCACCAGAGGAAGGAGAAGCAAGGGATACTAAGGATTTGTTTTAAAACCAATATTGTGCGACTACTATCGCCGTCCATTTTTTTCTCTCATGTTAATATCATACCGGTATCATATGCCCGGTATTTGAAGCCTGTGTACACCCGGATCACATTCATTGTCAACCTTTTTAGTATAAAAACCCCTTAACAAAACAAAATAAATTACCTATACTGGACTACATGAGGATCTTCTGAGGGACAAATTGACTTACCTAAAAAAAAGAAGGCCTATGAAGCAAGCTTCTGTTACCATCAGACTGATGAATGAATTTGTGGATCATTCAAAACAGCTTGGCGTACAGAAAATCAATACCCTGGTAGGCAAAGAGGATACCCAGCTGATGAAATACTTTAAAGCCAACCTGTTCAGCCCATCCCAGGCCGTCATCAACCTGGAGCGAAACATTTGATGCTGTTTTAAATTAGGGCGAGAAATAACAGGGTTCAGGGCTTTGGAAGATGAAGCTGCTCTTTGTTCAAAATGAATTCACCTAATTTTTTGTCATTCTCAAGAATATGAGAATAAATCCAGTCCGTCATGCTCTGAATAATTTTAGAACAGGCTTCTTCAGAGTATTCCCGGTTCTTTTCCCTGAAATCCTTTAGCCGGATCAGATAAAGCCTGTGCTCTTCTCTGTGGAACCGCTCGTCAGGATACAGGTATCGCATCATATATTCTTCTTCCAGGGAAAAATGGTGATTCACGTACATGACCAGAAAAGAAACTGCCTGTTGGAACAATGGCTGGTCCTGCCTTTTTTTATGTGCTTCTTCCAGTTGACCCAGAAGTGAAATCCATTCCCTGTGCTGGCTGTCCTGCCATAAAAGCCCGGTCTGATACTGGATATCAAGATACATTGGAATACTCCTCTGGTTATGATGCGCTTTTTTTCTTTTCAAAAGACTGGATATGAGCCCCGAGCTTTTGGTCATCCTCCAGGATATGGCTTAATATCCATTCCCCCATGTGGGTCAGAAGATCGTCGGTGGCTTTTTCAGAATAATCTTTGTTTTCATCCCTGAAGGCTTTGAGTTCCTTGACAAAATCCTGATGCTCTTTATTATGGGCATCTTTTCCCTGATACTGATATTTTTCCATGTATTCTTCTTCAAGGCTGAAATGATGGTTCACATACATGGCCAGAAAAGCAACGGTATAACGATAAAGATTTTGATCCTTTTTATTGGATCTGGCCTCTTTCACCTTTTGAAACAGATCAATAAGCTGCTTGTGCTGAAAATCCTGCCAGACTACTCCGGTTTCGTATTTTGCATCAAATGTCATATTTCCTCCCTGATGGTTGAAAGCGTTCTGTCCAAAAAATTTTTTATATTTTAGCTTAAACCATTTATATATAGGCGT
>CAZWMY010000174.1:0-6345 GCA_964635025.1 uncultured Desulfobacula sp. | reverse complement strand
GCCGGCAGCACCGGTTCCGGCCACGCGAATGGCGCTTAAAAATGCGGGCTTGTCCATAAAAGACATGAAGGTCATCAAGACCCATAACCCGTTCATCGTGAATGATCTCTTTTTTTCAAAGGAAATGGGGGTTGATCCAAAAAGTTTCAACAATTACGGGTCTTCATTGATTTTCGGTCATCCCCAGGGTCCGACAGCCACCCGGCTCATTATCGAAGGTATTGAAGAGACGGTAATGTCCGGCGGAGGCTATTTGTTATGGACAGGTTGTGCTGCGGGCGATTGTGGCGCAGCCTTGATTCTTAAAATTTCATAATACCGGATTAAAAAAACGAAAAGACCCGGCAAACAGCCCATGGGGCAGGTTCGCCGGGTCTTTTTATCTATGCTTTTGGGGAAGAGAGTTTCCCTTTGCTTGTGAGACCGAAAAGAAAGGTTTCACATATTTTCAGGGCCAGGTTTTCAGGCTTGATCTGTCCCTTGGGGTCATACCACCGGTAAATCCAGGAACACATCCCCACCAGGCAATGGGCATCAATGGCGATATTCTCCGTTGAAAGCCCGTTTTTTACGCAATAGGCTTCGATCACCTTTCTCCAGAACATAAGGTAGGTTCTTTGTTTTTCTTTCACCTGTTCATACCATTCACCGGTCAGGCAATCGTCATCGCTCAGAATTAATTTGGTCCTGAATCTGTCCGTGCAATAGGTGTCTACCTGGTATTGAATATATTTCCCGATGACGTCCAAAGGATCAAGTTCTTCGGAAGAGATCTTTTCAATGCCGGCTATCATATCATCCATATGGCTGTCCAGGATCTGGAATAAAAGCTCTTCCTTGCTTTTAAAATAATAATAAAGACCGGCCGTCGTCATTTCCGTAGCCCTGGCAATATCCCGGATGGTGGTCTTGTCATATCCTTTTTGCCACAGGGTTTTTGTGGCAATTTTATATACTTCTTTTTTTCGGCGTTCCTGCTCTTTAAGTTTATAATTTTTCATAAGGCCCATGTGATGATCAAAAGATATAAGGAACTTTCAGGTTATAGGCTTTGTATACCACAAATGTTTCCACAGATCGAATGCCGGCAACCTTTGAAATCTCTTCGGTGTAAAATTCAAGCAGGCCGAAATCTTTTTTAAAAAGAACAAGAATCAAGAGATCAAAGCGTCCCGTCACAACGCTCACGGAGATAACGCCTTTGAGTTTACTGATTTCCTCGCCTTTTTCAACCAGGTTCATCTCGGAAAGCTTGATGCCGATAACGACCACCCGGTGATCGGGCAGTTTTTCCGGATCAATAAGGCCGCAGATTTCAAGCACTCCTTCGTTTTGAAGATTATTCACCCTTGCGCGGACCGTGTTTTCCGTGATGGAGAGTTTATCGGCAATTCTTTTAAAAGACTTTTTTCCATTTTTTAATTCCCGGATAATGTCAATGTTGGTTTCATCGATTTTCATGATTTCCTCATCCCTTATAATTTAATAAATTGAATTTTGTACAGTATAAGAAAAATACTTGATGATAAAAGAAAAATCAAAGTTTATTTATCAGAACCTTAAGAATTTTTACTGAAAACTTGATCTATATCAATTATTTGCCCTTGGTTTTACGGTACTTTGTCTGATAAATGCCTGTAAAATTTTTTTGGTGGACAACCGATTAAAAAAAAGGAGGGATGATGATCAGTTCAAGAATGAAGGTTTATTTTTTAGGGATGCTGATCGGTGCAATTGTGATTGCGCTCATCGGCTATTATTACACGGAAAAGGACCTGCCTCCCTATCCGGGCAAGATTGTCACGGAATCGGGCAATTTGTTATCCGGTAAGGACAAGATCATGGCAGGACAAAAAGTGTTCCAGAAATACGGCCTCATGGATCTGGGGAGCGTCTGGGGGCACGGAACTTACCGGGGGCCCGATTTCACAGCCCAGGCCCTTCATCTCATGGGTCAGACCATGAGAATCGCTCTGGCAAAAGAAAAGTTTTCGGCAGAGTATGATTCTCTTCCAACGGAATCAAAGGGTTCGGTGGATGCCGTGGTGATTGAGCAGATCAAAACCAACCGGTATGATAAGACAAAAGACACCCTGACCTTTTCTTCCATCCAGGAGGCAGCCTATGTAAAGAACCAGGAATTTTATATGGACCTTTTTACCAAGGGAGACGCAAAAGGTCCCATCCGGGCGGCAGTTATCAAGAACCCGGACGATATAAAAGCGCTGGCGGATTTCTTTTACTGGACCGCCTGGTGTGCCGGTGCCATCCGGCCGGGAGACAATCACACCTATACCAACAACTGGCCCCATGATCCACAAGTGGGCAATTTTGTTTCGGGCAAATCCCTTGTCTGGACAGCGATTTCTTTAGTGGCATTCGGGCTCTGTCTGGGTGTGTTTATTTTTATCTATCATAAGTATAAATTTAACCAGGGGCATCTTCCCTTTACGGATAAACCGGCCATTGCCCTTGCCAATGCAGGGATATCCGGCAGTCAGCGAAAGACCGCAAAATTTTTTCTTGTGGTTACAGCTCTTTTTTTTCTTCAGGTCAATGTGGGGGGCTTAATGGCCCATTATACCATCCACCCCAGCAGTTTTTACGGTCTTGATTTCATTGCAAGTTTTATCCCTTACAATTGGGTAAAAACCTGGCATCTTCAACTGGCTGTGTTCTGGATTGCAACGGCCTGGATCGGCATGACCCTTTTTGTGGCCCCGAAAGTCGGGGGAAGAGAACCCGTAGGACAAGGCTTTTTAGTGGATTTTCTCTTTGTTGCTGTTGTTATTGTGGTGGTGGGCAGTCTTACGGGCGAAGTCCTGGGAATTAAGGGTCTCATCGGAGATGCCTGGTTCTGGCTGGGGCACCAGGGCTGGGAATACCTGGAGCTGGGCCGGCTCTGGCAGATTCTTCTTTTGGTAGGACTTGTCCTCTGGCTGATACTTGTGGTGCGCGCCCTGAAAGACCATTTCGGCGTCGGCAAATCCCACTGGGGCCTGCCGCATTTTCTCGCCTATTCCGGTATCGCCGTGGTGGGTTTTTTCTGCTTCGGCCTTTTTTACGATTCCAATTCCCATCTGACCATTGCCGATTTCTGGCGCTGGTGGGTGGTCCATACCTGGGTTGAAGGCGCTTTCGAGTTCTTTGCCGCTGCGGCCATTGTGTTTGTGACGGTGAACCTTGGACTTGTGAAGCTTGAAGCGGGTCTGCGCACCGTATATTTTACGGTTGGTCTTGCCCTGTCCGCCGGAATTATTGGTGTGGGGCATCATTATTACTGGTTTGGAGAGCCCTCTCTCTGGCTGGCTCTTGGGTCAACCATTTCAGCTCTTGAACCGATTCCCATCCTGCTGTTGCTCTCTGAAATCTGGCACGGACAAAAAACCCTTGTTTCAGGCGGGAGTTCCTATCCTTACAAATACCCCCTGATGTTTCTGATGGCTTCCGTGTTCTGGGAATTCCTTGGCGCCGGTGTCATGGGTCTTTCCATTACAACGCCGGTGGTCAACTATTATGAACATGCCACCTATCTTACGGTCAACCACGGCCACACCGCGCTTTTCGGAACCTATGGAATACTTGCCATCGGGCTTTTGCTCTTTTCCATCCGTACCATTGTCAAAGAAAGCGGATGGGATTTAAGACTTCTGAAAGTGGCCTTCTGGGGCACCAATATCGGCCTTGCCTCCATGTTTGTCCTGACCCTTCTTCCGGTGGGAATTCTCCAGGTGCTGGACAATATCAACAACGGCTTTTGGCATGCAAGATCCGATGAGTTCTGGAACAGGGAAATCATTCAGTTTCTGGGCCAGATTCGCTTGATACCGGACACCCTCATCATCATCGGTGCCGGTGCCATGGTGCTGTTTATGCTCAAAGCCATGCTGCATTTAAAACCGGTTACGGTTCAATCCAGCGATTCTTTTCCATAACATCCCAACATCCCCCGGCTGATTCAAAGTCAGGGGTTTGCCTATGCAGGGCCTTTCCCCAGCCCTGCACAGGTCATTTCCATGTATTGATGTGAAAAAAGGGGGGAGGCCAAAATCCATTGAAATCGTCTTTACACGGATTTTCGATTCTGCTACAGATTAGCCTTTATCAACATCAATCGTATAGCTTTGGAGAAAAAACATGCCCATGATTATCATTCACACCACCCCGTCCATGCCTCTTGAGAAACGAAAAAATCTTGTGGCTGAAGTCAGAAACGCCATCCCGGAAATACTGGGAATCCCGGACCATATCGGCCAGGTGATTCTTTATGAATCCTTGCTTGAAAACCGGAGCTCTCACGGCTCCCGGGATAACCGGTTTATCTTTGCTGAAACCACCATGTATCATGGCCGGACAAAAGAACTGAAAGAAATATTTCTAAAAAAGCTCATTTCCATCATCCATTCCCATACCGGGATTGATCCCGCAGACATCAACTGCGTGATCCGGGAAATCAGCTCTGAAAATATGATGGGCGGCGTATCCCACGAATTTATCAGGAAAATGGATGAAAAAAGCCATGGAGCTGATTGAATTTATTATCAAAGCGAAACTTTCCGGCTATGCAACCGGCGGTGAAAGCCGGGAAAAAACCTTTGATGACGGTTCCCGCGGGTTTGAATTTGAATCAGGCGGATACCGTTACCAGGACCGGTATTACGGGTTCAACCCCTTTTCCGGCACCGAGCATGTGTATGATGCAAAGGGCGACCTCCGATATGAAAACCGTCAGAATGGAACGCCTGAAATCTTTCATGGAATTGAAAGCATTGATGAAGCCGGTAAAAGAGTCTATGTCCTTTATTATCACGGCGGGAAAATGATGGGTATTTAACCGGCAGGTTGTCTGAATGGCGGTCTGCCGGGATCACATAAAAAAACCTTTATTTCCCCCGGCCCCAGCGCAACCGGTGGGACACTTTTCCCTTTTTTGAAGGATAGGTTCTCATGCCGTTGCTTTCCAGCCATTTTTCCCCTGCGGTTCTCAGTTCATCTTTTCCGCAGTAAAGATAATCTTCAGCAAGGGCTTTTGTACCATAAAGATTTAAGAGAAAGACGAGTTCCGGGAGTCTGGATGGATCGCCTTTTTTAAAATATGCAGAAAAGACCGGTACCAGGGACTCTTTCATCACCGGGTCAGAAAAAGCCAGCACCATGGCACCGATGACATCCCCGGAATAAAGTTTGTTTTGGGTGGCCTGGCCGACGACTTCTTTCCAGGTTGTCCTGCCCAGGCGAAGAGCCGTTGCAATCCGGACCGCCGGGTCTTTGGGTTCTTTGGCAAGCCTTGCCAATAGCGTGGGGTCATTCAGTTTGAGATAGGCAACGCGGCGAACAACGATATTTTGTGATTCCATCACGATTTTGAATAGATCGGATTGGTCGGCTATCTGCTGGGCAGCATTGACGCCGATTTTCGTGTTTCCGGGCCGGGCGGAGAGCGCAATCACCACCAGCAGCTGGGGGTCATTTATTTTTCTGAAGATCACCTCCTGTGTGCCAAGATCAAAATCAGCATCTGTAATAAGCTTTGCCAGAAGCTGCTGGTCATTAAGTTTGCCGATAGCTTTCATTCGCATTTCTTCGGACAGGTCTTTTTCAATGACCAGGTTTGCCAGAACCGGCTGATCGCTCAATTTTTCAACGGCAGACCTGCCAGCTTCGGAATCTCCGGCCTTAAGAGCGATATCTGCCAGGGCCTCTTGATCCGTAATCCTTTCGATCATTGGTTTTGAAAACAGTTTATATCTGTTTTGAATAATGACATCAGCCAGGATCTTCTGGTCAGATATTTTTTCAATGGCAATCAGACTTATTTCTTCATCGGATAAAAGCGCAACTCTGGCCAGCAGGTTCTGGTCCGTAATTTTTTCAACAGCTGTTTTTCGTTGATCCTTTCTGGTATCTGAAATTGCAATGTCGGCAAGTTTATTCTGATCATTGATTCGGCCGGCGTCCTCCAGATCCCGCATCCCCTGTGGCTGAAAGGCGCAGCCATAGCCCATGACCATAAAACATAGGAAAATAATCAGGCGCCTCTGCCCTAAAACTTTTTTTGCCATACATATCATCTTTATCAATTTTTCTTGTCCCTTTTACCGATCTGTTTTTTATCCCGCCATTGATTGAATTGTACCGCCAGGAACTATGCTTTTATAATGCCTGCTCAAAAATTTCAAGGAATCTTATGCTGCATAATCGCATCCCTTTTTTTCCGAGTATTGGAATTGTCGCCCTCTCTGGGCTCGGCCAATCTCGAAAAGGCAGGCTCCGATATGAAAATCAGCAGACTCAGGGTAATCGCAAGTAACTTTGCCATAGGAAGCTCTGGCTTGAGCGAATATT
>CAZWMY010000173.1:0-6415 GCA_964635025.1 uncultured Desulfobacula sp. | reverse complement strand
TTTCACTGGACCCCATGGGAACGTGTTAATCCACATTGTTCCGATACCCCTGCCAAGGCAGACCAGCTCACGGTTATCTCCTGGATACTGCCTCAGCGCCAGGATGTCCGAAAAACCAACCGCAAATCCGGAACCTATCCATCGGAAGAATGGGCCCGCATCCGGATTTTTGGCGAAGAATTCAATGTCGCCTTACGGCGGCATGTGGCTAAAACCCTTCAGGACAATGGATATGCTGCCGTAGCCCCCATGCTCACGCCCAACTGGACTGTTGTCAACTCCCAGCGGTTTTCCTATGCTTCCTCCTGGTCTGAACGCCATGCAGCCCATGCAGCCGGACTCGGCACTTTCGGACTCTGCGACGGGCTTATCACCCCAAAGGGAAAAGCCATGCGGACCGGGTCAGTGGTGGCGAAAATTTCCATCCCTCCCACACAAAGACTTTATTCAGACCACCGGGCCTGGTGTCTCTTTTTTGCCGACGGCACCTGCGGCAAATGCATTGACCGGTGCCCTGCCCGCGCCATTACCGAAGCCGGTCATGACAAGGAAAAATGCAGACAGCATCTTTTACGATCCAGGGAATATATAAAAGAAGCCTATCGATTTGAAGGATATGGGTGCGGGCTCTGCCAGGTGGGTGTTCCCTGCGAAACCGGCATCCCGGTCAAAGCAGCACGGGAAGCTTTAAAACAGGGAATCAAGCCGCCTCCGCCTTCGCCTTTGGCCTGATCACTTCATATTCAGGGATTGCGATACAGTTTTTTAATGGTTTCAGGAATCCGGCCTTTAGGTTTCAGGCGCTGATCCGGTCCCACTTCATAAAACCCGAACCATTCTTCAGGGTCATCTGTTTCATGGCGGGTGGAATCGGTGGGGTCTTCCCCGCTCTTCCACCATTCATCATTCAGCTCAAAAAAGGAAACCCCGCAAATTTTTTCCTTTCCCTTTGCAGTGCGAATGTCCTTCCAGATGGATTCAAATACCTTGGGGACATCTTCAATTTTATGCCCGCCAAACCCCGGCACCCATGATTTCGGCTCAAAGGGCGAAGTGGAAAGCCCGACCTGGGTGATGAATATGGGCTTATCCGTTTGCGCGGTTAAATCTTCCAGATAACCTTGATAGGTAGTGCCTGTAACCGATCCGGGCGGTGAAGTGCGGACTCCCCTGGCATAGGGATAGATATTGAGACAGACCAAATCACCCAAATCAGGATTAATCATGTCCTGTTTGGGCACTTCTATATCCGGCCGGTCACCGATAGGGCCGATATGGGTGTAGCTGGTATGGCAATACAGATGTCTTTGTCCGTAACGCGTCAGTTCATAGTCCATGGCCTGATCGATCAAACGGGCAATGGCGATTTCAGTAGGTGTCCGGTTTTCGACACTCAGGTGTTTGCCTTTAAAATTGCGGATCTCCGGGTGGCGGGCATTGGTCCTTACCACGGAATCCGGCTGAAATTCATCACCAATGGAAAACAGAACCAGCCGGTCCGGCCGGCCCACTTTATAGACATGATCTATGGCGGCTTTGATATCTTCCATGGTTTTGGCAAGAAACGGCTCAAACAAAAAATCTTCTTCATAGGCCCAGATCCAGATATCCTGGCCGTAGAGCATATCGGTTTTGTCGAGTTCCTCAAAAAATTTAGGCGGCATTTTCATGGGAAAGACATGAAGATAATTCACACCCATGTCTTTCATCAGAGCCAAATGCTCTTTGTAGCGCTCATCATTTCCGGGAGGCTCGCCTTTTAACGGGGTTTCGTTGGACAGATACGGAGAATACCCGATTCCTTTAAAAAACAAAGGGGCTTGCTTTTTGACATCAATGATCTTCGAGCCTTTAACCACATACCTTTGGGGAGCCGGGGTTTGTTTTGAAATTCCGGTTGCCGATTCTTTTGCGGCTTCTGCATAAGCATCAAATTTACAGAAAGGAGCGATCAAAAATAAGATCGATAAAAATGTAACCCGCTTGACAATCATTTGCTTTTCTCTATTTCATGGCATTGGCCATGATGGTCATATAGGCTTCTTCATGGTCTTTTTTGACAACCGGTTCCTTGGATGTTTTAAAACCACAGGCATGGCTCTTACAATGGGTTCCCCCGGTGATATAATTGAGGATAAGATCCGGGACATCATAATGATGAATGGTTTCATATTGGACAGCCTTGCCGGCCTGAAAAAAGAAGACACGGTTGATGAGATCGAAATTCTTTTCCTTGGCTGCATAGCCTAATTTTTTATAGGTCTCGATTCCATAAACCCAGGGAAGGTGATCACTGATCAGGATTACAAGGCTTTCCGGGTCATCGGTTTTGATTTCATTCAAAAATCCGGCCAGAGCCTCTGTCCTGTAATAAAACTGATTGATACAGCTCTCCAGATGCCCATCCTTGATGGCGCCTTTGACATCAATCAGGGTGGGTCGTTTTTCAGCATTCATCTGATGAGGGAAATGACCGTAAATGCTGTTTATATAGTTGAAAAGCGGGACTCCGGGGTTGGCTTTTTTCCACTCCCTGATAAAATCAAGGTTCTGTCTTAGGAGCTCGCCGTCAAACATATATTTTTCTCCCGTAACATCACCGGTGGTAAGATAGGTTTCACGGCCTTTTGCATATTCCCTGGGGTAATAGCTTTTTTTAAACCCCAGTCCTTTATAGGCATTGATGGAATTGAAAAAATCCGGTTTATAGGCATTGGTGGCCATGGTGTGATAGCCGCCTTTGGCAAGAATGGCAGGAAGGCCATAGGTTTCTTTGCCGGTAAACACATCAAATTCCACACCGGACAATTTTTCCATGGCTGGTACGCCGGAAAGCACTTCAAATTCCGCCTGGGCGGTTCCGCCGCCAAACACCGGGGCGATGGAAATGGATCCTTTGTTTTTAAAAATCTTTTCAAAATCCGGATGGACCGGCTTCCGGGAAAAAGTCAGGCCGGAAAACAAGGTAGGATCAACAAAACTCTCAAGCACAATAAGATGGATATTTTTCTTTATTTCAACAGAATTGAGTTGCGAAATAATATTTTCGGTTTCCTTTATGAAATCAGGATTGTCCTGGTAATGTGCCATCTTATTCAGATTGGCGTTTCTTTTGGCTTCATGGAAAAGCATCATACATATTCTCCCGTCATCTTCGGCACTCTGGATGTCCGACCAGACTGTAACGGGTTTTTCGATTTTTTCAAAACCGGCAATAAAATAATCCGGAAAAAATTCTACCATCAGAACAATGATGATGAGCGGCAATGCGCCCAAAACCATTGCCGGAACCCTTTCAAACCGCAACAGTTTAAAAAATGCAATAAGGGGCAATCCAAAAAGGATACCCAAAAGAATGATCACCCACAATGGAAGGACCGCCAAAAGTTCCGGAAATTCTTTTACCTCGATAATGCGCAAAAGCCTTCCAAAGGACATGAAATAGGCTTCGAAAATGCCATAGGCATACACAATGGGGATGGCAGTTATAATGGGCTGCCATTTTGAAGGCCGTGTAATGGCATTAAAATAAAAATACAGGAACAAAAGCAAAGGGATTTCCAGGCGCCAGGCAAGACGGATCGGCGGCATCCCGCCGATGAGGCTCATAATCCAGGTAAAAAGGTATAAAAATCCGGTAAAAAGCACATACCGGTTGATTATGGCCCTTTTTATAAATTGACCGGCTGTCTTGAATTTAGGCAATAAAGCGTTCACAGATAATGGATACCCATATGATGACGGACAGACAGATGCCGATAAATACCGCAGCCGACCCCATGTCTTTGGCCTGTCCGGACAAGGGGTGTTTTTCATACCCGATGCGGTCGACCACGGATTCAATGGCGGAATTCAATAGTTCAATCACAAGAACCAGAAGCCAGGCACTGATAAATAATCCTTTTTGAACAAAGGTTTGTGGGATCAAAAGCCCGGCCGGTATAACAAGGATCAAAACAAGGGCTTCCTGCCGGAAAGCCTCTTCATTGGACCATGCAGACCGGACTCCTTTTAAGGTAAATTTAAAGGCATTGATAATTCTCTCAAACCCCTTGCTGGTTTTCTTTTCCATCACATTCCATTAGGCTTGAAACGTTTTTTTGTCAAGACTTCAAAAAAAATTAACCCTGTTTATCAACCCCTGCCCTCCTTTTTTCGAAATGATTGAAAATTTAAGGTCTGCGTGGTATTAGGACTTGTGTATAAAGGAGATGTTTTCAATAACCGTCTGATCTCATATGAATGGACAGGACCATGCCCCATATTAAATTTCGCTGGATTCTGCTGATACTGATTATCATAGCCGGAGCTGCCGCAGCCTTCTGGTATACAAGGCCCAAACCGATTTTTGTGGTTGTCAAACCCGTGGAAAAAGGCCTGGTGGAAAAAACCGTGGCCAATACCCGGGCCGGGACCATCACGGCCTGCCGCCGGGCAAAATTATCTCCGGGCATTGGCGGTCAGATCATTAAACTGCCGGTAAAAGAAGGGGATATTGTTGAAAAAGGCGCTCTTCTCCTGGAACTCTGGAATGAAGATATCATGGAAGAGGCAAAATTTGCACAAAAAGAAGCCGATGCCAATGAATCACGGTCCAAAGCCGCCTGTCTCAGGGCGGAAATCGCCCAGCGGGATGCGGACCGGCTCTCAGAGCTTCACAAAAAGGAACTCATCTCCCTTGAAAAACTCGACCAGGCCATGACCGGGGCCAAAGCCCTGAAGGCTGAATGCGAGGCGTCAAAAGCCGCCACCCTCATGAGCCGCTCCCGCATGGGGGTGGTTCAGGCCAATCTCAAGCGGACAAGACTGACAGCTCCCTTCAGCGGAATCATTGCGGAAATCAACGGGGAATTAAACGAATATGTCACCCCATCTCCTGTGGGCATCCCGACACCCCCTGCCGTTGATCTCGTCGACAACACCTGTTTTTATGTGGCAGCTCCTATTGACGAGGTGGATGCGCCGGCCATTTCAACCGGCATGCCGGCCAGGATCACCCTGGACAGTTACCGGGGCAAACATTATGAAGGAAAGGTCAAAAGGGTGGGTGTCTTTGTCCTGGACCGTGAAAAACAGGCCCGGACCGTGGATGTTGAAGTCGAATTTGTCACCCTAACCGATATTGAAAGACTTCTTGCAGGCTACAGCGCGGATGTGGAGATCATCTTAAGCGTTCACCCGGACACGCTCAGGATTCCCACGGAAGCCATCCTGGACGGAAACAGGGTATTTGTCTTTCTCGAAAACGAAGGGATCATCAAGGAGAAAAAAGTCAGCCCCGGAATCTCAAACTGGGATTTTACCGAAATCCTGACCGGTCTTGACGCAAGCGAAAAAGTCGTGATCAATGTGGACCAGGCCGGGGTCAAGGATGGGGCAAAGGCAAAAATCCAAGGAGAGCCCAAGTGATTCAGCTATCCCATATGGATCGGGTGTTCAGGGTCGGCGAAGAAGAAGTCTATGCCTTGCAGGATGTCAGCCTGAGTCTTGAATCCGGGGAATATGTTTCCGTCATGGGACCGTCCGGTTCGGGCAAATCCACGCTGCTCAATATTCTTGGCCTCCTGGACCGGCCCACCAGCGGCACCTACCAGCTTGAAAGCGAGAATACCACTTCCCTTTCCGATGAAGACCAGGCCCTGGTCCGAAGAAACAGGATTGGATTCGTCTTCCAGTTTTTTCATCTCATCCCCCGGCTCACGGCTGCGGAAAATGTGGAACTCCCCCTGATCCTTGCCGGTGTTGATCCAAAAGAGAGAAAAACCCGCGTGGCCGAAGCCTTGGCTGTTTTGGGGTTAAAAGACCGGGCAAAGCACCGCCCGGACCAGCTTTCCGGAGGCCAGCGCCAGCGCGTGGCCATTGCGCGGGCCACCATCATGCGGCCGTCCATGATCCTGGCCGACGAACCCACAGGAAACCTGGACCGCCACTCCGGCAGTGATGTCATTGAAATCCTTGAAAACCTCAACCAAACCGGTATTTCCCTTGTCATTGTCACCCATGACCCGGCCCTGGGGGAACGGGCCCGGCGAAACATCATCATGACCGATGGCCGGATCATATCCGACAAAACCCGGGACCCGGCGTTATGAAAATTGAGAACACCTTCATCTTCAGCATCCGGGCCTTATCCGGATATCCGGCCCGCACCCTCCTGGTTCTTCTGGCCATGTCCATGGGGGTTGCCTCGGTCATGCTGCTCACCTCCCTGGGAGAAGGTGCAAAACGCTATGTGAACCGGGAGTTCACTTCCCTTGGGACCCATATTCTTTTTGTCCTGCCGGGCCGGTCCGAAACCACGGGAGGCCCGCCGCCGCTTCTGGGGCAAACCCCGCGGGACCTGACCCTGGAAGATTCCCTGTCTTTAACCCGGAACCCTTCCCTCGGAAAAGTTGCGCCCATTGTTCTGGGCCCC
>CAZWMY010000172.1:0-6419 GCA_964635025.1 uncultured Desulfobacula sp. | reverse complement strand
AACATTGCTTACTGTTACTATGTTCGTGAGCTGGACGGAGTCCCACACATTTTTATCGAATATGTGGACGGAGGGAACCTGAAAGAATGGATCAGTGATGCCAGGTGCTATGATCTAAAAGTCGGACTGGATCTGGCAATCCAGTTCTGTCATGGTATGGCGCATGCCCACAGGCAGGGCAAGATCCATCGGGACATCAAGCCGGAAAATATTCTGATGACTGTAAACGGGACTCTGAAGATCACGGATTTTGGACTTGTCAAAACCCATGAGATGGGATCGGATCTGGCGGAAGGGACACTAAATTATATGTCACCGGAGCAATCCGAAGATCCGACTGACGTAAATGAGCAGACAGATATCTATGCTTTTGGTGTGTGTATGTATGAGATGTTTTGCGGAAGGCCGCCGTATGAAGGGGCTTCTGGGAAGATGGCCGCTTCCTGGTTTGCCAAACTGGATGGGACACCCACTCCGGAACCCAGGACATTCAGAGAGGATATGCCCGATAGTCTTGCCCTGATTATGAAAAAAAGTATCGCCCTGGACAGAAAGGATAGATATTCCAGTGTAGCCGATTTACGTGAGGATTTGGCAGCAGTATACCGGGAGCTTTTTGATGAGGATGCGCCTCATGCTGTAATTGACTTGCCCGATTTAAGAGCCGATTCTTTGAACAACCAGGCGGTATCCTATCTTGACTTGGGCCGGGAAGAAGATGCCATTGCCTGCTGGGAAGAGGCATTGAAGATTGATGCAGTGCATTTTGAGTCAACCTTTAACTACAATTACCTGATGTTTGAAAAGGTGCGGTTGCCTTGGTACGAATTGAAAGCAAAGCTGGAAGCTTTGGAAAAAACTGCCGGCCATAGGTCTGAATACTGGAAAGCGCTATCCCGGGAGTTCCTCAACATAGGTGATTTGGAGGCGGTAGAAAAAATACAACAATCTTCGCATAAGCAGGAAGATCCTGAATTTCTTACCGCATGGGAAAGGGAGAAGAAACGTTTTATTAGGACCTTCACCGGGCACACTGAATGTGCTAATTCAGTAGCGATCACACCAGACGGCCAATTTGCTCTTTCGGGAAGCTTCGATAAAACTCTAAAGCTTTGGGATCTATCGACAGGAGATAATGTCAGTACCTTCATCGGACATACTGATGTAGTTTATACCGTAGCAGTCACGCCGGATTGCCGGTATGCTCTCTCTGCGAGCGGGGATAAGTCTTTGAAACTTTGGGAGCTTGAAACCGGTCAAGAGATCAGGACATTCAATGGGCATAAGGGTTCGGTTGCTTCAGTAGTGATCACGCCGAATGACCAATTTGCCATTTCTGGAAGTTCAGATAAAACTTTTAAAGTTTGGGAGCTAACTACAGGACAAGAGATTTTGAACTTGATAGGACACCTTGATATTTTACATTCGATCACTTCTGTTGCCATTACACCAGATGGCAGATATCTCCTTTCAACCTATTCATATTTCCCATCAGGAAGCCCTGATGGGAAATTTTTAGTTTGTTGGGATTTGTCAAAAGAACAAGGTGTCAGGAACTTTGTTGGACACACTGATAATGTTTATTCTGTGGCTATCACACCGGATGGTCGGCATGCTCTCTCTGCGAGCGGGGATAGGTCCTTGAAACTTTGGGAGCTTGAAACCGGTCAAGAGATCAGGACATTCAGAGGACACACTGATTATGTTTATTCTGTAGCTATCACACCGGATGGCAGGTATGCAATTTCGGGAAGCTGGGATAGGTCCCTGAAACTTTGGGAGCTTGCAACCGGCAAAGAAATCAGGACATTTAAAGAACATATGCATATTGTTTGTTCTGTGGCTATCACACCGGATGGTCGGCATGCTCTCTCTGCGAGCGGGGATAGGTCCTTGAAACTTTGGGATATAAGTGATATAAATATAAAAATTAAAACGACCTACCCTTTCATTAGCATGGTTACAGAAACATTTTCGTTGATTAAACAAAGCAAAATAGTCCGCACCGCACTGGAAAAAGCACAAACAGAGATCGGAAAGGACCGTTTTCATGAGGCAATCAGGGTTCTCAGAGACGCGCAATCCATTCCCGGTTTTGAACGAGATTCCGAAATCCTTAATTTTTTAACTATTTGCAGAACATTAAAAAAGAGTGTTGTTAAGAAATTGTTAAACGGATGGTGCAAAAAAGCCTTCACACGCCATTCTGATTCAGTTATTTCCGTAGCGATCACACCGGATGGCCAATACGTCCTTTCTGGGGGTTGGGATAATACCCTGAAACTTTGGGAGTTACCAGCAGGTAAAGAAATCAAGACCTTCAAAGGTCATTCTGGACCAATTAGGTCAATAGCGATTACACCGGATGGCCAGTCTGCAGTTTCAGGGAGCATGGATGAGTCTCTGAAGCTTTGGGACCTATCAACAGGTAAAGATGTTATAACTTTCATTGGGCACTCTGCTTGGACTAACTCAGTATCCATCGCGCCGAATGGTCGGTTTACGTTTTTGAGGAATAAAGTTAGAACCCCGATGCACAATGGTTCTGTTTATTCAATATCTATAACTCCAAATGGCCAGTACGTACTTTCCGGAAGTCATGATCTCACCCTGAAGTTTTGGGAAATATCTACAGGTCAAGAGGTTATGACCTTCACTGGCCACAATAACCGTGTTGTTTCCGTAGCCATCACGCCGGATGGTCGGCATGCTCTTTCCGGGAGCGCAGATTTCACTTTGAAACTTTGGGATTTGTCAACAGGAGAGAATATTAAGACCTTTACTGGGCACACTGCTGGAGTTAATTCCGTAACCATCACACAGGATAGTCAGTTTGCCCTTTCAGGAAGCTATGATAAAACTTTAAAGTTTTGGGATTTGTCAACAGGAGAAAATATTAGGACCTTTATTGGGCACACTGCTGGAGTTACTTCCATAACCATCACACCGAATGGTCAGTTTGCTCTTTCAGGAAGCGAGGATGAGACTCTAAAATTATGGGATCTTGCAACCGGCCAAGAACTCCGAACCTTCACTGGGCACACTGGTATTGTTAACGCCATAGCCATCACGTTGGATGGTAGGTTTGTTATTTCGGGAGGCACAGATGGGATGAGACTTTGGGAATTAGACTGGGATTTTGAGATAGAAGATGAAGAAACGTAATAAAAAGTCATGAAATAAGGAGCCAAGAATGTATGAGAATAGAATGCCTCGTATCTTTGCGAATTTAGGGAATATAGTTTTCCTATCCAGCATAATCATCGGTATTATAACAAAAAGTTTCGTTGTGGGCGCACTCTGTTTCGGCGGTTCTTTGTTATCACTTCTTTTGCCTGCATGTGTAAATCTAAAAAGTCACGTTGCAGGAATGGTGTCTTTTATTATCTCGCTTTCATTGATTAATTGGGCGGCAAGCAAAGTGATGTTCGATGGGGCGATTCTCTGGGTGGCCTTATTTCATTTTTTAGCTGTAATAGCACTGACCACCGGCTTGCGGTTTAAAGCACAATTAGTGGGGAAAAAAGTTAATGCAGGCGCTTTGATCCTTATTTCAGTTTGTATTGGGCTATACGCTTTTTTTGCTCCGGTTGTTTTAAGCCATCACGCTGTTCATCCATATGCGGATATACTTAATGCAATGAAGGTTCTATTTTTTACAGCGGGTTCGTCCTTTTGGGGGATTTTTTATTTCATAGTTTTATCCATTGTTGGATACTTGGCTGCAAGGAAATTCGGAACGTTCTTTTTCCCATTGATCATTTTTTCTTATATTGCATACATTTCGGCATCATATCCAGATATTGCCGGGTCAGTTTATCGTATGGTCAGGCTTGGACCAATCCCTTTTTCTCAGGAGCTATTTAACTTTTTCTCAGATTCATCAGGTTCCGCTGCCAACGGACTCATCTTAATGGGATTAATATGGTCATGGTTTTTGGTTCCCGCCTATGTTCATCAATTAGCTTTGCAAAGGATATCGGAAACTTTCATGGACATGAAGAGGCTCATCGGAACTAAGATAGCTAAAGAACTGGTTGACTATCAAATGCAAAAAGAAGAGACATTGTCGTTAATGCTGGCGATGGGTTTGGTAATCGGAGGCTGGGCTTTTGTAGTCATCGTTCTTTGGAAAATGTTTTTTAACGTTTCATCGGCTATCCCGTTAAATTTTTACTGGTTCCAAGTCCCCGACATTCGAGTGCCGCACTGGAAGCCGGTCTGGCATTATTCATATTTTCTGATTGCAGCAGTATATTTTCTCTTGTTTCAGGTTTTTCAACATATTCAAATGGCCATTCAGAATGCCCATGTTCCTAAAAACCGCATAATGATTCAAGCAATTTGGGCGATCGTTTTTGCCTTGTTTTTCCCCGCAGGTGTTGTTCTTTTTTTTATCGGGCATCTCCTCGGAAAGATTATTATTTTACCGTTTCTGCAGTCTTCTATGGTGCTTGATACCGATTCTTCTGATGAGGCCCATCAGAAACGGAACCAGGCACCCCCGAAACCCACAGTTGCTCCTAAACCTCCGGTTAAGTCGGAGCACATACAAATCAAGACATCCATACCTTCCGTAACCCAACCTTCTACCAGCAGACTGCTTTTCAATCATCGGAAGGAGATTGTGGATGTCGAATCCATTGGATTGAATGTGCATTTTGTTCTCGACTCTGGAGGAATGCTCTCCCGTTACGGTGACAATGGGATGCAGTCCACCGAAGTTCCGGATCTCGATTCGCCTTATGCCCTCTGGTTAAGGGATGAAAAGATCATCCTCGGCGACAAAACAGGAAAAATCCTGGTCGGCCATGCGGACCTGCCTGATGGTCAAATCTTTACCACTCTATATACCGAAAAGCCTTTTGAATCTCTATCCGTCAATGGATTTGGAACAATTTCAGCTTTTACCTCCTTAGACAAAAAAGAAATTTTTATCCGTTTGCATGGACCGGGCAAAATAATGCCACTATTCAATCTTGGCAATCAGCGAGCAACAATTTTGTCTTTCTCAATGGATAATCAGTTTCTCGGTATTGGAACAGAAGATGGTGATATCCTTCTCTATGACATGGCCAGCCGTGAGGTGAAGAGAACCTATGATTATCTTACGTTGCCTTCGGGGGAGAATAAATGGCCGCAGGTCAGCCATATATCGTTTATAGACGGCGGATCTTTGATAGCGGCTTATGAAAATGGGCGGCTGGCATGTTGGCAAGATATAAAGAGTTACTGTGGGGGTGACTGCAGGGTAAAGGGAAGGATTACGACCCTCTCCCACGATTCGAATTCGGACAGAGTGGTTATAGGCATGTATGATGGGACTGTGCAGCTTTTTGCCCTATCGAAATTGAATACGGTTCTTTTCTCGCAAAAGCTCCATGATGCGGAAGTTGTCAAGGCAACGCTGGTTGACGGACAGCTATTGAGTGTAAGCCGGGACGGCAAGGCCATCTTAACAAAATTGTAGGGGGGATAATGGTTACCTTGTATTGCATCCAGTGTGGTTACCCATTTGAATCGAGTGATCCCGAAAGCCTCTATTGCCCCGAGCACGGGGGGGAGAAAAACGAAAGCATCACTACCGGCCAGCACTCACCCCCTGTCTCATCCATTGAGCCTTTGTTGAAGACGGCAGAAAAGCCGGACGCACCTTTAGCAATTCCGGGAGGCACTAAGGTCCGGGAAAAAGAGCCCACGGCCCAAGAGAAGGGTCGGCAAGGCGGCTGGGGCGGCAAGAGCCTTACGACCTACTCCAAGGGAGAGGTCCTGCTCGACCTGTACAGAATAGATGATATCAAGAGCGGAAGCATGGGTTATGTTTATATTGCCGAGCACCTGCAGTGGGGGATAAAACTCGCCATCAAGTCTCCTAAAGAGATCATGATATCGGACGACGCCTTCTTCGACATGGTGCTGAACGAGGCCAACGCCTGGACAGATCTCGGGCTGCATCCGAACATTGCTTACTGTTACTATGTTCGTGAGCTGGACGGAGTCCCACACATTTTTATCGAATATGTGGACGGAGGGAACCTGAAAGAATGGATCAGTGATGCCAGGTGCTATGATCTAAAAGTCGGACTGGATCTGGCAATCCAGTTCTGTCATGGTATGGCGCATGCCCACAGGCAGGGCAAGATCCATCGGGACATCAAGCCGGAAAATATTCTGATGACTGTAAACGGGACTCTGAAGATCACGGATTTTGGACTTGTCAAAACCCATGAGATGGGATCGGATCTGGCGGAAGGGACACTAAATTATATGTCACCGGAGCAATCCGAAGATCCGACTGACGTAAATGAGCAGACAGATATCTATGCTTTTGGTGTGTGTATGTATGAGATGTTTTGCGGAAGGCTATAGTGGACCCCAAAAACTGGACAATGTGTTAAGATAGAATAAAACAGTCCAGA
>CAZWMY010000171.1:0-6543 GCA_964635025.1 uncultured Desulfobacula sp. | reverse complement strand
TAGCTATCTGCTAAAAATCTTGGCCAAATGATTTTTACATGCGATTGCCCTGTTTGAAATTTTTGTTGACAACCGCTTTCCATATCTATATCGTTAATAGCCGATGAACGATATAGATTGAATGAATTGAAACATAAAGATGACCGCTGAACAGATTTCAAAAATTTTCAAGGCCCTTGGACACCCGACTCGGATCAGGATTGTTGAGCATCTGATCCACATCAATACCTGTGTGTGCGGAGAAATCGTGAATATCTTTCCCTTTTCCCAGTCCACCATCAGTCAGCATTTGAAAATTTTAAAAGAATCCGGAATCGTCTGCGGTGAAGTGGAAGGCCCAAAGACTTATTTCTGCGTGGATAAACATGTTTTAGAACAATTTAAGCATTATATAAAAAACCTTTAAGGAAATTAAAAAAAATGAACAAAACAGACGAGTGCGGATGCAGTGGTCCGGCTTCTGAAAAAAAACTTCACATTTCAACCCCAGGCGTGAGCATATTAAGCTCCATGGACAACATACAGCCTTGTTCAACAACGGAAAAAGACAACCCCATGGCCGGTTATGAAAAGCCGGGGTACAAACTTTGCGCCTATGTGGATAAATTTATCCGTACCGATGCAGGTCTTGTTCCCATTATCAAACCCAAACTTGATAAAGAGGATCTGGTTTCGAGCTTTGCCGTCAGATGCGGTATCGGGCGATATTCTTATACTGTTGCGCCCGGGCTTTACGGCATCGGCAATCCGGATAAAAATTCCGAGGTTCTGGTCACAGCCAATTTTAAATTGACCTTTGACCATTTAAGAAAGGAGCTTGCCGGAATCAACGCCTGGATAATGGTCTTGGATACAAAGGGAATCAATGTCTGGTGTGCGGCCGGCAAAGGCACATTTTCAACCCGTGAGCTGGTAAAACGGATACAACAGTCATCCCTTGAAAAAATTGTGGACCACAAACGGGTAATTGTACCCCAGCTCGGGGCCACAGGCATATCGGCCAGGGATGTAAAAAAACAATCCGGGTTCAGAGTGGTTTACGGGCCTGTCCGGGCAAAGGATATCCCGGATTTTTTAAAAAAAGACAAGGTTGCGGATAAAGCCATGAGGCAGGTCACTTTCTCCTTGTATGAGCGGTTTATTCTCACCCCTGTGGAACTTCAGATGGTGCTGAAACCTGCCCTGATGATTGCCATTGTGCTGTTTATCCTCTCCGGTTTCGGTCCTGGCATTTTTTCTTTTTCCGGGGCTTTGGAAAGAGGGATGCTTTCAGTTTTTGCCCTTTTTACCGGTATCATTTCCGGGGCTTTTGTCACCCCTGTCCTTTTGCCCTATGTCCCCTCCCGGCATTTCGCTCTTAAGGGCATTATATCCGGAAGCATCTTTGCCGTTCTTTTTCTTTTGCTGTCCGCATCCGCCATACACAGTATTTCCGGATTCATTGCCCTTTTCCTCTTCAGTGTCACCATCAGCTCCTATCTGGCCATGAATTTTACCGGCAGCACACCTTTTACCTCTCCTTCAGGGGTTGAAAAGGAAATGAAACAATATATCCCGGTCCAGCTGGCAAGCCTTGTCATTTCTTTCGGGCTGTGGATTTACTCTGCTTTTTAACTTCAAATAATAAAAGGATGACCCATGGAAAGTTTGCGATATCTTGATGATGTCTCCACCCTGGTGCTGAACCAGGAAAAATGTATCGGCTGCAGCCTGTGCACTGAAGTCTGCCCCCAGGCGGTATTTGAAATGCGCGGGAACAAAGCCCATATTGTTGATTTCAATGCCTGTATGGAATGCGGCGCCTGTGTAAACAACTGCCCTTCCGAAGCCCTCGCCGTCAGTCCCGGTGTGGGCTGAGCCGCCTATATTATCCAGGTCTGGATAAAAGGAAAAGAAAAAGCGTCCTGTGGAAGAGGAGACTGCTGCTGAAAAAAATAATTGACAATAGCGTATATTGACTATACTCTTTTGTCATGAAAAAAGAACTGCTTTCCATACACGGAAAATTTCAATCCATTATGCGGCTGACCCGTGAGCTTGACAGAACGCCCAGGGCTTTCGGCACAGATGAACTGCTTTCCCACTCTGAAATTCACCTGATTGAAATCATTGGAGGCAATGACAACCTGAGCGTCACCGATATCGGCAGCCTTCTTGGGGTCACCAAAGGCGCCGTGTCTCAAAGTCTGAAAAGACTTGAAACCAAAGGATTTTCCGAAAAAAAAACCGATCCTTACAACCTGTCCCGCACCATTGTCACACTGACATCCAAAGGATATACTGCCTATTATGCGCACAAACACTGGCATGAAACAATGGATGGCGGTTTTGCAAAATACCTGGATGATATGGATGAAAAAGAGATAGAAGTGGTGATCCGGTTTATGGAGAAAATTGAGGATTTTCTGGGGAGAAGAGTTCGTTCCGATATTTGATTTTTTTTATTTTAAGCGTATAGTCATTAAACACATAAAGGAGAACACCATCATGTACAACAAAGAATACAAAGGCGATGTCTGCAGCCACACCTATGCTTTTTTCCTGGATAATTTTTTCAGAAGAATCTTCCAGAACCCGAAGAAGATTGTTGGCGAATATATTTCAGAAGGGGCTACAGTCATTGATCTTGGCTGCGGGCCCGGATATTTTACCATGGATATGGCAAGGCTGGTCGGGCCGTCCGGCAAGGTCATTGCCGTGGACCTTCAAAAAGAGATGCTTGAAAAAACAAGGGAAAAAGCAAAAAGACTTTCCCTTGAGGACCGGATAACCTTCCACAATTGCCCCCAGGATCAAATCGGTTTAAACAAGGATATCAAGGCTGATTTTATCCTGGCCTATTATATGGTCCATGAAACCCCGGATCATCTAAAATTTTTGATGGAAATCAAAACCCTTCTGAAAGAAAAAGGAAAATTTCTTTTGGTTGAACCCCCTTTTCATGTCACCAAAAAGCAATTTCATACAATTGCCAGAGATGCTGAAACCGCCGGGTTTAAAATCCTCGGGAGCCCTTCAAAAAAAGGGGGCCGCAGTTTATTGCTGACAATTTAACCTTGGAAAAAATCATGAGGCTGAAGAAGGCTTATCCTTTATTTCAGGTTTCGGAGCCTTTTCGACGGTTATTTCAACCCTTCCCGGGCTGATATTCACAATATCAATCCTGTCGTTGGGAAGTGTGAGATTTGACTTTGTGATATTGTAAGAGGATTTCCCCCGTTTTGCAGAAGAAAGGTCCAGGGATGACAGCATATTGTCTTTGCTCAACAGGCTGATATCTTTTCTGAGCCCCCTGCAGGTGACGGATATGGTGGACATGGCGGGTGATGAAACCACAAGGCCTTCCGGTACATTTCGATAATCCAGGTGCAGATCGATACTCTTTTCAAAATTCTGCTGTCCTGCAAAAACCAGCCATAGAATAAACACCAGGCTGAAAACAGCCGCTTTTATCCGGTACCGTTTGGTAAACCAGGACAGGACGACCTGCCGCATTTTGATTTCAGGTTCCTTTTCACTGAACACCTCGGTTTCAAGAAGAAAGGACAGCTCTTTTTCATCCCTTACCTTTCTGACCTCATTGTCAAAAGCAAAGGACACTTCTCCTCTTTCTTCGGAGATGACGAGTATCCAGGCGTTGCATTGTTCGGAAAGACCCAATGCCGCCCTGTGGCGGGTTCCCCACTCCTGGGGCAGATCTTCCCGTGTGGATAAGGGAAGATAGCAGGACACTTTTGCAATCCTGCCGCTGGAAATCAAAATTGCGCCGTCATGCAAGGGAGAATGCTTCAAAAATATGGAATTCAATATCTCGGGCTTTGGTTCGCACTCCATGGGAATTCCTCTGGTGACAAGGTCGGAAACCGAATCCGTCCCTTCAAAAATAACGACCGCACCAATTCTTTTTTTGGCTGACTCAAAAGCCCAGTCCGAGAATTCCGGTATCCAGTCAATAGAGGCATTGTCTTGTTTCACCCCCATGGTTTTTAATGGGTTGAAACGCTCCAGCATCTGCCGGATCTCCTTTTGAAACAAAATAATAAGGAGGATGACAAACACCTGCCAGAGGATCTGGAAAACCCAGGTGGTGAGAAAAAGCCCCCAGGATTTGGCCAGAATAAACACTCCGCTCAGAACGACAATACCGATAAGCGCCTTGAATGCTTTGGTACCCCAGAACCAGATAAATAAATGATAGGAAACAATGGAGATCAGCATGATGTCCAGAATATCCGGAAACCCGATATTGGATAATATGGCAAAAAGATTCATAGGGTGTGGCTCTCCAGTTTGATTGAGGCCATACTATGACATAATTTTTGAAAATTGAAAAGATTTTGAAAAGCTCGGGTTCAAAAAGATGGGGGGCCGGCTCTTTACAGCCCCCCCCTGTTAGTTTATTGACGATGCTTTTCTTACCGGCAGCACCTTAATATATTATGCCGCACTGATCTCTATCATTCTTGGCTTTGCAGCCTCAGACTTGGGAAGATGAAGTCTTAAGACCCCGTCTTTGAGTTCGGCAAACACCTTTTCCACATTTATGGTCTGGGGGACGGAAAAATTTCTTCTGTATTCAATGTTCCCGAATTCCTGCCATCTTGCCGCACCCCGGGAGTCAAGTTGCCTAATGCCGGACAGAGAAAGGGTTCCGTTATCAATATTCACTTTTAAATTTTCTTTTAAAACCCCGGGCATATCGGCATAAACAAGGATTTCTTCTTCATTTTCGTAAATATCCACAAGTGGCTGAACAGTATCAAGCTTTCTTGTTTTTTCTATATTTTTTTCATTTGCCTTCATGACATCGGTTCTGTGACTCATATTACACCTCCTTATTTTATACAGGGTTATGATCTGTTAAGAAATGGTGATCTGCCTTGGTTTTGCGGCCTCGGATTTAGGCAGCGTCAGGGTGAGAATCCCGTTTTCCAGTGTTGCTTTTGCTTTTTCAGAATCTACATCGGCCGGAAGCGTAAAGCTACGGGTAAATGATGTGATCTCTCTTTCAGTCCTGTGAATTGAATATTTTTCCGGGCTGGCGGTTTTCCTTGTCCCGCTGATTTCAAGATAATTCCCCTGGATTTTAATTTTCAGATCGTCTTTTCCAAGCCCCGGGATTTCCGCCCGTATTTCAAAGAGATCACCATCCTCATAAAGATTGGTTTTCGGAAATCTGTCTTCCACGGACCAGTTCAGACCCGGTGCATAGGTCCAGTCCGCATCGCTGTATAAACTGTCCAGTCTGTTCCTGAAAAAATCCATGGCATTAAACAATCTGTTGATGTCACTTAATCTTGTAAGCATATGGGTTCCTCCTTTCTGTTAGTGTTTCTTACCTGATTGATCTTCAGGTCTTTTTCATTTCCTGGGCAGAATTTAGGTATAAAAAATTCCATGTCAATATTTATTTCATTATTTTTTTAAAAATAATTAATTAGTAATTAAAATAAAACATAACCTTACATGGCTTCCCTTCCCATATTGATACCAATGGATTCCGCACACCGGATCAGTTGGGAATCAAGGGAAACGGCCCTGACTTTTCCGGCAAGGTCTTTTAAATCCACAAGAACCATGTCCGGCGTTTTCAAGGCCACCATGGTCCCGAATCTGCCTTGCGCCGCCGCATCAACGGCAAAACTGCCGAGACGGGTCCCCAGAACCCGGTCAAAGGAATTGGGAGATCCGCCTCGCTGGATATGGCCAAGAACTGTTGTCCGGACTTCAAGGTCAATCTCTTTTTCGATCTGTTTTGCAAGATAGAATCCCACTCCGCCCAGTTTTTCAACACCCTGCAGCCTGCCTTTTGCTTCTTCTGCCTTGATGGTGGTTCCTCCCTTTTCTTTGGCACCTTCTGCAATCATGATAATGCTGTACGGGCTGCCGCCTTTTTTCCGGAATACGATTTTTTTGATCACGTTTTCAATTTCATATTCGATTTCAGGGATCAGGATGATATGGGCGCCGCCGGCGATTCCGGCTTCAAGGGCAATCCACCCGGCATTTCTGCCCATGACCTCCAGGATCATGACCCTATGATGGCTGCGGCCAGTGGTCTGAAGCCGGTCCAGGGCGTCGCAGGCCACCTGGACGGCGGTCTGGAACCCAAAGGTATAATCGGTTTTATCAAGATCATTATCTATAGTCTTGGGGATACCGATGACGGGAACACCTTTTTTAAAGAATTTAAACCCGATTTCAAGGGTGCCTTCCCCTCCCACAACAAACAGGCAATCCAGTTGTAAATCTTTAAACGTTGCCATGGCCTTGTCTGAATAATCCGTGGTTTTGATGGTGCCGTCATCCAGGCGTTCTCTGTATTCAAAAGGATTGCCCTTGTTGGTGGTGCCGAGGATGGTGCCGCCTCGGGTAAGGATATCTTTGGTGGATTTGACGGTGAGTTCCTGGGTTTGCCCGGTAATCAGCCCTTCAAACCCGCCTTCAATACCGATGACCCTGGCGCCGTATTGGATGGCTGCGGCGCGGGTAACCGCCCGGATAACCGCATTCAGTCCTGAACAATCTCCACCCCCGGTTAAT
>CAZWMY010000170.1:0-6620 GCA_964635025.1 uncultured Desulfobacula sp. | reverse complement strand
TTTTGCGAGCAATTCGGGCATATTCTCATGGCTTACTCCTTTTAAGATTTTCCGCAGATGTAGGATAGTGCCTGGTTCAGTTTTTTTACATAGGGAATATGCAAAAATTCATTAGGGCCGTGGGCATTGGACTCAGGACCCAAAACCCCTGTTACCAGAAATTTTGCCTGAGGAAATTTTTCGCAAAGAAGCGTCATAAAGGGAATGGAACCGCCCTCACCGGTAAAACAGGGGGCGTTGTCAAAACTTAGGGAAGCGGCCTCGTTGATTTTTGTTTCAAGCAAATCTCCCAAATCCGGCATATCCCACCCATCTGAATGTTTTAATACATTAAAGGTGATTCTTGACCCATAAGGGGGGTCTTTTTCCAGCAGGGTTTTCAATTTTTCAACAGCCGGAATTGTCTCAACACCCGGCGGGGTCCGGATGGACAGCAAAAGTTTTGTGGATTCCCGAATAACATTGGCAGCCCTGTCCAAGGGAGGAAATCCCTCGGCACCGGTGCAGGAAAGCGCGGGTTTCCATGTGCTGCTGATGATAAGTTCCACAGGATCAAGGCTTGTCGGAAGAGCCCCTTTAACAAGCGGCAGATGGGAGATCAGGCTTTTATCAAGAAGCTTTGCTGTTTTTTTTATCTGTTCCAGCCGTTTTTCAGGGATCGGGCCATAGAGCTCTTTGATTAACAATTCACCCGTTTTTGAATCTTCAATCCGGTCCATGAGCTGTCTTATAATTCTGAAGCTGGAGGCCACCATGCCGGAAGCTCCTGAATGGATCGCCCGGTTTAATACGGTTGCTTCCAGCTCGCCGACAATACCGCCTCTTAAAGATGTGGTAATCCACATCCGTTCATAATCCCCGCAGCCTGAATCCAGACAGACCACCAGGGTCGGTGTCCCGATTTGATCCTGAAGGGTTTCAAGATAATATTTCAGATCCCGGCTGCCGCTTTCTTCACAGGTTTCGATGAGGATCACACATCTTCCATACGAAATCTTATGGACCTGAAGGACTTTGATGGCGAGAACGGCGGCAAACAAGGCATAGCCGTCATCGGCACTCCCCCTGCCATAAAGCCGGTCGTTTTCCATGACCGGTTGCCAGGGTCCTTTATTGTCATCCCATCCCTGGGCCGGGGGCTGTTTGTCCAGATGTCCATAAAAAAGCGTGGTGTCTTTGCTTTCAGGTCCGGTCGCCTCAATTTCAATAAAAAGAACCGGAGTTCTGCCTTCCGGAGAGATGATCCTGACCTTCGCGTTTTCAAGACCGGTATCATTGACCCAGGCCTGGGCCAGTTTGAGGGTATCCATTAAAAAGCCCGATGATTTCCAGTCCGGCGCAAAAAAAGGGGATTCAGCCGGTATGGCAATATATTCTTTTAAAGCCGGTATGGCGGATTCATCCCAGGTTTTTTCGATAAATGCCTTTATTGAATTGAAATTCACGATAATACCCTTTATAGATAATCAATGGTTGTTTTAAACTCTGTAAAACCTACAGGAAAACACAAAAGCTTACAAGCAAATACAGGTTGGTGTCATAAAAACCGGGCGGATCTCATGGAATCACAAATCACAATTCAGGGCAAAACAGTCAGGCTTGAGGGTGTACTGGATCAGAATTCTTCACAAAAAGCGGTGATTGTCACTCATCCCCACCCGCTGTATGGCGGGGATATGGACAACCCCGTGGTCATGACCATTGCAGGGGCTTTTTTTGAAAAAGGATTCACCACCTTAAGGTTTAATTTCAGAGGCACGGGCAACAGCACAGGCACCTTTGACAACGGAAACGGAGAACAGGAAGATATTCTGGCAGCCATGGATTTTCTTTTGGATAAAGGATTTGAAAAAATCCACCTTGCCGGATATTCCTTTGGTTCAAGGATGAATGCGAGCCTGGTTTCAAAAGGGTGCAAGGTAAAAGACCATGTCATGGTGTCCCCCCCGGCTGCTTTCATGAGCTTTGATGATATTGAAAAAATGCCGCATACAGGACTCATTGTGACGGGCAGAAATGATGAGATCGCTCCTCCGGATCTGATTTTAAAGCATATGAAAAGGTGGGCGATATCGCCCCGGTTTGATGTCATCGAAAATTGCGATCATTTTTATTCAGGCTGCCTTAAAAAACTTAAACTCATATTGGCCGGCTATCTTTCCGGTCAAGATGATATCGAATTTCCTTGAGAAGTGTGTTCGATTCCACAGGTTTTTGCAGAAATCCGGCAAAGCCTGCATTTTTGCATTTTTCCCGGCTTATGGTTTCATTGAATCCCGTACAAAGAATAACGGGCAACTCTTGCCTCATGGACAGAATAGACAGACCCAGCTGATAACCAGTCATTTTCGGCATGGTCATGTCCGTGATGATGAGATCAAATTTTTTGGGGCTCTGCCTGAACGCATCAAAGGCCGAAATCCCATTTTCGTATTCGGTTACAGCATAACCGTTTTTTATCAATATGGTTTTTACGGCATCCCGGATGGCTTTTTCGTCATCAACAATCATGATATGTTCATGGCCGGTGAGGCGTGCGCTTCCCATACCTTCGGTTTCCACCGGCGGCGCATATGGTTTTTTAAACACTGGGAAATAAATTTTAAAGCTGCTCCCGTACCCGGGTTTGCTGGATACGGTCAAATAACTGTTGCTCCTTTTGATGATACCGTGAACTACGGCAAGTCCAAGCCCTGTGCCGGACCCTGATCCCTTTGTGGTGAAATAAGGCTCGAAAATTTGTTCCAGGACATCCGGCGTCATGCCGCAACCGGTATCAGTGACTTCAAGCAGAATATATTCACCTGGCACAGGCTCTGAGGCCGGCAGGTTTTCCCCTTCGTTAATTACAATATCACTGAGCGTGACCGAAAGAATCCCTCCGGTTTCCTGCATAGCCTGGTAAGCATTTGTGCAAAGGTTCATGATAATCTGATGGATCTGAGTCGGATCGGAAACCGTCTGTTTATCGGAAACGATTTTCGATTGGATTTCAATGGTGGCCGGGATGGAAGAGCGCAACAGTTTTAAGCTTTCCTTTACAATAAGAGAAACTCTCAGCGGAACCATTTCCTGTTCATTTTTCCGGCTGAAAGTCAGAATCTGCCTTACAAGGTCTTTGGCTCTTACGGCGGCATCCATAATATTCTGAAGATATCCCGATAATTCGGGGTTATCCTGATATAATCCGTTTGCCAACTCCGTATAGCCGAAAATTGCAGACAGGATATTGTTAAAATCGTGGGCAATACCCCCTGCAAGGGTGCCAATGGACTCCATTTTCTGGGCTTGCCGGAGTTCTGATTCCATCTTTTTGCGGTCCCGAAGGTCAGAGCCGATCCCGATGAGAAAGACCTGACTCTGAAGGGTTAGCCGGCTACAGTTGAGAAAATATGGAATAGAAGCGCTTTCCGGATTGATGATCAGCACTTCAAGTGAAATCGGTTTGTCATAGGCAAAAACATTATGAAATGCATTTTCAAGCTTTTCATGATCCCGCTTGTCAATCAATTTAAATATATCAAAACTAAACATCGTTTCCGGGCTTGACGTCTGCTCATAGAATTTCAGATTATGACGGATAATTCTGCGTTGTTCGTCAATTACAAAAAAAATACCTGGTAGGCTGTTGATGACCTTATCGGAAAACACCTGTTCGGAGATCAGTTCCTTTCGGATTCTCTCCTTTTCTTCGATATCTTTTTTCAGACGTTTTCGCATGGCATCAAACGCATTGACAACGGCATCAATTTCATCCGGTTTTTTATTTTTACGATTCAGTGAAAACTCAGAATCAAGATTGTCCAGTTTTATGGTATTTGTAAATTCCAGCATCCGGGACACCGGCCTGCTTAACATCCGGTAGAGAAGAAGAATAAGAAAAAGACAGGTTAAAAAAATTCCAAAAATCTGGGCGGTCAGGGAACCTGCGGTGAGTATGAACAGCCGGTCTTTGATCTGCCGGGTGGTTGCATAAATGGTGATTTCTCCAATGGTTTTGCCTTGATAAACCAAAGGATATGTCTTTTCAAGGCCTTTTTCTGTCAGGTTTTTATCCCCGGCAAAATGCTCAATCTTTCCGTCAGCCCTGATTTCGATATAGATGAAATCTTTGTTGGACAGGATACTGTTTATCTGGATATCAACGGCTTTTGTGTTATACGTCCACAGGTTGGACGTCAGCAGCTCGATCTGCTCTTTCTCCAGGTTATCGAGCTTTGATAATATGCGGTTCTTTTCCACATTGTAAGCCACCAGAAGGTGTGCAAGGGATGCGACGATGGCTGAAAAAAAAGCGAATCCGAAGATATAGACGGCTATCTTTGTGGAAAGCGGATAGGTTCTGATAAGGTCTGCTATTTTTTTCAAGTTCTTCAACCACAGGGTTAGGGTATAGGGTATGATATAAAATCATATCTTGAAATTTTATTTTTCACAAGATAGACTAAACAAAATATGTCTTACTATCCGCAAAAAGAATACGAGATTCCAAGACAAAGGGAGGAGGCGAAATGTCCATGAAAAGATTGTTTTTTATCGGCCTTTTAATCGCTTCAGGATTTTTTTTCATTTCTAAGGCGAATGCGGAAAAAATTCTGTGGCCCTATTTCCATTATCCTCCCCTTTTTATCGTTGAAGGGCAAAATGTAACCGGGTATGGGGCGCATGCCCAAAAGATGATCAGCAGTCAGATGGCTGAAAACACTCATGAATTTATTCAAGCTCAGCCCGTAAGAATTTTTGAGGATTTAAAAAACGGGGCGCACTATCTTGCCTATGGTGTGGCTAAAACACCTGAGAGAGAAGCATATCTTTATTATTCTCTGTCATGCAGGCTGGTTTTTACAGATGGCGTAGTCATGAGGCCGGAAAAGGCCCGCCCCTATATTGTGGATTCTAAAATCAGTCTTCGAAAACTTCTGGAAAATGAAAATCTGATCATGGGATATTCAAAAGGAGCAAGCTATGGGCCTGAGATCGATTCCATCCTGAAGGAATACAATGGCCGGATCAAACAGTTTATTATAACCGGAGAAGAAAGCGAGGGCAGGCAGCTGAAAATGATTGAGGCCGGACGGATGGACTGGATGATCTGGGAGCCATTTGCCCTTGAAGCCCTAGCAAAAAATACAGGCATCAAGGGTGAACTGGGGATTTATGAAATCCTTGAAAAAAAGAATGCCTTTATCACAGGTTATATCGTTGCTCCAAAAAATGAATGGGGAAAAAATAAAATCGATAAAATTAACCGTATTCTAAAGAAACTGATTCCGACTGATGCTTTTTATGAAGGACTAAGCCGATGGGTTCCCGAAGCACTCAAAACATCTTACAGGCAGGGTTATGAAACTCATATCATAAAACCTGCCATGGAATACCGGGCTGAGGATTAAGTCTTTATATGTCCCAGGCAAAAATCAATTTTTCAGGAAATTATGATGAAAGCATCACCGCATCAGGAATTTGATTATATAGTCATCGGCTCTGGTTTTGGCGGGAGCGTTTCAGCATTGCGGCTTGCCGAAAAAGGATACCGTGTCGGGGTTCTTGAAAAGGGAAAAGAATGGAAGACCCCTGATTTTCCAAAAACAAACTGGAATATCAGAAAATATCTGTGGCTGCCGTTTTTGGGCTGCTATGGCTATCAGATGCTGACGATGTTCCGGCATGTCATGATCTTGCACGGCGGCGGGGTCGGCGGTGGCAGCCTTGTCTATGCCAACCAGCTTTTGATGCCGCCGGAGAGGGTCTTTGAAAGCCGGGACTGGTGCATAAAAAATGTCAAAGAAACCTTAAAACCCCATTATGAAATCGCAAAAAAAATGCTGGGCGCCGATGTCAGCCCCCATGTGGGCAGGGCTGATCTGCTGTTAAAAGAAGTCGGTATTGAAATGACAGGCAAAGACACCTTTCATAAAAATGATGTGGGGATATTTTTCGGAGAGCCGGAGAAAACCGTCAAAGATCCGTATTTTGGCGGCAAAGGCCCGGACAGAACCGGCTGCACCTTTTGCGGGGCCTGCATGATCGGGTGCCCGGTGGGAGCAAAAAATACCCTGGATAAGAATTATCTGTATCTTGCAAAAAGGCTTGGGGCAAAGATTATCCCTGAGACCATGGTCACCGGTGTCAGGCCAATTTCCGGCGGATATGAAGTCATGGCCCAAAACAGCACAGGCATGATTAAAAAAGAAAAGCGATACACAGCCAAAGGGGTTGTGTTTTCAGGCGGAGTTCTTGGAACCGTAAGCCTTTTGGAAAAGTGCCGGGACAAGGGAATGCTGCCCCGAATTTCCCATGAGCTGGGAAATTTTGTCAGAACCAATTCCGAAGCTTTGATCGGCGTAAAATCCAATGACACAAAAACCAATTGGAATGACCAGATCGCAATCACCTCAGGCATTTACCCCGATGACACCACCCATATCGAGATTGTCAGGTATAACAAAGGCTCGGATGTGCTGTTAAATCTTCTCACCGTCATGTCCGGGGGCGGAGGAAAAATTCCCAGGATATTCAGATTCATAGGAAATATCATCAGTCATCCCATCAGATTTATAAGGCTTCTCTGGCCTCTTGATAAAGCATCTACCATATCCGTGCTCCTGGTCATGCAGACC
>CAZWMY010000169.1:0-6704 GCA_964635025.1 uncultured Desulfobacula sp. | reverse complement strand
AGTTCTCGGTAACTTATAGAATTTAGAGCAGTTACACAATTTAATTTACAGGGCCTAATTTTTAAAGAAATACAAATATTGATTCAACTCTTTTCTTAACAATTAGGGGATGTTTTATCTGTCTTTCAATTTTAGAATGTGGTCATAGATATGTTTTTTGCTCAGGTTGAATTCCTCGGCAATATCTTTTGCTAATTCCGATGTGCCAAGGCTGGTTGATATGAGCCGGTCAAGAATAATTTTTTCAAGTGTTTCTTCATCCATAACAACCACTTCGGATTCACAGCCATGAACAAACAGAGAACATTCACCTTTAATGGTCTCTTTTTCATTCAAGATTCCGATTATTTCAGAAAGGCTTCCTCTCAGATATTCTTCATGGAGTTTTGTAATTTCTCTTGTAAGGCAGGATTGTCGATTTCCGAAGATGTGAATCATGGTTTCTATAAGATTTTTGATTCGTATGGGAGACTCATAAAAAATGAGGGTGGCTTTCATATCCTTTAAAAGTTCAAGGGTTTGTCTCAGCTTTTCTTTTTTTTTAGGCATAAACCCTGAAAAATGAAAGGTATCTGTTGGAAGACCTGAAACGCTTAACCCTGCCATGGCTGCACTGCACCCTGGAATGGGAATGACAGGAATTTTTTCTTTTGCCGCGGCTCTGACAAGATGATATCCGGGGTCGGAGATGGTTGGAGTCCCTGCATCGGATATCAGGGCAATGTTAAGACCGTTTTTTAAATGGGAGATGAACAGAGGGGTTTTATCGGCTTCGTTATGTTCGTGGCAGGAGATGAGCCGGGTTTCAATGCCGTAGTGGTTGAGAAGTTTTTTTGAATGCCGGGTGTCCTCTGCTGCAATGATATCCACCTGTTTTAGGATGTTCACTGCCCGAAAGGTCATATCTTCGAGATTCCCTATGGGGGTTGCCACCACATATAAGGTGCCGTATGGGGATGGGGTTTTCATATTAACGGGTCTGAAATGCGTTTTTAATCAGGTTGAATTCAAATCGGCCATTGTCTTCAAGGACTTCGATCACATCAAACCGGACCTTTGAATCCAGGAGCTTATGTTTCTTTAGATAAAAAGAGGCGCCGAGAATGATTTTATTTTGTTTTGCCGGTGTGACAGACTCCCTTGGCAGGCCTTTTTTAATACTGCGTCGGGTTTTGACCTCAATAAAGCAGAGGGTTTCCTGATCCTTTGCAATAATATCGATTTCTGCTGCTTTTGTCCTGAAATTGGTTTCCAGGATTTTAAAGCCGCCGGCCTGAAGAAAGCTTATGGCTGAGAATTCACCTTGTTGACCAAGGGATTTTTGGTCATCGGGCATGGACCACCTCTTTGACCCCTCTAAACGTCAGCCGGTGAACAGGGCAGGGACCGTGCTTTAATAGGGCTTTTTTATGATCTTTTGTGGGATACCCTTTGTGACGGATAAAATCATAGGCCGGGTAGAGGTCGTGGAGGTCTTTCATAACGGCATCCCTTGTCACTTTGGCAATGATGGAGGCAGCAGCAATGGAAATGCTTTTTGAGTCGCCTTTGATAATGGCAGACTGGGGGATTTCCATATCCAGAGTGAATTTGCCGTCTATCAAAAGAAAGTCCGGAACAGGTGAGCCAGGGCAAGTTGAAAGATTTTCAACCGCACGTTTCATGGAAAGGAGCGAGGCGCGTAGAATATTGATTTTATCTATTTCATGGTGTGAGGCTATACCGGTAGAAACTGCGATGGCTTTTTCCATGATCCTGGGAAAAAGTTCATCCCGTTTTTTTTCAGACAGTTTTTTGGAGTCATCAATCCCTTTGCACAAGAAATCATGGGGAAGAATGACGGCGGCAGACACGACAGGGCCGGCAAGGGGACCCCTGCCGGCCTCGTCAATACCTGCTATCATTTTATATCCCAAGGTTTTTGCATCGTGCTCAAATTGCCACATCAGCAGAACCCATGAGGTTTTAAGCGGTCCGTTTTTCTTTGATCCTAGCAGCCTTACCGCGAAGGTTCCTGAGATAATAAAGCTTGGATCTTCTGACTTTACCTTTGGTGATGACTTCTATTTTATCAATGGACGGAGAATAAAGCGGGAATATTCTTTCAACACCAACGCCGCTTGAAATTTTTCTGACGGTAAACCGGGCGCTTGAAAATCCCCCGGTTTTTTTTATCACAACACCCTGGAATACCTGGATGCGTTCTTTTTCACCTTCACTGATTTTTACATGGACATTGATGGTATCTCCTGAACTGAATTCCGGGATATCAAGCCTCATCTGTTCTCTTTCCAATTTTTCGATTACATTTTTCATTTTTTTTCCTCCTGGTATCTTTCCTTTTGGCAAACAGGAATAAAATTCTTATCTGCCGTTTGTAATCCGGTCTAAATATATGGATACGGCAGATCTGACAGAAAGGTGATTATAATCCGTTTTCCCGAAAATAGGCTCAAGGGTATAATCACAAGCATCAAGCAGTTCATCTGCCAGGCCCCACGCCGTTCCAAAAAGCAGGACGTGGGATGCGTTATTCTCAAGTTTCTGCCGCAGCATTTCAGTCGTTATCGAACCGGGAATGGGTGCTGCGCTTGTGCCGATGGTCACTACCGGTTCCTTTTTTTCCTCTTTTATTGCATTGACCGCATCTTCAAAGGTGCGGGTTACGCGGATCAGTTCCAAGGCGCTCTTTCTAAAAGGATTCAGCACCCCGCCCACCCCTTTTGTCCAGTGATCAATCACCTGACCGGCCAGAACTGCCTGGTCTTCAAAAGGGGTAACCACATAAAACCTTTTAACACCAAACGTAATGGACGCCCTTGCAATATCATGCATATCAATGGTGGTCAGAGCCGATCCAATGGGCAATCCTTTTCTGCTTTTCACTGGAAAATGAATCAGCGCCACATAAAGACTACTCTTTGGCAAGGGTCTCAAGCTCCCGGCACCATTGCCTGATAATCTTTTTTTCTTCAGCACTTAAAACTGTTTTTTCGAACAGATCCGGCCGTTTTAAAAAAGTCCGCTGAAGAGAGGATTTTTTTCTCCAGAGCCTTATGTTTTCATGATTCCCGGATAACAGTACATCCGGAATCCGCTGTCCTTCAAATTCTTCCGGCCGCGTATAGTGTGCATGCTCCAGCCGGTCATCCATAAATGAATCCGACAAAAAAGAGGCTTCACTGCCGAGAACCCCGGGAATCAGACGGGAAACGGCATCCATGATTACCATGGCCCCCAGCTCTCCGCCGGTCATGACATAATCCCCGATGGAAATTTCTTCATCCGCAAGAAGGGTGTAGACCCGTTCGTCAATTCCTTCATACCGGCCGCAGATCAAAATAAGACCCTGTTTTTTGGCCGCAAATTCCAGGGCTTTTTCCTGGCTGAAACGGTTTCCCTGGGGAGTTAACAGTACAACTTTTGATTCAGGCCTCCGGTTTTTTGCGCATAATACCGCAGATTTCAGAGGTTCCGGTTTCATCACCATGCCGCTGCCGCCGCCATAGGGCCTGTCATCCACTGTATTGTGGCGGTCGGTTGAAAAATCCCTGATATTGATGCAATCTGCTGTGATCAGGTTGCTCTCAATCCCCCTGCTGATCATCCCGTGTGCAAAAAAAGCTTCGATCAGTTCCGGGAACAGGGTCAGTACCGTAAAATCCATTAATAATCCTCGGGCAAGGTGGTGTTTACGGTTTGAGTGCCCATGTCAACGGATTCAACAAAGTATTTATGCATGGGCACAAGGGTTTCTTTGCCATTGTCCGTGACGACCAAGACATCATTTGCGCCGGTGGGAAAGATGTCGGTAATCTTGCCCAGATATCCTTTTATATGATCCATCACATCGAGACCCATGAGATCCTGCCAATACCAGCTGTCCTCTTCCGGTTCCGGCAGTTGGTCCCTGTCCACAAGGATTTCTTTTCCCACAAGATCTTCGGCCTCTTCCCGGTTCTCAATTCCCTCAAGGTTTAGCAATACCCCATGTTTATGGGATGAGGTATGAAGGATGATATAAATTTTTCCTTCTTCCCCCTCGCTTTTTACGGCAATGCTCAGGCCTTTTTTGAATGTATCAGCCGACTCTGCAAAAGAGGCAACCTTGAGTGTGCCGTTCAGACCATGCACTCCGGTTACCTTGCCTATGGTAAACGAAGTCTTTTTGTTCATCATCTATTCAATAATTTCAAGAACCGTGCGTTTTTTAAGCTTTGTGGATGCGGCACTTAAAATTGTTCTCATGGCCCGCGCCGACCTTCCCTGCTTTCCGATCACCTTCCCTAAATCCTCTTTTGCTACCTTGAGCTCCAGGACCGATGTCTGATCACCCACGACTTCGGATACCTGAACCTGATCAGGACTGTCTACCAATGCTTTTGCGATGTATTCGATCAGCGCTTTCATATCAAAATCTCCTTATAATGGGGTAGTGAGAATACAAAGGGCGGCCATATCAAAGGGCTTTTTACGCTTGGGTTTGACCGATACCCTGCCGTTTTAATATGCTCTGAACGGTTGTGGACGGGATCGCACCTTCCCCCAGCCAGTATTTGAGTCTATCCTCTTTTAATGTAACGGCAGCCGGGTTTACCATGGGGTTATAGGTGCCCAGAAGTTCCAGAAATCTTCCGTCTCTCGGACATTCGATATCTGCGGCCACAATTCTGTAAAAAGGTTTCTTTTTTGTTCCTTTTCGGGTCAATCTAATTCTAACAGCCATATTCTTTTTTTTCTCCTTAAAACGGCAGCATGTTCTTTATTGAACGCATGCCGCCTTTATTAAATTGCTTTATCATTTTCATGGATTGGGCATAGCTCTTCAGGAGTTTGTTGATATCCTGAACCGTGGTGCCGCTTCCATTGGCAATCCTGATTTTTCTGGACCCCTTGATGATGCCGTATTCACGCCTTTCCAGGGGTGTCATGGAATTGATCATTGCTTCAATTTTAACAAATTCTTTTTCATCAATATTCAGGTCTTTCAACCCTTTTTTATTCACTCCGGGCAGCATTCCTAGAAGATCTTTAATAGACCCCATCTTACGGACCATCTTTATCTGATTCCTGAAATCTTCCAGGGTAAAGGAGTTTTTCCTTAATTTTTTTTGAATCTCCCCGGCTTCTTTCTGGTCAATGGCTTCCTGGGCTTTCTCAATAAAGGAAAGGGTATCTCCCATACCCAGGATCCGGGATGCCATCCGTGCCGGATGAAAAGGCTCAAGTGCGGTTAATTTTTCACCTACACCGATGAATTTTAAGGGTTTTCCGGTCACTGCCTTTATGGACAGAGCGGCACCACCCCGGGCATCACCATCCATTTTGGTCAAAACCACGCCATTCAGATCCAGGGCTGTGTCAAAGGATGCGGCAATATTCACGGCATCCTGGCCTGTCATGGCGTCTGCCACCAGAAGAATTTCTGTTGGGTTGACCCCTTTTTTAATAGTTTTGAGTTCAGCCATTAATGCTTCATCCAGGTGCAGTCTTCCGGCCGTATCTAGGATCAGGGTGTCACACCCTTGTTCCCTGGCTGCCAATATTGCATCCTGGCATATTTTCAAAGGCATCATAGCGGTGGTTGAAGGAAAAACAGGGATATCCAGCTGTTTCCCTATTTTTTTGAGCTGGTCGATGGCGGCCGGACGGTAAACATCCACAGGCACCAGAAAAGGCTTCTTGTTCATTTTGCGCAGATAGAAACCCAGTTTTCCGGCGGTTGTGGTTTTGCCTGACCCCTGAAGCCCCACAAGCATGATGGAATTCAATTTTTTTCCATCCAGGTTCAGACTCTGGTGCTCTGAGCCCATCATCTTTGTAAATTCATCATTTACAATCTTTATAACCTGCTGGCCGGGGGTAAGGCTTTGCATCACTTCCTGACCCAGGGACCGTTCTTTTATGTCTGCAATAACCTGTTTTGTGACTTTATAATTGACATCGGCCTCAAGCAATGCCATACGGACCTGTTTAAGACCATCTTCGATGTTCTTTTCATTCAGGGTGCCGTGGCCTTTCAGTTTTTTAAAGACCGAATCAAGTCTGTCGCTCAAACTTTCAAACATAAAAAAAACCAACCTTCAAATATCAAATCAAATCGTTGAAATTAGTATAGATTCCGTGTTATGTCAAGAAAATAAATAAATCCGGACCCATATGTAGACATGAAAAATATACTCGATTTCACACGGCAGGAACTCTCTGTTTGGTTGGAGGATAACGGCATCCGGCCGTTCAGGGCAGGTCAGATATCCAAATGGCTTTACATCCGGCAAACCGATAGCTTTGCGGCCATGACGGATCTTTCAAAAGAGCTTCGGGAAAAACTTGAGGCAAATTTTTATATCCCGCGTTTAGTCGTGGAAGAAAAAATGGTGTCCGCCGACACAACGGAAAAATTTTTATTTAAGCTTGATGACGGGCTCCATATCGAATCCGTATTGATTCCAGGCAAGGATCATTTTACCCTTTGTGTGTCTTCTCAGGTCGGGTGTGCACAGAACTGCCGGTTTTGTCTCACGGCCAGGGGAGGGTTTGTCAGAAACCTGACTGCATCTGAAATCATTTCCCAGATCAGGGATATCCGGTTTTATCTGATGCAAAAATCCATAAACCCTTTGAAGCTTTCCAATATTGTGTTTATGGGGATGGGGGAACCGCTGGCCAATTATCAGAACCTTCTTAAAGCCCTGGAAACGATT
>CAZWMY010000168.1:0-6828 GCA_964635025.1 uncultured Desulfobacula sp. | reverse complement strand
CACTGATGGCAGATCGATCAGGAGGTGATCGATCCCGAGTTCATGAATATAAAGCGCCGCCTCCTCAGTCAAATAGGGGGGATTGGTATTGGAATACTGTCTGCTCATTTTGGAAACCGGGTTGTCCAGGGTGCGGATCACCAGGGCTTCGGGTGTTTGACCCTTTAAGCCTTTCCGGATATGATTTTGGGTGATGGCGTAATCCCCGTCAATCGTTTCATCCGGACGTACCGTAATCAGAGCTGCCATAAAAAAGAATGTCTTCAATACCTGGTTGATGCTGTACGTTTCTTTGCTGATATGGCCCACGCATTCCGTATGGGTTCCGTTGCCATGGGGGTTAAAACAGATGTTTCTGAAATTCACAGAACCGCCCTGATTGACATCCCCCACCCAGTCACCCAGCCGAACCGGCTCAATGGTGATGGGGTTCACATACCAGGCGTTGATGTTTCCGGCACCGCTGCGAAGCGGAATGGAAATATCAATGGGTTTATTGAGATCCGCCTGCCAGGTTTTTTCTTTATATGTAATCTTTGCGATCATTGACATAGAATTAGGATAGTGGGCTTGTCTTTGTCAATCAAAAACCGAACAAATATTCACCTATTTCTCTTTACACGCCATCCATATCCTGATAGTTAGTTTCAGATATAAATTTCAGCTGGTTATCATTGGATATCTTTCAACAAGGCATGATATCCGGAACTGTTCAAATATAAGTTGAATCAAAAAGAGGGACAATGGGTATTTCCATCATACAGGCAGAACCAGGCGACGCGGCCGAAATCCTCGCATTGCAGAAGGTCGCATACCAGAGCGAGGCAAAACTGAACGATGACTGGTCTATCCCACCCCTAACCCAGACCCTTTCCGAAATCGAGGCGGAGTTTAAATCCAAAACCTTTCTAAAAGCGATGGATGGAAATAAAATCATTGGTTCAGTTCGAGCCGTCCTCGATTCCGACACCTGCCACATCGGCAGGCTCATGGTTTTTCCGGAATACCAGGGAAAGGGAATCGGAACCCGTATGCTGGAGAAAATTGAGGCTGCCTTTCCGGATGCCAAACGGTTTGAATTGTTTACCGGCACCAAAAGTGCTCACAATATCCGTCTCTACAAACGGCTGGGGTACAAGGAATGCCGTGAAAAGGACATCTCCCCAAAGGTCCGGCTGGTGTTCCTGGAAAAATATCAGGAACGTCTGAAATAAGTGTTAAAAAGATTGTATTCCTTTGCAGGGCCCGGCAAATTGCAAAACCGCTTTTGCATTGTTCCGTCCTTGTTTTCGGCTGATACTTGTGTTAAGAGAACCCATGCTCACAGGACTCACATATCCACCGGTCGATTCTCTCGGCCGGTTATTTTTAATTTGAAAGAAATCCCATGAAACTGATTTTCAGGATGATAAACCGGAACGTTAAGATATCATTGGCAATGCTTTTTATGATGGTGGTCTCTCTTACCCCTGTCTGGGCTTCTCCGGCCGAAGTCAGGAAAGAGCAAAACACCATGGGCATGCCTTTTAGCCACGCCATTATTCTGGGCATTGTGGAGGGGGTAACCGAATACCTGCCTGTCAGCTCCACCGGTCATCTTTTGTTGGCCGGGCATATCCTGGGGATTGAAAAATCATCCGTCACTTCTCTCAAAGATAAAAAAGCAAAAGAGGCAGCCGATGCCTATACCATCTGCATTCAAATCGGTGCCATCCTGGCGGTCATAGGGCTCTACAGAAGACATATCCGGCAGATGGCGATAGGGCTGATGGGTAAGGACGAGCAAGGCCTGAAACTGCTCATCAATATCATCCTTGGTTTTATCCCTGCTGCCGTCATCGGTCTTTTGCTGAACCGTACGATCAAAGCCTATTTATTCGGTATATGGCCGGTCATTGCAGCTTGGTTTGTAGGCGGGGTTGCCATCCTGATCATTTCATCCAAAAACCGGCAGCCGGGTCAGAAGCCAAACAGCACTTCCTTGTATGATCTTTCATGGAAAAGCGCCCTGATCATCGGAATGGCGCAATGTATTGCCATGTGGCCCGGCATCAGCAGAAGCCTGATTACCATCGGCGGTGGCTTGCTCACCGGGCTGACCATGGCTTCAGCCGTAGAATTCAGCTTTTTACTGGGGGTCGTCACTTTGAGTGCGGCAACCGCCTTTGATATTCTGAAACACGGCCAGGTCATGCTGCAGGTTTTCCATCCCCTGCCGCTTGCAACCGGCGTTGTGGTTGCCTTTATTTCAGCCGTCATATCGGTTAAATGGATGGTGGCCTATCTCAACAGGCACGGGCTTGAAATTTTCGGATATTACCGAATCGCCATATCCATTCTGACCGGAACACTTATTCTCCTGAATATAATTTCTTCTTGACAGTTTTACCCTCTGAATACTAAGAAAGGCAAGGGGAGAAAGCTTAAAAATGGCTTCGGAAAACAAAACCGATCTATTAGACCAGAGCAATGCAATAAGCGGCCGGAATGCGCTGATCATAAAAATTGCTTTATTCCTCAATTATCTGACCAAAGAGAACCACAGGAAACTGACTCTTGATCTTCAGCAGCAAAAAGACGGTTCCGGAATCGATGTCATTAAATTCATGCAGTCAAAAAACTATATCAGCCAGACCCATTTGCTCAGCCTGAAAAAAACCTGTCAAAATTTTGCCAAGGCTATGGAAGATATAAGATTTGGGTCAATCTGCATCAATTTTGAATTTCTGACCCAAAGCAATCTGGATCTGGCCCTGGAAGAACAGCAAAAACTTGCCCGGAAAGGCCGGGGCATTATGCTGGGAGACCTTCTGATAGAAGCCGGAATGATATCCGAAAAACAGCGCAATCTTGTTCTGCAAAAACAAAAACTCGAAAACAACACGCGGAAGATTTCCCCGGTCAATGAAATATCAGGCGCTGAAGATGACACTTCAAAAGAAACCCCTGCATTGGATAAAAGCAGGATGAGGGAAATCCGGGAAAAAGAAATCACCCTTTTTATACAGCATAACGGGCTGAAAGCCTTTGTTATCAAAACAGCTGATTTTGATAATTCCATATCGCTTTCAGATTTCAAAATCCTGGTGGAAAAATACGGCATCATCTACGGAATAGCTGATGATGAAAGCCTTGAGGCCTTTATCAAGGACGATAAATACCGGGAAACCTATTTCAAAATTGCAGAAGGCCGCAACCCCATTGATGGAACCGATGCCAGAATTTTTTATACCTTTGAACTGGATTATCTTAAGCCCGGCGAGTTTTCCGAAAATGGATTCATAGACTTTAAAGAAAGGGGAAAAATTCCATATGTATCGGAAGGCGATGTCCTGGCTGAAAAAATCCCCACAAAAGAAGGTAAGGACGGGGTCAATATTTATGGAGATGCCCTTCCCTGGCCAGGGGTCATGGATCTGCCGCTTCTTGCAGGCAAAGGTGCGCGTTTGTCCAAAGACGGATTAAAACTGATATCAGAGGTCAACGGCTGCCCAAAGGTGGCCCCAAACGGCGAAATTTCAGTAAATGATGCCTATTTCATTGAAGGGGATGTGGACTATGCCACAGGGCATGTTAAATTCAGTAAAAATGTTTTTATCACCGGTTCCGTAAAAAGCGGGTTCCGGGTTGAGGCCATAGATGTAGTGGTCAATGCCGTTGATGGGGGTATCATTAAATCCGAGGGGGATGTTTTCATACAAAACGGAGCAACGGAATCCGTGATCGAAGCCAAAGGAAATATCAAAGCCGGGTTTTTGCTCAGATCTAAAGTCTCCTGCATGGGGAATATGAATGTTGCAAAAGAAATCGTTCACAGCGAGATCATTCTTGAAGGAGCCCTGGAAATCCCCCGGGGACGGACTTTCTCTTCATCCATCACAGCCAAGGGAGGCGCCAAAATCCATTCCGTCGGTTCTGAAAAATCCGGTCCCTCAACCATTACCGTCGGGACATCCATGTATTTTGAACAACAGCTTCAGCAAATTGATTCCGTGATTGAAGAGCGACAGAATTTTCTTGAAACCAGAACGCTGCAAAGAAATAAAATGGAATCCGAACTCGCCATCATTATGGAAAAATTGAAAAATTTTGATCAATCCCGACAGCGAACCCTTTCTTTGATAAATGAAATGAAAAGAACCGATGCCGGCAAAAATAAAGCCGAGATCGGATTGTTTCAAAAAAGTCTGGCCGAGGCAGATGTCAAAATCCATGACCTGAATGATGAAAAGGCTGTTTTGGAAGTCCATCTGAGAAAGGCAATTCATGATATTGCTGTTTGTACGGAAGATGTTAAAAATAGCGTTAAGGAAAAATTTACATTAAAGCGGCTGAATCAGGCCAATTCCCCCAAAGCGATCCTGGATGTTGAAGGTAAAATTCTGGCCGGTACCAGGGTTTGCGGCCGTCATTCAAGTATTATCCTGAAAGAGAACCTGAGCCATACCCGGTTCATTGAAATCAACAACCGCAATGATGACGCTAAAAAAAACGAATGGGAAATAATTATTTCCAGTCTCTAAAAAAGAAAGAATTAGACCATTTAATGATAAGGATGATCTTTTGTTCAACGAAAACCTGACCTATTCAGCCGCCCTTTTCGCAGGCCTGCTCTCGTTTTTTTCTCCCTGTGTTCTGCCCCTGGTCCCGGCTTATTTTACTTTTATCACAGGGCTTTCCCTTGATGAGCTGGCAGAGAACACAAAGGAAACCCGAAAAAAAGTTCTCCTGGCCACGATTTTTTTTGTGGCTGGTTTTTCGTTCATCTTTATTGCCTTCGGTGCTTCAGCCTCATTCCTTGGCAGCCTTGCAACTCAATATTCATGGATTATCCGGTATGTCGGCGGCGGGATTATTCTTGTGTTCGGGCTTCATCTTCTCAGGATCATCAATATCAAAAGTTTCCATTTTGAAAAAAAATTCCGGGTTAAAGAAAAACCCTTGCATCTCATGGGCACCTTTGTCATCGGAATGGCCTTTGGTGCAGGATGGAGCCCTTGTATCGGCCCCATGCTGGGGTCCATCCTGATCATAGCCGGAAACCAGGACACGGTATTAAAAGGCATCCTGCTCCTGGCAGTCTATTCTGCAGGGCTTGCCCTTCCATTTCTGATTCTTTCTTTTTTTATTAATTCCCTTATCAGTATCATTAAAAAGGCGACAAAGCTGATCGGCATCATAAATAAGATCTCCGGCATCCTTTTGATCATCATCGGACTTCTGCTGATCTTTGACAAATTCAAACTTCTTTCAACCTTCTAACCCTTTATCAGCCGGATTTCCATGACCATTGATCCTAAAAAATTTGCCGGTTTTATCACCATTGCCACTTTTACAAAATTCTTATTCAATATTACCCGAAGGCTTGTTTATCCCTTTGCCCCTGAATTTGCAAGGGGTCTTCACGTGGAACTGTCCGCCATCACCTCGGTGATTGCCGTGAACCAGGCCACATCGATTTTAGGGCCTCTTGGGGCCAGTCTTGCCGATCAGTACGGATATCGGTTTTTGATGCTGCTATCCCTTGCATTATTGACTATCGGGACCTTTGCCCTGGGTCTTATCCCCTTATACCCGGTTCTGGTGGCCTGCCTTTTTCTGGCCGGGCTTGCCAAAAGTATTTTTGATCCCAGTCTCCAGGGCTTTATCGGAAATTTTGTGCCCTATGAAAAACGCGGAAAGATCATCGGGATTACAGAGCTTGCCTGGGCCGGATCCACCCTTGTCGGCATTCCTGTGACCGGAATGGTCATTGAGCGTTTTTCCTGGCAGACCCCTTTTTTAATCATCAGCGGACTAAGCATTGTCAGTTTTTTTATTATTTTAAAGACCCTGCCCAAAACAGCCGGAAGAAAAATATCACAAGATTCAAAACCCAGAGCGCTCTTTTTGTCCAACTGGAAAACCATCCTGAAAAACCGGCAGGTCTCCGGAATTCTGGGTTTTTCGTTTCTCATGGCCCTTGCCAATGACAACCTTTTTGTGATTTACGGGGCCTGGCTTGAACAATCCTATCATCTTTCTCTTGCCGCCATTGGATTTGGAACCATTTTTATCGGGCTTTCCGAGGTACTGGGAGAAGGGTTTACCGTCTTTTTTTCAGACAGGATCGGCTTGAAAAAGACCACGCTTATGGGGACAGCCCTTTGCACCCTGGCATATTTTCTTTTGCCGGTGATGAACATCGGTTTGCCTTATGTTCTTTCAGGCCTTTTTCTTGTATTTTTTTTCTTTGAACTGACCATTGTGACCTCCATGGGTCTTTCAACCGAGCTTGTCCCGGAACTGCGAGCCTCCACCATGTCGGCCTTTTTTGCCGTTGCCGGGCTCGGCAGGGTGTCGGGAGCCTTTCTTGGCGGTATCCTCTGGTCCAATTACGGGCTTTTGCCCGTCTGTATCTTATCCGGGAGCTGCACCCTTTTGGCCCTGATCCTTCTTCTTCAGGGGTTTTATCGTCATCAGACCCGATAAATGGGCAATTGTTAGTTATTGACAGATTCTCCTGTTTCGATTACGATTTTTTTATTTTTATAACATGACTTTCATCATTTTACAGATAAAACCCTTAATTTAATAAGAGAGAAACCCATGAGCGATCTTTTAAGAACCGTATTTTATCGGAAGCACCTGGATCTGTCCGCCCAGATGGTTGAATTCGGGGGCTGGGAAATGCCCATTCAGTATCCGGCAGGCATTATCACTGAACATATGGCCACACGGAAAACCGCCGGGATTTTTGATGTCACGCACATGGGACGGCTCTATTTTAGAGGCAAAGATGCCTTGGCCTTTCTCCAGCATGTCCTGACCAACACTGTGGCAGCCCTG
>CAZWMY010000167.1:0-6837 GCA_964635025.1 uncultured Desulfobacula sp. | reverse complement strand
TTTATCAGAATTATTTTTCCTATATTCTGTTGGATGAATACCAGGACACAAATAACCTTCAGGATGATCTGACGAGCCTGCTCTGGGGAAGTCACCGCAATCTTTTCTGTGTGGGGGATGACTGGCAGGCTGTGTATGGATTCCGGGGTTCCAATGTAAACCATTTCCTGGGGTTTTCTGAAAAATACAAGGATGCAAAAATTTTCAGGCTGGAAGAGAATTACAGATCCGCGGACGAGATTGTCCAGGCTGCCAATGATCTCATTGATTATAACCCGGACAAAATGGATAAAAAATGCTTTTCCAAGAAAAAAGGCGGGGTGGTTGAGATCTATGATTTTTTATCGGATTCCCATGAGGCTGAATGGGTGGCAAGACGGATAAAAGGACTTAACCGCCAGGGCCTGGGCATTTCCTATGATAAAATGGCAGTGGTGTATAGGACCAAATTCTGTTCCCTGCCTTTTGAAAAAATTTTTCGGGCCTACCGGATTCCCTACAGCCTGAAAGGCTCCCAGGGATTTTTTGAAAGAATGGAAATCCTGGATATCAATTCCTACCTGAGTGCAGCTTTTTTCCCCAATGATGATGTCTCCTTTGAACGGGTCCTGAACACTCCCAAAAGGGGAATTGGCCCTGCTCTTGTGAAAAAAATGGCAGGCATGAGGGTAAGCGGGGTCAGCCTCCAGGATGCGGCAAGAATTATGGTGAAAGACCGGGTCCTGAGCAAAAAAATTCATGAAGGGCTTTCAGCGCTTCTTGACATCCTGGATGAAATTGTTGGCTTTCAACCCGTCAGGGCCATGGAAACGGTTCTGGAAAAAACAGGCTATCTGTCATACCTGGAAAAAAAGACAAAAACCCCTGAAGAATATATTTCCAAAAAAGAAAATATCGAGCAGCTGATATATTCGGCAAAGAGCAAGGAAACCCTACTGGAATACCTTGAAGAAGCCGCCCTCATCCGGGAGGACAAAGAGGGGGAAGACACGGATAAATCCGGTGTTTCTCTTCTGACCATCCATTCGGCCAAGGGCCTGGAATTTGATACGGTATTTATTGTGGGGTGTGAAGAACGACTGTTCCCCCACTGGCGGTCCATTGATGCCGGTGATCCTGCTCTTTTCGAAGAGAGACGTCTTATGTATGTGGCCATGACGCGGGCGGAACGGTTTTTATATCTGACCCATGCCAATTATCGGAAAGGGGAGTTTGCGACTCGCAGTCGGTTCATTGATCAGATTCAGGAATGCCTGGCCTAGGCCAAAAGGGGAGATGGGCAGATGGATGGTTTTTCTGAAACCAAATCAATTTCAGGGTTTTTAAAAAAACTTGCAAGAAATGGGAAAGGCATTATCCCGTCGGATCAAAAAGGTGTTTTTATCACCCTGTTTTTCGCCATGTTCTCAACGGTTACAGGCGTCGGCATCGTTGTGCCGCTTTTGCCCATCTATGCCCATGATCTGGGCGCATCGGGCCTCTATGTGGGAATGATCTTCGGGTCATTTTCTATTTCCAGGACGGCTCTATTGCCTTTTTTCGGCAGGCTTTCCGATCAAAAAGGGCGAAAACCTTTTATCTCCATTGGGCTTTTATCCTATACCCTGATCTCGTTTGCCTTTATTTTCTCAAAAAATGTGGAAACCCTGATTCTTTTAAGATTTATCCAGGGAGCGGCATCGGCCATGGTCATGCCCGTGGTTCAGGCCTATGTGGGGGAGATTACGCCGGAAGGCTCGGAAGGATATTCCATGGGGATATTCAATCTGTCCATGTTTTTAAGCCTGAGCCTCGGGCCCTTGATGGGCGGCGCCATAAAAGATATGTTGTCCCTTGATGCGGCTTTTATCAGCATGGGAATTCTCTCCTGTATCGGTCTTTTATTGTGTATTTTTCTTTTGCCGCCGGCATCCACGGAAAAAGTAAGAACAACACAGCACGTTGTGGTGCCCTGGGCGGTTTTGATGAAAGACAGGGTCATTATTTCCATTTTTGTTGTCAGATATGCCTATACTGCCTGCATCGGGGTGATCTGGAATTTTCTGCCTCTTTTTGCAGACAAGGAATTCGGGCTTTCAGGGTCCCACACCGGCGTCCTGGTGACACTGGGGGTTTTTGTATCCGGGCTTTTGCAGCTTCCCATGGGATACCTGGCCGACCGGATCAGCCGGACAGGGATGATTATTGCAGGCGGACTTGTTTCGACTTCCGGGATGATGATGCCCTATTTTGCGTCCTCATTTTCCGATCTTGTGATGGCTGTATGTATATTCGGTCTTGGCGGCGGCATTGCCATGCCGGCTGTCATGGCCAGCGCTTTGGTGAAAGGGGATGAAAAAAAGGCCATGGGGTCGGTCATGTCCATCATGACCATTGCCCTTAGCCTCGGAATGATGACAGGCTCCATAGCGGCCGGGCTTGCCATGGATTTTTTCAGCCTGAAGATGTCTTTTCCCTGCGGCGCCCTTATGATGCTGGCCGGGACCTTTGTTTTTGGTGTCATGGCAGACAAAAAAAGAAAAACCTGAAAAAGGAGTAAACCCCATGCAACCCAAAATATCCTTTTGTGACTTAAACTGTGATCTGGGTGAAAGCTTTGGCAGCTACACCATGGGTAATGATGAAGCCTTCATGCCCTTTATTTCTTCAGCAAACATTGCCTGCGGATTTCACGCGGGTGATCCGCTGGTCATGAAAAAGACCATTCAACTGGCGCTTCAGCACGGCATAGGTATCGGGGCCCATCCGGGGTATCCGGACCTTGCAGGATTTGGCCGTAGGAATATGCAGATGAGTCGGGATGAACTCAATGCTGCCGTTCTTTACCAGGCCGGTGCTTTAAAAAGTATGACCGAAGCCCTTGGCGGAAGACTTCAGCATGTAAAACCGCACGGTGCGCTTTATAATATGGCGGCCGTGAATTCCGAGGTTGCCGAAATCATAGCAGAGGCGGTTAAGAAATTGGATGAATCTCTCATTCTTGTTTGTCCGGCCCGCTCGGAAATGGAGCGCGCTGCAAAGGCTATCGGCTTAACGGTTGCTTTTGAAGTGTTTGCCGACCGTGCTTACAACGACGATGGGACACTGGTTTCCCGAAACAATCCCGGTGCCGTAATTCAGGACCCTGCTGAACTGAATGACCGGGTTATTCGTTTTATTAAGGAAAAGACAGTGGTTTCGGTTTCAGGAAAAATTATTCCTATAGAGGTGAGTACCATTTGCATTCATGGAGACAATTCTATGGCTCTCCAATTTGTAAAAAATTTAAATCAGATTTTTAAAAAAGAAGGTGTTGTGCTAAAGGCCATGGGCAAAGGATGAGACCTTCATTACAATGCATTCCGTCGGGCGATTCAGCCCTTATCATTAAAGCCGGGGACGATATTTCCATTGAAACCAATGGCATTGTCCGAAAGCTCATGGCCAGGCTTGAACCGGAGAAAATTAAAGGAATCATTGATTTTATTCCAGCCTATAATGAATTGATGGTTTGCTATGATCCTGCCGTCATCGGCTACAAAACCTTGCTGGATACTGTTGCTTTATTGGCGGATGACATTGAAACGGTTGAATTAAAGGAATCCGGCATCATCCATGTGCCTGTTTTATATGGGGGGGAATATGGAGAGGACATTTCTGAAGTCGCTACCCTTCATAACCTGTCTAAAGAAGATGTGATTCACATTCATTCATCGCCAAACTATCTGGTGTATATGTTGGGTTTCACACCCGGATTCTGTTATCTCGGCGGAATGGATGAGAAAATTTCGACCCCGCGCAAGCAAAAGCCCAGAAAGAAAATCCCTGCCGGTGCCGTAGGAATTGCAGGTCATCAGACAGGGATTTATCCCATTGAAAGCCCGGGCGGCTGGCAGCTGATCGGAAGAACTCCCCTGCGGCTCTTCGATCCGGGGCGAACCCCGGAATTTCTTTTTCAGGCAGGCGATCACATCAAATTTTATCCCATTGCAACGGATGAATATGATCAGATTGAAAAAGCCGTTCAAGAAGGCCGGTATGAACTAAAACGGAGCGGCTGTTTCTGACCTATGCCGCATGTGATTATTCATACTCCGGGCTTTTTAACCACAATCCAGGATCAGGGGCGATACGGGTATCAACGCTTTGGTATGCCCGTGGCCGGGGCCATGGATGGATTTTCCATGACGCTTTGCAATCTTCTTGTCGGCAATCCCCCTGACGCGGCTTGCATGGAAGCAACCCTGACCGGGCCTGAAATGATGTTTTCATCCTCTGGAGCAATTGCCGTTTGCGGGGCGGATATGGGGCCCTGTATCAATGGCAGACCCATATCACTTTGGTCAACCATTAAGGTAAAAAAAGACGACCAGCTTCATTTTACAGGGCTAAAAAAAGGCTGTCGAACCTATATCGCCTTTTCCGGCGGCATTGATGTCCCCATGATCATGAACAGCCGGTCAACCTATTTGCGGGCCAAAACAGGCGGGGTTGAAGGCCGGGCATTAAAGCCGGGAGACAAAGTCCCTTTGGGCCCCATCCGTCACAAGCTCCCAAAAAAGGAAATCCCGAGTAGGTTAATACCGGAATACCTGTCTTTTCAAACTGTTCAAGCCCTGACCGGCCCTGAAGCAAAACGGTTCGATCCGGAAGTGATCCGGGCTTTTTTTTCTTCAGAATATGTGATTTCCGAACAAAGCGACCGGATGGGGTATCGGCTAACCGGTCCTAAAATAAACCATCCGGAAACGGGAGCCGACATCATTTCTGCCGGAGTGTCGCTGGGAACCATCCAGGTGCCTGGTAATGGTGAGCCCATCATTTTGATGGCCGACCGGCAAACAACCGGCGGGTATGCGCGGATAGCCAATGTCGCCTCGGTGGATCTTGCCCTGGTCGCTCAGATGAAACCCGGCGACCGGATAAGATTCAAGGAGATATCCCTGGATAAGGCACAAAAATTATTGGCAGCCCAAAAGCAGCTTTTCGCTAAATTGTTTTAATCCAGCAGCCAGGATTCATGGGTGTAGATGTTGAGTAGGGAGGGGTCAAAAAGGGTGTTGATCCTTTTGTCGGTGGTTTCAAGATCCCCTTTTCCGAAAACAAGTTCGCTTCGAAACCCTTCCGGAGTGATAAACCGGGTCGGGACATCAATGACAAGGGTGTTGATCCTTTCCATGATTTTTTCTTTTTTTATATTGGGGTGAAAGGCCATAAACCATCCCCAGTCGCCAAAGCTCGGCACGTTTTCATGAAAGGGGAGGATGGAAAGACCGGCGCTTTCAATGGTTCTTCCGATGCACAGATAAGTTTCCTTTGCAAGATAGGGAGAGGTGGCCTGGACCACCATAAATCCGTGCTGGGAAAGACGTAGCCGTATTTTTTTATAAAATTCCGCTGCATAGAGCTTGGTGAGTTCGGGAGAGGATGGGTCGGGCAGATCCACGAGGATGATATCAAAAAACCCCTGAACATCGCTTAAGTATTTATCGGCATCCACATTCATGACCCTGACGTCGGCCAGCTTTTGTGTGGCGGCCGGGCGTGAAGAGGTTTTGCGGTTCGTGTCCATATAAACCCTTTTATGGATGCCGGGGGAAATTCCGCTGCCTTTAAGGGTAACCACCCGGGCATCCTTAAAAGCATCCTGGTTGATCTGCCTAAGGATGGGATGGGTGGCGGCCAGTTCGGTCATGTCAGGGTCAAGATCCACCAAGAGGACTTCTTTGACATCCTGGTATTTTAAGACCTCCCTTAAGGCGCACCCGTCGCCGCCGCCAAGAATGAGAACCCTTTCCCTGATGGGGGAAATATTCATGACCGGGTGAACCATGGGCTCATGGTAGCGCTGTTCATCCGTGCTGCAGAACTGAAGATTGCCGTTCAAATAAAGCCGGACTTCATTTAAAGGTTTGTCATGGGTCAGGGTGATGTGCTGGTACCGGGTGGTTTTGCTGAAGATAACCGGGTCATCATACAGAGGCTGCTCAAGCTTGATATTCCATTGTTTGTTGTTCAGGTATCCGAAACAAAGGGCGCCAAAGGTCATCACTATAACGACCGGCAGGAGCAGTTTTTTTTTGAGGAGGCCTTTTTTTGAAAAATAGATAAAGGTGACGGCAGCCAGGGAAAAATTTGCGCCGGCGGTGAGAAAAGCGGCTTGTGTGATGGACGTAAACCTTAAAAGAACAAAGACATAAAGCACCGAGCCCATGAGGCTGCCGATATAATCTGCGCTCAGAATGCTCCCGAGATTGGTAGACAATTCCCTGCTGAAATCATTGTTGATCCGGATAATGACGGGGATTTCAAGTCCGATCATGATCCCGATGAAACTCACAAAAAAATACAGGACCAGGATATAATGGGAGGTATAGCTGTAGGCCAGATAGGTCAGGGTGGGGGAAAAGCCCCCGGCAAGAGCAAGGCCGATCTCAACCCCGATAAAGGCATAAATCAAAAAGGGTTTTGAAATCCTTGACTGGATGAGGCTTCCGAACCCCATCCAAAAAAGCATGAGACCGATGACCATGGCCCATTGCTCAAATGAATTGCCAAGGATCATGGAGGCAAGACTGGCCTGAATATACTCAAGGATGATACCGCAGGCGCCGCTGGCAAACATGCAGGCGCAAAGAAGGAAGGATGCAAAATTGATCGGTTTTCCGGGTTGAGACATGGATTACATGGAAAAGGCGATGATAATGGCAACGGCATTCATGGCACATTCCACAACGATCATGGCTGCCACATTCCGGTCTTCCTTTATTTCCGTGACAATATTTGTGGTGGGCAAAAGAAGCTTGCCGATCACGGTCTTAAAGACCAGGAGCATAATAATCCCGTAACCCGTGTACA
>CAZWMY010000166.1:0-6889 GCA_964635025.1 uncultured Desulfobacula sp. | reverse complement strand
TTCAGATCCTCCTCAAGGCCGGTATTTTCCTTGAGCAGAAGCCTGGGATAACCGGGGAAGATGGCCAGGGGATTGGTTATTTCAATGGCCAACCCGGGCGAAAGTTCCACTAAGGCGGCCAGGTTTGCGGCCCTGGCAATCCTGTCTTTCATCTTCTTTTTTATAATGATTTTCTTGTAAAAGAAATGAAAACTTTTTCCGCAGCCAAAAGCCCCGTAATCGACCCCCCCGGTAATCAATACCCGGACAAGGGAATGGTCGGGTTTAAGAAAATCGATCTCCTCGTTGACAATATATTCATGGGTTTCCAGAAGATTTTTGACCCTGTCCCATTCCGAGGGGTGGGCCATAAAATCTTTTAACCCCATTTTTTTTTCCAGCATATTCTTTTTTTCATATCCAGTTAGGGTTATCCCGGCCTGGTTGATTTCGGAAACATTAAACCCTTCATCTGTCACGAGGATGGTATCCAGGGAAAGCTCGAAAATTCTTCGGGCTTTGTACTCGCTGCTTGTCAATCGTTCAGTTCTTTCAATGACCTTTTGCTCAAGGGTCTGGTTCAGGTGCTGAAGCTGGACATGCGCTTCTTCAAGACGTTTTCTGCCGTAAAGAATTTTTTCATTGATTTTCCAGATCTGGTTGAAAAAAAGCGTGATCAGGCCGACCAGCATGAAGGATACGGTATTGACCCCGCCTGAATAGGGGCTGATGGCCTGCCAGGTTCCGGAATTCCCGCTCAGGACCAGGACCTGTTTTAAGATATGGCCAAAAGATCTTGATACGGCAAAGATGGCAAACCCCGTACTGATCCACATGAGATACAGAAAAACGGCATTGTCGGTATCCAGCTCCCTTAATATCCTTGCCTTGTTAAGGCATAGAAGTGCAAGGACCATCATGCAGACGGACCCGAGAACATCCACGGTCAGTATGGGAAGAAATGAACCGGTCAAAGGGTTTCCTTTTTTGCAGGATTATTGCGCTGTTCCTGTACCAGGCGCGAAAGACCCATGTAAAACAGCAGCATGGCCGGAACAGCCAGGAGATGGTCCAGTTTTAATGCATAATAGATCCGGTAGAGAACCGGGGAATCATTATACACTTCCATCTGCATGGTGGTAAAAGAGATAACCTTGACTTCGACGGCATGAATCTGATTGTCGAGAAAATGCCCCAGAAAGGCATCCAGGTTCCATAGAATGAAAAAAAAAGCAGAATACTGGATCAGGCGCCAGCCTTTTTGTTTGTCCAGGCCTTTGCCGGAAAGGGTGAAGATCAGGGCTACCATGGATACCAGGAAAAAAATATGCCCCATCTGGTGGGTGATGATGCCTTCCGAGGTCAGATGAAGCTGGATCGCATGGGCATCTTCAGGCAGCAGCAGAAGACCTGATACTGCCCATAGGGGCAAACATTTCAATGTGCTCATCATCAAAGGATTCATTTTTATTAAGCGACTCTTTCCAGGCAATCCTGGGGCAGGCGATGGGTGCCTTTGGCTTCCAGGCTGACCTCTATGAGCGTATCCGGATCATTGATGGAGGTGTCCGGGTCTGTCACAAACCCGCAAAGCCCTATAAAATCATCCATATAGGGTTCCCAGGCGTCGTCTTCAGATTTTCTGAACACTCTGATCCTATTGCCTTTTTGAAATTGCATGGAGGTTTCCTTTATTTCAGACCAATGGTATTTCCACAGTTGTTTTTGCGCTGAGAAGCCGCAGACAATTATTGCACAAAAGCCGGGTTTCAGTTCTTTTTACCATATCTTCCGTTTTTTGGGCAATAAAATTGAAATATTCGGCAGACGGAAGAGAGACCTGACAATTTTCGCAATACTGGATGGCCTGACTGTTCAACAGAGTTCCGCACAATCTCAGGTTTCTGCGGCCGTCTTTTTCTTCCAGGATCATGGCATTGTTTTCACAATTGGCTGCACAGGCGCCGCAGGTGATGCATTTTTTTTCAGTGGTCCTGAAATCGGTTTCAGCGGGATGGTCAACATCCATATAGCCGAACTGAAGGGCATCGATCCCCATTTTATCACGGCAGACCTCGATGCATTTTCCGCATCTCCGGCAGATATCACAGCGCAGGCACCGCCCGGCTTCCTTTCGGACGCTTTCTTCATCATACCCCAGCTCCACTTGCTGAAATGTGGTTCTGCGGCGGTCCACATTCAGCATGGGCATGACCGGGTGTTTCAGGGTCATTTTCCGGGTGGCGGTCATTTCAACAGGCGGTTCCATATGATGCCGGACCGGGATTTTGGGCATCCGCGGCTGGGGAATATGGTTCAGATACCGGTCTATGGCTTCTGCCGCCCGTTTGCCGCCGCCAATGGCCTCAATCACCGTGGCCGGGCCGGATACGGCGTCACCGGCGGCAAACACACCCGGCATAGCGGTTTCCATGCTGGCATGATTGACTTCCAGGGTGCCTCTCCTTGTCCAGCTTACCTGCGAAAAGGCTTCCATTCCCTTATCATCCACGTATTGGCCGATGGCACTGATCACACCATCGGCCTCAATGATAAAGTCTGAGCCTTCAATGGGGACCGGCATGAGACGGTCCGAGCCTTCTTTTTGAATGAGTTCGGCCCTGATGCAGTCAAGACCGGTGATGGTACCGTCCTTGCCGAGAATTTCCTTGGGAATGGTCAGGAATGAAAATTCAACACCCTCTTCCCTGGCCTGTTCCACTTCCTCGATATCGGCCGGCATTTCATTTTTGGATCTGCGATAGGCAATGGTCACTTTTTCAGCGCCCAGTCTCAATGCCGTCCTGGCCGCATCAATGGCCACATTGCCGCCGCCGATGACCACGATCTGTTTACCGGGTGAATGATGATTCCCCAGGGCCACATCCTTTAAAAACCCGATGGCTTCCAGGACTTTTGGAAATTCTTTTTCCCCTTTGATCCCCAGCGCCATGGCTTTATGGGCGCCGATGGCAATAAAAAAAGCATCAAATCCTTCATTTTTAAGGTCTTCAAAGGTGATATCCCGGCCAAACCGGGTATTGTAGACCATCTCAACGCCAAGATCCTCGATCATGGCCACTTCCCTGTCAATGACCTCCCTTGGCAGGCGGTATCTCGGGATTCCGATCATCATCATCCCCCCGGATACGGGAAGGGCTTCAATGATTTTCACCCCGTATCCCATGAGGGCAAGATAATAGGCAGCCGTGAGCCCTCCCGGCCCTGCGCCGATGACACAGACCTTTCTGCCGTTAAACGCTTTTTTTTCCGGATTTTTATAGGCGCCTTCAGACAAAGCCCTTTCTGCGGCAAAAGCCTTTAAAAATTTAATGGAGACCGGGGTATCGATCCTTGCTCTCACGCACATCATTTCACAAGGCCGGGTGCAGATAAGCCCGCAGACCCAGGGAAAGGGATTGTCCCTTCGGATGACCTCAATGGCCTTGGCATCTTCTCCCCTGGCAATGAGGGTCAGATAGGTCGGGATATCAATCCCGGCCGGGCAGGCCATCTGGCAGGGGGAAGGAGCCAGTTTTCCGCAGTCATGGGAAGGGCAGTTCCGGGTGTCGATATGGCTTTGAAAAACTTCCTTGTGACCGGAAAACATCTCTTCCAGTGTTTTTCCGGCTTCCAGGGATTTTTTTGAATCTGCCGAACCAAGATATTCCCGGATCAAAGAATCAATGGCCAAAAGATGGTCTTTCCCGGCCGCTCCTTCTGAAATTTCCTCGGTCAGGTGCAGGATCTGCTCGCAGATTCTCCTTGCCTTCGGGTCGGTCAAAGATCCGGAAAGGATAAGGTCAGACAGGTAGATGAGAGTGGTTCTTACCGGACAGGCTGCCATTTTTTCTCCCGCCTAAAAGCTACTGTTTTCAAAGGATGCTGCCGATTCTGCGTGCCGCTGCCGCCGGACCTGGGTCATGTCTTCGGCAAGCCCGAATGTCAGACATCCTGTTGTGCACAGGGTTACGCAGGCTGGTTTTAAGCCCGCATCAAGCCTGTCCTTGCAATAATCACATTTTTCAACCTTTCCGGTCTCAGGGTTCCACTGGGGAGCGCCCCATGGGCAGGAGGACATGCAGGTTTTGCAGCCCACACACAGTTCTTTGTCAACAAATACAATCCCGTCACTGCTGCGTTTCTGCATGGCGCCGGTGGGGCAGGCCGACACACACCATGGGGTTTCGCAATGGTAGCAGGGCATGAAAATAAAGGATATTTTCGGCAGCCCGTTGATCATTTTCGGGCCCACCTGGATAATCTGGCAGGGCTTGGGCCCTGTCGGCAGATTCTTGTTTGTCTGGCACTGGATTTCACAGGCATGGCATCCAATGCACATTCTGGTGTCCTGGAACAGATAATATTGACTCATTCAAAGCCTCCGGATTTCATATATTGTTTACACATATTAAAGGGGTTTGACCGATACAAAGGTATCGTGATAGGCCGGGCTTCCGCCGATTTTGTCATAGACGTTTTCCTGGATCAGCGCATCGGAAAGCCCTTTATTAAACGACCGCTTTGCACGCCCTGCCTCATGCCCAAACCCATGCAGCATGAACACGGCTTCAGGATGGATAAAATCCGTGACAAAGGCTTTAATCCGACCTTTTCCAGAGGAGGAGGCCACTTCAACCAGGGCATTATTTTTGATTCCAAGCGCGTCTGCTTTTTTTGTATTGATCCAGAGTTTGTTTTCACTTTCCAGTTCATTCAGATAAGGCACATTCTGGGTGGAGACATGGGTGTGAACGGCAGAGCGTCCGACCACCAGCCTGAACCGGTCATTGCCTTCAGGGGCTTTAACCGGCTGATATTTTGGAAAAGACTCAAACCCGGCATTCTCCAGAAGGCTGGATTTAAATTCTATCTTTTTTGAAGGGGTTTTAAAGGGAAGATTTTCCCGGTCCCAGAAAATCTGGTCCGATCCATAGGCCACAAATCCTTTTTTCTCAAAATCTGCCATGGTAAACCCGGTGCCTTCAAGCTGCCAGTTTACCAGATCCTCCATGGTTTCATACGGAAAATACTTTCCAATACCGAGTTTTTCCCCGATTTTTTTCAGAATGATGGCCCCTTCCAGGGTGTCATAGCGAGGCTCCACTGCTTTTTTCCGCAAAAACATCTGGGGTTTTAACCCATTCATCTGCTGGATGCAATCGGTCCGTTCCAGATAAGTAGATTCGGGCAGGATCACATCCGAATACCAGGCGATATCCGAATAATTGATATCAATGGTGACAATGAGATCCAGCTTATCCAGGGCTTTTTTCGTCTGATTTGTATCAGCAATGGACATGAGGGGGTCCATGCGGTACGCGATCAAGGCTTTGATGGGATAGGGATCTTCATTTAAAACCGCAAAGGGGAAAATCTGGGCCACCCCGTGATTGGGGTCGGGCAGGGGGAAATCTTTTGTCCCGGCTTTATCAAATCGTTGCATTTCGATTTTGGCAAATTCCTGGGAAACCAGTTTTCTGGCTGCTTTGCCGCCGACTTCGCCCGGTCCTTTTTTAAAGAAAATCCCGCCTTTGGCTTCCACGCTTCCCATGAGGGCGTTGAGCATGAGGATGGACCGCCGCATATAGATTTCATTTTGATGGCTCGCCCCTCGGTATCCATAATGGAAAATAACAGAAGGCTTGTCTTTGCTGATTTCCCTTGCAAAGGCAATGATTTCTCCCTCAGGAATCCCGGTTTCCGTTTCAGCCCATTCCGGGGTGTAATGTTCTGTAAAATCCCGGAGTTCATTGACCCCGTGAACCCATTTTGAAACAAACCCGGCATCATACAGCCTTTCCTTTAAGATCACATGGATCAGGGCATAGTTGAGCGCCAGATCCGTTCCCGGCCTAATCATCCAGTAGCGGTGGGCCTTGGATGCGGTCACCGTCACCCGGGGATCGATATAGGTCAGCCTGGCGCCTTTTTCCAGGGCCGACATCAATGTTTTGACTTCTTTTACTGCCAGGGATTCAAATATATTTCTGCCGTAGAGCACAATATGTTTTGTCTCGCCGTAGTGAATTCCGATATCGGCATCCGTGTACCCGAAAAGGGACCGGCAGGCGGTATTGACGCTGCCTTTGCACAGGGCGTCATGGGTAAAATGGTTGGGAGAACCCAATGCTTTTAAAAAGGTCTTGCTCACATGGGTGGAAAGCTGGGTTCTTTCGCAGAGCGCAATGCTGTGCGCACCATTTTTGTCTTTGATGTCTTTGAGCCTTTCGGCAACATAATCAATGGCCTCGTCCCAGGAGGCTTTTCTCCAGTTTCCTTCGCCCCTTTCACCGACCCTGATGAGAGGAGACTGGAGGCGCTGGTCATCATAGAGCATGGACATACCGGCAGACCCCCTCGGGCAGAGACTGCCGTCTATGCCCGCCACATGGGGGTTTCCTTCGATCCAGGCCACATGCCCGTCCTTGACCTTTACCCGGATGGGGCACCGGACCGAACACATGAAACATAAACTATACACTTCTTTATCCATCATTTAATCGTCTCCTTTGGCAAATTTTATCCTGACCCTGTGTCAGGGTTTTCTTAGCGATATTCGTGCCAGGTGTTTACCGCAGGCCACAATAAATTTATCTTATGGATAACTATCTTGAATTTATAGGAAATACTCTGTTTAAAAAGAATCGGCTTCATTTGGTACAGAAAGATATGACACCTGGCAGGTGCACTAAAAACATTGCGCCGCATTTTTTTTATTGCAACCATAATGGCCATAAAAGCTAAGCCTCATTAAAAAGGAAAAAGCAGCATGGCCGATTACAAGAACCTGGAAATACTCATTGAGCGGTTAAAAAACCTTGTCATCCGGAGAAGAATGATTTTTCAAGTTTTTATATTTATAAAAATTACTGATGAAGAATGTTTTGAAAGAAGGATTTTTAGCTCA
>CAZWMY010000165.1:0-6902 GCA_964635025.1 uncultured Desulfobacula sp. | reverse complement strand
TAAACAGAACATCCAACCATATAAAGGAAATGTTAAGGAACATAGTAACTTCTCTGTTCAAACATGCAAAAATTAAAACAACTGAAGCAAAGGCCAAAGGCTTAAGATCAATATCGGACAGCATGCTGACCCTTGCAAAAAAAGGGGATTTGCATGCCAGAAGACAAGCCCTTGCCATTATTCGTGAAAAAGATGTTGTTCATACACTTTTTAATGAAGTTGCAGCAAAGTTTAATTCAAGACAGGGAGGCTATACGAGAATTACAAAACTTGGCCCCAGAAAAGGGGATGTTGCCCCAATGGTTCAGATTGAATTGATTCTGGACTGATTTTTAATTTAATAAGAAATATTAAAATACGCATAACTCCCCGGCGGCTTTGAAGCTGACCGGGGAGTTATGATTTTTGGCTATGAATGTCTGTTCTCTTTGGTTTTTTTTGCTTTGTAAAGTTTCTTATCTGCATCTTTTAAAAGGACAGCAGAGGAATCCATCCCTTTTTCAAATATGGACGATACCCCGTAGCTTAATTGTACATAAAAAGGGGTTGTGCCGGAAAATAAAGGCTCGTTTGCGAGTTTTTGTTTTACCCTGTTGATATAGGTTTCAGCCTGGTTAATATTGGTGGAGGGCAGAATGACCACAAATTCGTCTCCGGCAAATCGTGATACAATGTCTGAATCTCGTTTGAGAATATTCAGACATTTTGCCGTATGACACAATGCAAGGTCGCCATTATCATGTCCGAAATTGTCATTGATGGATTTAAAATCATCCAGGTCAAGGAAAAGAACCGTCAGATCAATGTGATATCTTCTTGATCGCTGAAACTCTCTTTCAAGAATCCTTTCCATAACACCCCGGTTTAAAAGCCCTGTCAAAGGATCATGAAAAGCAAGAAATTTTAATTGCTCATGGGCGGTTACATTGGAAAGACAAAGAGAAACCTTTAAGGCCAATTGCTCCAGCAAAGAGGTATCTATCCCGGGTTCAAAGCGGGATATGTCCTGATCAGCCTGGTTAAAGCTTCCCACAACCTCACCATCAAGAGTGATGGGCGCGATGGCAATGGAGCCGACAGAATATTCTACAGCTTCCGGGATCAATACCTTGAAACGTTCGATATTTTTATTGGCAAGAAGCGGCTTAAGCCGGTTCCGGGTAATTTCGAAAAAATCATCTTTTGATAAAAAGGCTGTTGATGTTTGGAGAAGATGTGAATTTTGAATATTGTGAAGATATTTGGAAATACTGCTTTCTTCAATTATGGAAATCCATGTGTATGGAACTGAGAATTTTGAGCTGATTTCAGATAACAATTTTTCAATAAAATCCTGGAAATTGAGAATGGTCAGAATACTGATTTCAGTTTCGTGAAATTTTCTTGCAATGATTTCATTCTGCTTTAATCGTTCCAGGATCGTTTTGGGAATGGTCAAATGCTTGTTTTCAGTCATATTTTTCTTTTCTCTGATGTATGTTGGAAGAAAAAGAAAGTTATATGAACAGCATTATAGCGCTGAACAAACATTGTTGCCAGATTTTTTTCAATTGCTGGTTTTATTATTTGAAGGCGGGTTACTGCAATGCACCTGATATGTTGATCAGAAGAGCGCCGTTGTCGAGTTCAGGTCCGCCGATGGTGATGCTGGAATTATTTTTTAACATCACCTGGGTTTGAAAAATGGAATGGTTGTTTTTAAAAATATTGATTTGATACCGGATCCGCTTACCATCCATATCAGATGGTAAAATAAGAAGCGTTCGGTTTCCCGGAAGATTGACCAAGCCTTCCTGATTAAAGTTCAGGTTAAATCGCTGATCCTTTAAAAGTCTATAAGAAGTGTATTTGAATACGGATTTAAGCTCATGAATGATGTTTTTAAGGCTTGAATCCAATTGTTCGGTTTCTCCAAGGGAGGCGTGAATCACTTTTACATCCGTTAATACCTGACCGCCTGCCAAAGCGAACGGCAAAATAAAGTATGTAAATGAGATAGCTGCGAGGATGTATTTTGATTTAAATAGACAGATCATGTCTCCTCTTTTGAATCAGGTTTCTTCTGAAAACCAGATAATGGTATGTTTCTCTTCCTGAGTTTCAATAATCATAACGGAAGTGTATTCTGCGTCAAGGGAATTGACAATGGCGCTTGGGCCCGGCGAATTGTTTAAGAGGTCTTCGTCAAATGGGAAAAAACCGATCATCAATACTGCCATAATGCTTGCAAGTTTCAGGTAGATATTTTTGCCAAAAAGTCCGGAAATAGTTCCAGAGGATTTTTCTCCTGAATTCAAGGTAATTTTTTCAAATTTGTGCTTAAGATAAAGGGCAGTTGCCGTTCCTATTGATTGTTTGCTGATATGACGCGAAAAAGCAGAGGATACAGCCTTATACCGATCAATCAAACTGCTGCAGTCTGCGCAAAGTGGCAGGTGGTGTTCGATAGATTGATATTGATCGGAAGAAAGCTCGCCATCAATGAATCGGCTCATGTCCTTTGTTGTGTATAAGCTACATTTTTTTGTCATGGGAAATTCTTTTTCCTTTATTCAATTCCAGGGAATCCATGAGGCTTATTCTTGCCAGATGCAGCCTTGAACTGACAGTTCCTTTTTTAATGTTAAGGGTCTGTGCAATTTCTTCATATGAAAGCCCTTCAATGACATTGAGCACAACAACGAGTCTGGTCTTTTCAGGAAGGTTTCGGATCGCTTTCATAAGATTGTTTTCCAGTTGTTTTTCCCTGAATAATATTTCCGGGTCATTGATATGGGTGTTTTCTTCAAACGGCTCAACATCACTTTCGTCTTCCAACGGCCTGTGATTCCACTTAAATCTTCTTTTCCATTTGCGTTTCCAGTTCAGGCAATGATGGATCGTTATCGTCCTCATCCAGGTGTAAAGGCTTGAGTCCTGCCTGAAGGAATGAATGTTATTGAACACACTGATAAAAGCATCCTGCACAACCTCCAAGCTGTCCTCACGGCTCAACGTAATACCATAGGCAAGTTTGAAAAGTCTCCCCTGGTATGATGACACAAGATGGTTGAAGGCCCATTGCTGTCTTTTTTTAAGCCTTTCAACCAGATCTTTTTCAGTAATGCTATCTGCTTTTTCTTGGAGTCCGGCCACAATACATCAAATGCTGCATCTATGTTATTTAACGGCCCACCCATACTTTTTGATCCTGATAATATCCTCCTGATATTTCAAAGTTCTCATACCGGCCTTCAACCCATTCCCCCCTGTGGTTATAATGAGCCGGGTTCCATCTTCTCTCACACACAGGCTCCACCCATACCCTTACAATTTCCCAATGGCCATTTGGCCTGTCATAATGATGTCCCCAGTGACGATCCTCGTGATGTCTGTCCCCTCGTCTGTCGTTATAGCCTCCTCGGTATTCAATATAAACTTCCGGAGGGGGTGAATGATGTCTGGAATACCGGGGTCTGTCATTATCGTTCATCCCGTTGATAATGGCGGCGCCGAGGATGGCAACCCCTGTCCCCAGCATGAAACCCTCCATGGTTTTTCTGTCTGCCCGGGCAGATGCCGTGGAAAAACAAATTAAAAACAGAACCGTTGTAGTCATGGTAATTAATTCTTTCATTTCTTCCTCCAACTTGGTATTATAGAAAAGCAATTAAAATGATTTTGCCTTTCTATTATCCTTTGACACCATCAAATCAAAAAAAATCAACATATATAAAAATAATTTTAAAATATCCCTGTTGAACAATTATCCGCCAATGGATGTCATGTGGCTGATGGGAATTCCTTTGGCTGAAGGATCGGACAGACCGTGGAATGAGGGTTTTTTTGTCAGGGCAGAAAGGATGATGGCTTTCAGTTCATCATCGGATGCTCCGTTTCGAAGGGGGGTGATGATGTCTTTTTCATAATTGTTCAGAAGACAGGGTCTTAAGGTTCCCCTGGATGTCAGCCGGAGCCGGTTGCACTCACTGCAGAAATGTGAGCTGATGGGAGTGATAAACCCAACAATACCTTTTGCTCCTTTGATCCTGAATTTTTTCGCCGGCCCGTCATTGGAACCCTTTTGAACAGGGTCAAGTTCTCCAAACCGGGATTCGATTTTTTCTTTTATTTCCTCAGTTAAGATCTGCTGCTGGTTTTCCACGGCAGAATCTCCCATGGGCATATATTCAATAAACCGGATGTGGAAAGGATATTTCAGGGTCAGGCCGGAGATGGCTTCAATCTCATCGTCGTTGATACCCCGTAAAATGACGGCATTGAGTTTGACAGGGCTGATTCCGAGTTCATGGGAAGTTAATATGGCATCCCAAACCTGCTGAAACCTGTCCCTGCCGGTTATCTGTTCAAATCTAACAGGGTCAAGCGTATCCAGGCTGAAATTCAGGCGTTTGATGCCAAGTAAAATCAGTGTTTCAATTTTTTCACGGGTCAGCAAAGATCCGTTTGTTGTTATGGAAATATCCTTGAGACCTTTAATGGCACACAATTTTTCGAGAAACGAAAAAATTCCTTTTCTGACAAAAGGCTCCCCACCGGTAATCCTGATCTTGGTAATGCCCAGATCGCAGGCAAGCCCGGCAATCCTCAGGATTTCTTCATAACGGGCGATTTTTTCATGTTCAATCAATGAAAAAGGAGTGGAGGGGATGCAATAGCGGCACCTGAAATTACACCGGTCGGTAATGGAGATACGAAGATAATTGATGGTGCGGTTGCCGGCAATCATTTTTATTTATGGCTTTCATAATAATTGAGCAATGAATCTATAAGCCCCGGAATAGTAAACTCAACCGCTTCGATGTCGGGTTTAATGCCAAGGGATCGGGCTGTATCCGATGTGATGGGGCCAATGCTTGCGAAAATGATCCCGCTCAATAATTTTTTTTCATCCTCAGTACCAAAAAAAGACATGAAATTGGAAACCGTTGAAGAACTTGTAAAAGTGACGGCATCGATTTCATGATTTTTCAGAAGTTCCATCAGCTCATTTTTGCCTTCTTCATTCAAATGGGTTTCATAGGCCGTCACCTCATCCACCAGAGCGCCCATCCTTGTCAATTCTTCCGGCAGGATGGTTCTGGCAACCTTTGCCCGCGGCAGCAATACTTTTTTATTACTGATATCTACACCGGAGAAAGCCTTGATCACGCTTTCCGCCCGATAGGTTTCAGGCAGAATATCGCTGATAATGCCATGGTCCCTTAACCGTTCCTTGGTCACAGGACCGATGCAGGCAAATTTCAGATGCCCCAGGGCTCTCACATCTTTTTCCATCTCATACAGGGTGTCGAAAAAGAATTTCACCCCATTGACGCTGGTAAAGACAACCCAGTCATAATACTCCAGGTTTTCTATGGATTGCCTTAAGGGGAGGTTGTCTTGGGGTGGTGCAATTTCAATGGTCGGGAGTTCAATGCAAAAAGCACCCAGCTTGGACAGTCTTGCCACAAGATCGCTGGCCTGGGTTCGGGCCCGTGTGATGACAATCCGTTTGCCGAAAAGCGGGCGGTTGTCAAACCAGGCAAGCTCATTCCGCAGCGAAACCACATGCCCGATAATGATAATGGAAGGGGATTTCAGCTTTGCTTCTTTTACCCGATCCACGATGGTTTCAAGAGTGCCGGTGACGGTCTGCTGTTTCGGCGTGGTTCCCCATCGGACCAAGGCAACAGGTGTGTCCGAAGGCTTGCCGTTTTCAATCAGGTTTTTAACGATATTTTCAAGATTTTTCACCCCCATCAGAAAAACCAAAGTGGCATCGGATTTGGCATAGACATCCCATTGCATACTCGTATCTTCTTTGGTGGGGTCTTCATGGCCGGTGATAAAAGAGACAAAAGAGGTATGGTCCCTGTGAGTCACAGGAATCCCGGCATAGGCCGGTGCAGCAATGGCCGATGTAACGCCCGGAATCACTTCATAGGGAATGCCGTGGCTGAGCAGCATCTGGGCTTCCTCGCCGCCGCGGCCAAATACAAAGGGGTCTCCGCCTTTGAGCCTGGCTACGTCCGATCCCTGTTTTGCCTTTTCAACGAGGAGTAAATTGATTTTATCCTGGGAAAGGGTATGATCCCCGCCCTTTTTCCCCACATAAATCACTTCTGCCTCTTTTTTGGCATATTTCAGCAGGAGGGGGGATGCCAGATAATCATAGACCACGACATCGGCGGTTTCAATGCATTCTTTTGCCTTAATCGTCAAAAGACCCGGATCACCCGGGCCTGCACCGATGAGAAACACTTTTCCGATCTTAGTTGCCATTTGAATTCAAACTCTCCAATATTTTTTTTCCGCCTTTTTCAAGGATCAGGTCGGCGAGCGTTCTGCCGTACTCTTTTACCTTGTCCAATGGGGATACCATGTGTTCTTTTATTATTCTTTTGCCATCTTCAGAGGCAACAACCGCTGTCAGCATAACCTCATGGCTCACAATTTTTCCGAAACAAGCCACCGGAATATGACAGGACCCTTCGATTCGCCTTAAAAAGGCCCGTTCACCCTCCACACACACCCTTGTGTCATAATGATCCAGTTTGGCTGAGATTATTTCAATATCCGGATCATTTTCCCGGGTTTCAATACAGAGCGCCCCTTGTCCTACGGCGGGAATCATAATGGTTTCGTCCAAATATTCGGTAATCTCTTTTTTTTGCCCGAGACGCAAAAGACCGGCGGCTGCCAGGACAATGGCATCATAGTGACCGGATTTGAGTTTTCTGATCCGTGTATCCAGATTGCCCCGGATGGATTCAATGGTGACATCAGGCCGGAGATGCTTAAGCTGGGAGGCTCTTCTCAGGCTTGAGGTACCTATTTTTGCCCCTTTTTTATAATCTTTGAAAAAGGAGCCGTCTCGTGAAATCAGAACATCAAAGGGATTTGCCCGTTTTGGAACGGCC
>CAZWMY010000164.1:0-7479 GCA_964635025.1 uncultured Desulfobacula sp. | reverse complement strand
TATTGCATTATCCGCTTTTGACCATTCAAGTTAAATTTTCTGCCCCTCTTTTTGAAAAGCTGATCTCAAAGTCTGTAACAGCACCTCTGGGATTTCCTCTTCCTTAATATCTTCAGGATCGGGATAACGGGTCAACCACCATTGATTTTTACCATATTCCCTTTCTCTAATAGCCGCTAAAAAATCAGCTGCCGGATTAAAATATCCGAAATCCTCCTTAAATAAACTTTCAATTTGCCTAAAGTTATCTGTGAATTTTTCTAAGTTAACAGCTTTTAAAACCCCCAAGGATTGGATTTCTTTATTAGAGTTTGCCATATTCTGAAATTGTAAAAGAAAATCATGAGCAATTTCGTTAAGGTCATCTTGTACCCAATCAGGATCATCCATTAGATCACCGTCCTGAGCGATCTTTTTTATTTTATTAAGATCCTGCTCAAGTTGTGATATTCTTTGGGTGAACTTATCTACAATTATCTTTTCAATATCTTGATGGTTAGATTCAACAAAATCAAACAGGAGTTTTTCAGCTTTTTGCCACAATCCGTTTAGCTTTTCCCTGTTTTGATGATACTCTGATGGCATGTCGTTTTTTATCAGAGAGATGGCAGATCGACTTCTGGCCCGGCTATTAAGGATAAGCAACAGAAGATATTCCTGATCATATCCATCCGGCGGATCTATCCAATTTTCAAGAGACCATAAATACATAGAAATGTCTTCGGTGGCATAATCAAAGACTCTTTCCCATGGGATCTTATCATTGTTTAGAACATTCATAATTGAGGGAGTCCCACATTATCCAAAATAAAAATATTAAAAAAGTTTTGAATGTACATTTTTACCAATCTTTCATTTCAGCTAATTGCTGTTGCCAGTTTGCGCCACCTCCGCACCTATAAGGACTTCTTGGAGGTTTCTTTTTTGTTTTACTTTTATTTTCTATGCTTATCCCTATCGCCCATTTTGCTTTATTACACCATTTTATTGATTTATTATCCGCCTCTAATAATATTTTAGAAACCTCATTGTTCATAATTTCAGCAAATGATCTACCTTTTTTTACATAGCAAGTCATTAAATTAAAAATATCATTTTCCAGAAGGCCTGCTTTTAAAATGACACGGTTGTCTAATAAGCTTGAGAATACTCCATTTTTGTCCCAGTTGGAAAAAAAGGATACATATCTTGGCAAATATCCTCCTTTAATTATTACATCTTCTATCTCCTTGAGATATAAATTTTCAATTTCACTGACATATGGAGTACATTGTTCAAATATAGAGCATTTATTACAAGGAGGATTAGCAAGGGAGTAACACCCCATATTTTTTAAGTCTGAGGTATATCTTGTCAAAGAACTAATATTTTTAGATAGACGTTTTTCCCATACATTTTCGAATTCATCTGTATTTAAGAAATGTTTGACCGCATGATTTCTTAGTTTATATTTACTTTTAAATAATATCATTTTCAGTATTGAGCTTTCCTTATAAGCATCATTTTCATGACAAACTTTAACAGCGAATTCTTTATATCTGGGATGTTGATCATTCATTTTCATATCTTATAAAGCCAATTTTTGTTTATCCTTTAATTCAATATATCTGTGTAGTCCAACCTATGCATTTCTAAACATCTGTCCAAACATATTTTGAATTTTGCCATCGACCCTGTTCTTTCCCTTGTAAATTGCTTTTTTATAGAGCTTGTAAGTTTGTTCACTTTATTTTGATCTTCTTTTTGATCATTGAGTTTCTTTTCTGCCATTTGTCTGTAATTCAAACCATCCAGATACATTCTAATTAAATCAGCATCTTTTGGAGAATAGTTCGCAAGCATCAAAACTGCTTCTTGTATTAATCGTAAACGTTCCCCTTGAATAAGGTCATCTTCCTGGGACAGGCGATCATCCTTTTTTTCTAATATGTATTTTTGATCTTCTTCATTGGTGGTTTCTTTTGATCGCTGCCGATTAAAGGAACGATTATCATCAATAATCCTTCTTTTTAAAATATTGATTAAATATGATTTTAGTGAAGCCCTACCCTCATAACTACAAATTACTTTTGGATTTAAAAGTTCAGCCCAAAATTTATTAAGCACCTCTGTAACATGATTTACATCGGTATTATTAATACGATGCCATGCAAAATTGATAAATCGTTGATGATAATGCTCATAGATTCCAATAATGGCATTTTTATTTTTAGCTATCAATCCTTTACAGATTTCTTTTGCTAACCGAAAATCTTCTGAAAAATCTATATTAATATGCATAATCCCATCAATTTTAGCATCGATAATCTACTGCCATATAGATCATCAAAGGATATCCTGTCAAATTATTAGAGCAGTATGATAAATATCATTGGTTTATAAGTTCCACCAAAAGCCATTTTTTTTTATCTTTCGAAAATAAAAGTCACCATTCTCATACATTGAACGACTACACTATCAAAAAGACTAATGAAACAAAATGAGAATGAAAATGGACAGTTAAAAAAATCAACAAACAATTTGTATCTGTAATGGTTGCTTCACGGCAAAACGAAGATTAGTAGGATGGGAAAGAAAGGAACCCGCCATGACAAAGGTAAAAAACGATGAGGAATATTGTCTTTTAAAAGAGAATCAAGAAAAGGGGCACATCATAGTTGAATCTGCCAATAAAAATCAATTGGTTATACCAGACAATATTTTTAAAAGAGGTATTTCTCGTCAGGAAGAATCAATAAGGAACCCTGAGATTTTAACCATCGAGAAAGACTTGCTGATTCTTACTCAAAAAGAATGGGCAAAAATACAAAAAGCAACCGCAAAGCAAGATTTTTGTGAAGTCTATTACTGGGAAAAGACAAACCGCTTTAAAGGAATTTACACATCAATAACAAAATCGAGAATACGGCAAGTCCTTAACAAAGGAAACCATTAACATTACCTCGGCAGATTGGAAAAAATATTTCGAATATATGACGCTATAAATATATAAGGTCCTAATTTAAAAGAAAATAAACTTGACATATTAGCTGCAAAGATAACTGAAAACTTTGGTCAGAGTCCTCTACTTAAGGGCTCTTCTGGGCACTATAATCAGATAAGAAACCCTCCAAACTAAGGATAAAAACTTGACATCAGAGCTACCATACTTTTCAAATTCCGAAACACATGATATTGAAGTTATGTGTGTCAAGGATGTAGCCAACTTTTTAAAGAGATCCCAATCGTGGGTCTACAAAAACTTTAAATTGCTTGGCGGTGTGAAAATTGGCGGCTCTGTACTCTTCCCATCAAAGGAGAAGATATATGAGTGTTTATTTCAACGACCGCCGGAGATGGTACGAGTATTATTTCCGGTTAAACAAGAAAGCTTACACCGGGGCAGGATTCACGAAGAAGAAGGAAGCCCTGGAAGCGGAAGCAGAAAAAAAGAAAGCGTTAAAAAAACCAAAGAAGGAGGAAGCGACAGACATGGCCTTTTTGACCCTGCTTAACCATAGCCTTGATTTTACAAATGCATATCGCACTGAGAAGCATTATAAGGACTGCGTTTATATGGCGAAGCGATGGGCCAAACAATGGAAAGAAAAAACCATTTATGAAATTGCACCGGATGAGATAGTCAGATACATGATCAAATTAAAAAACAGAGTATCGGCTTATACTGCAAACAAAGAACTCCGGGCATTACGGGCTGTTTTTAATTTTGGAATAAAACCGCCGAATAGATGGTTTATTGACAACCCAACAGACGGGATAAAATTCTTTCCAGTGGAAAAAAAGGCTAAGTATGTTCCATCTCAGGAAGATGTGATCCGGGTTATTATGGCCTCCGAAGGTGAAACAAGGGATTATCTTTGGACGATCGCCTTGACTCTTGCCAGAGTTTCGGAAGTGAACCGGCTGGAATGGAAAGATGTTGACTTTGAAAGCAGAACAGTAAGACTTTATACTCGAAAAACAAAAGGAGGGAACCTTGTTCCGAGATCAATCCCAATGTGTCAGACGCTGGAAGAGGTTTTAAAAAGAAGACTCAAAGGTAATAAAATGCAATGGGTTTTCTATCATACTTATTTCAGTCGCACGGAAAATAGATGGGTAACTGGCCCGTATGAAGGACGGAAAAGAATTATGACCACCTTATGCAAAAAAGCAGGCGTCAAGTATTTCCGGTTTCACCCATTGAGACATTTTGGGGCTTCAAAATTGATGAAAGAAGGGGTTGACCCTAAGACTATTCAAGGTCTTTTGGGGCACTCAAATTTTAAGACAACCGAAATCTATTTACATTCAATAAAGGGATCGGATCAGGAAGCAATGGATCGGTTAGATTTCTCATTAAACGGGGTGGAAAATGTGCTTGATTTTGAAAAGCGCAAGACCTCAGCGCAAGACTAACAAAAAAGGTTTTCACCCAAAAAGCTGAAAACCCTTGAAGTTAGTGGCGCGCCCGGAGAGATTCGAACCCCCGACCCCCTGATTCGTAGTCAGATACTCTATCCAGCTGAGCTACGGGCGCGCAACATGAAAGGCGTTATAACAGAGCTTCCAAACAAATTCAAGGAGTATTATGTTTTTCAGGATATTTAAGAAATAGATCCTCCTGCCGGCAATAGAATTCATTTAATTTGACCTTGAGAAAAAACATTTATATAAGTATACCTTTGATTATGGATGATGAATATTATATGAACCTTGCCATTGTTGAGGCAAAGAAAGCTGCAAACGCAGATGAAGTTCCTGTCGGTGCCGTTATTGTCGATAAGAACCATCATGTGATCGGATATGGCCACAACTGCCCCATTTCAACCCATGATCCTTCCAGTCATGCGGAAATGAATGCCATCCGGATGGCATCTAAAGCCATGAACAATTACAGGCTGGTTGACACCCGTTTATATGTCACCCTTGAACCCTGCATCATGTGCATGGGGGCCATTATTCATGCAAGGATCAAACGGGTGGTCTTCAGCGCCAGGGACCCGAAATGGGGAGCTGCCGTTTCATTGTATCAACTTGCCGATGACAGGCGCCTCAATCATCATCCTGAAATTATGTCGGGAATTTTAGAAGAACAGACAAAAGATCTGATCAGGGGTTTTTTCATCAATAAAAGGAGCAACTAGTGGGAAATACAGTGATCATCGGGACTCAGTGGGGAGATGAAGGAAAAGGCAAAATAGTTGATTTATTAAGTGAACATGCAGATTATGTGGTTCGTTTTCAGGGCGGTAACAATGCCGGCCATACCATGGTGGTCAATGGAAAAGAAATCATCAGTCATCTGATTCCGTCCGGTATCATCCAGCAAAAAAAATGTTTTATCGGCAACGGTGTTGTAGTGGATCCTTTTGTACTCCTGAAAGAAATTGACTATCTCATATCGAACCGGATTGATGCCTCTCCGAAAATGCTGAGAATCAGCGACCGGGCTCATATCATCATGCCCTATCACCGGATGATCGATAGTGCGAGAGAAGAAAAACAAGGCGCCCAGAAAATCGGAACCACGGGCCGAGGCATCGGACCCTGTTATGAAGATAAGGCCGCCCGAAGAGGCATCCGGTTCTCTGACCTGCTTGATTTTGATCTGTTTAAGGAAAAAGTAGCCGTCATCCTTGAGGAAAAAAATTTCTACCTCTCACAGTATTTTAAGACCAATGCCATTGATCTTGATACTGTGATCCATGAGTTCAAAGAGATCAAAGACCGGCTGATCCCCTATATTGATGATGTATCCGTCATTCTTCATGAAGGCATAAAAAACCAAAAAACCCTTTTGTTTGAAGGTGCTCAGGGGACCCATCTGGACATCGAACACGGGACCTATCCCTTTGTGACGTCTTCATCCGTTGTATCGGGCAATGCCGCCAACGGCTCCGGTGTGGGCCCGGCATGTTTTGATGAGATCATCGGCATTGTTAAAGCCTATGCCACAAGGGTTGGTGCAGGCCCTTTCCCAACCGAGCTTTTTGATGAAATTGGGGATAAACTTCAGAGAATCGGTTCTGAATTCGGCGCCACAACCGGAAGAAAAAGACGATGCGGCTGGATCGATATGGTGGTTCTTAAAAACGCAGTAAAATTAAACAGCCTGTCCGGGCTTGCCGTTACAAAGCTTGATGTCTTGGATGATCTGGATGAGATAAAAATCTGTACTGCCTATGAGCATAAGGGAAAAACCATCACAAATTTTCCTGCTGAAATAAAAACCCTTCAGGAATGCACACCTGTTTATGAAACCCATCCGGGATGGAAACAGAATATTTCAGCAGTAAGGGAAGTTAACGATCTTCCCTTAAATGCAAAGAAATATTTGGCAAGGCTTGAAGAATTATCAGATGTGAAAATAAAAATCATATCTGTTGGCCCTGGACGAGAGGCAACAATCATAAAAGAAAACATTTTCAATTAGACATTTGATTTTTTTTTGTGTATAACGCTTTCTTGCAGTCGGGATGTGGCTCAGTCTGGTAGAGCACAGCGTTCGGGACGCTGGGGTCGGAGGTTCAAATCCTCTCATCCCGACCAGCACCTATCAAGGATATTCAGAATTTTTCAGCTTCAATATAAACATCAAGACTCCATTATTTATTTTAATTTTTCCATATCGCTTTACCTTTTATAAAAAATATGACATGTTTTTTTTATTTGTTTTGGAGAATTAGCTCCAATATACGATAGCATGTTTTAGAGATAGGCGGTTACCTTGGAAGCATATGAAAACAAAAGGCAATATGAGAGGCATGATTATTCAAGCCCAATGTCCTTGTACCTGACCGATGATCTGGATCAATCCTGTTTTGCTCAAATGAAGGATTATTCCCAGGGGGGGGTGTCTCTGTTTACCGATGAGCAGTTTCATGTCGGCCATAAAGTTTATTTAAAATGAAAAAATATGTCCCATGCACCGCAGGGCCTGAAAATATAAAGGCTATGACGATTATGTCAAATGGGCAAGCCCTTTATCATCAGCCTCAGATATCAAACATTCTTATAGATATGGCATTGAATATTGCGAAGCCTATTTTTAATAAAAGCCGTATTCGGTAAATGATGACTAAAGAATGGAACCCTTCTTGTCTACAAAGGTTTAAAAAATGGAAAACCAAGCGAAAAATAAGCTGAGCCCGCCACAGATGAGTCCCTATATATTTACCATTTTGTTGGTCGGTTTCGGGTTATGGTGTTTTTGGGATGGCTGGATCACAAAAGATCCGGAAATGTTGAAACATGCAAATTTTAACCGGGTTTTAAGCGTTATTCTTCTTCCCTGGGGCGTTTACGATTTTTTTAAGCTTCGGAAAAAACAGAAAAACAAAAAAGAAACAGAAGATCAATAAATATCCTTTTCAAAAGAGCAAAAACACAAAAAGGGGCAGCGCCGAACGCTGAACCCCTTAGTATACTTGGTAGCGGGGGAAGGATTTGAACCAACGACCTTCGGGTTATGAGCCCGACGAGCTACCAGACTGCTCC
>CAZWMY010000163.1:0-7691 GCA_964635025.1 uncultured Desulfobacula sp. | reverse complement strand
AAACCGGACAAATCATGTGCTACAAAAACCGGACATTTCTATTTGTCACTGACATTCTTTATTTTTTAATCAATGGTAAAGTTTGTTTGAAAGGTCTTCATGGAATGGGCTGGGTTTTGATTTTTTCAATTTATGGGTTCAGATCAATGGGCAGCTCTTCTTCTGCATGTTTGGACATGGCGGCGTCGATTTTTTTAGGGTCCTTTGATTTTATGGCGTCCAGCATCACTTTATTGACCTCAAGAAGCCTGGGGATCTGATCCGGGTAGATGGCTGCAAGAATGGGATAGCTTTTCAACCCGACATCATAGAACAGTTTCCATATCATATAAAAAAATTTATTCCTGGAAAGCTCTGCAAGCTTAAGGTGAAACTCCATGGCAACGGTGAAATATTTTCCGACATTGCCGAGACAGTTTTCCATCCTTGCAATATAAGTGTCCAGGTCTTTGAGTTCTTTGTCGCTTGCATTCAGGGAAACCGAGTGGGCAATGCCGAGTTCGATAAATTTTCGTGCCTCCCACATTTCCTTAAAGCTTTTTTTGTCCGCCTGTATCATCCAGGTGAATTGATCTCCCATGGCGTTCAGATAGAGGCCCACATCGATTTTTTTGACCACAGACCCCTTGAATCCGGGGTTGCTTTCAATGAGCCCGAGTACGCCTAGGGTGCGCAAGGCTTCCCTGATGGTCGGTCTTCCCACATTAAAGGTTTCGGCCAGATCCCTTTCCGAAGGCAGCTGATCACCAGGCTCCAGATCCCCTTTAAAGATGGTTTGTTTGATCTGATCTGCTACTTCTTCATAGAGCCGGACTTTTTTAACAGGTGTATATGATAATTTATTTTTCATTAAACGATTTGCTCATCAGTTTTCAAAATCCAATCCTTACACATTTTTTATAATATCTGCACAATCTGTTATTTTTTGCAAGATACATCTTATGGTTCCCGGCATGTCCACCGGAATAAATCAGTAAAGTTTCTGAAACCAGTGACTATAGTGCGGATTCTGAAAACTCAGAACGTCTTCCATCAGTTTGCAGATACGGGCCGTTATGGGGCCGGGCGCCTGCAATGATTTGTTTTCAAACCGGTAAGCCGGGGAGACTTTTATCCCGGTATGACTGGTAAACAGTTCGTCTGCATCGTAAAGATCCTCTTTTTTCAGGCTGACTTCTTCCACAGGGATTCCGGCATCTTTTGCAAGATGTATAATGGTGTCCCTGGTAATGCTTTCAAGAATTTTCCCCAGGGGCGGTGTTTTAAGTATGCCGTCCTTAACGATAAAAAGAGATTCAATGGAGCCTTCTGCAACATAACCGTCTGTCCCGACACTGATCCCCATATCAAAACCCATGTTCATGGCATCTTTTCTGATCAGATACCCGTTCAGATAATTTGCACATGCTTTTGCCTGCACCGGCACGGTTTCAGGATGCAGTTTTTTCCATTTTGAAAAACAGACGGAAATGGGTTTTATCCGGTCAAGCCCAAGTTCTTCAGATGCAGGAATGGTAAAAATGGCGATATCCAGCTTGGATGATAATACCAGGTCGGCAACCGCTTCTTCGCCCCAATAGGCCAGCAATTTGACAATTCCCCTGCCGGATTTGTTAAAGGCGGCAATTTTTGCTGTGGCATCAGCGATCTCAGGAATTGAAAATTTTAATTCCATGTCTAAAAGCCTTGCAGTCTGGGAAAGCCTTTTTAAATGCATGTCCATCCTGAAGGCAGATGTCCCCGATGCCCCCTGGTGTGTTCCAAACACTTCAAATATGGCCGAACCCCTGGATAAACCATGGGATAAAACAGGAACCTGCACCTTTTCCCAGGGTAAAATCTCATTATTCATCCATACAAAGGGTTTTGGTTTCATCATAGTGTCTCCTGTGGTTATGATTTTAATTCAAAGGCATGAAAAACACCCGGCAGCATGATTGCACCGGGTGTTGCTGTATTTGTTTAATATTGTTTCCAGAACGGGGCCGATGACATTTTATTGGCTTTGAGATCCGCTTCCATGAGCTGGTACACGGCAATTTTGGGATCTGCACAGTCACCGTATTGATTGCAGGTGATGGTGCCGGTAAGACCTTTCAGGCCTTTTGTTTCATGCAGGGCTTTGTTGAATTTATCCCTGTCGATTTCAAGGGTATCCCCTTTAACAACAGCGACTTTTTCAAGGGCATTGAAAATCATGAATACCGAGTCATAGGCATGGGCATGGTAAGGCGCTTCCGGAGCAGTGCTGTATTTTTTCTTGAATTTTTCAAGGAAGGCGCCATAGGTATCTGCCATGGCGGAAAAATCAGGGCTTGAATGATACATGCCCAGAGCTGAATTGCCTGCCGCTGCAAGGAAATCAGGAGAGTATGACCCGTCTGAACCCATGAGGGCAACCTTTTCCAGGCCTGAAATTTCTTTGGCCTGACGGACACAATGGGCAGTTTCAGGGATAAACAAGGGCATGTAGATCATTTGGGGCGTTCCGCTGGCGATTTTTGTCAGAACCGGTCTCATATCGGTATCGCCGGGGGAAACCGCTTCCATGGAAGTAACGGTTCCGCCGAGTTTTGCAAATGTATCGGCAAATACCTGGGCAAGGGATTGGGCATAGAGGCTGCCGTCATGAATGGCGGCAGCTTTTTTAAGCCCCAATTTTTTAAAGGTAAATTCAGCGGCCAAAGACCCCTGAACCTTGTCATTTTGGCAGACTCTCAGGTAACCGGCAAAATCAGGCCCGCTTGCAGGATCAGTCAGAAATGGAGCGGAAGTGGAAGGAGAAATGGAAGGGATCTTCATTTTCCAGAGAAGAGGCGCACCGGCTTTTGCAGCACTGGAGCAGCTTGAGCCGATAGCGGCAAGAATTGTCGGGTCTGCCGCCATCTTGGATGCGGCAGTCTGGCCGCCTTCAGGGCTGCACCCGTCATCCAGGCTGCTGAGTTTTATGGGGTGACCTTTAAAAGCCCCGCCTTTTGATTCGATGGCCATTTCAACACCCCGGACTTCATCCATTCCAAGCGATGAATTGGGCCCGGTAATGACAAACCAGGAGGCCAGATGAACAGGCTCCCCTTTTTTTATGGTGAGGATATTTGCTGCCAAAGCCGGTTCTGCCGTCAAACCGGACAAAAAGCAAATGGTAACCAACATTCTGACTAAATGTTTCATAGGAATTTCCCCCTTTTGTAAAATTAGATTAATATTGAAAAATTCCGGGTCAACCGCCGGCATCCATATCTGATTGGCGTTTCAACCCGTATGGCAAATCCTTTTGGAATACCTCCCGGATAATAATTAACATTCTTATAGAGAATGGTATTACCATCACCATATTCTATTGTCAATTATATAAAATTTTTTAAAAAAGAATTCTCTACAGTCAATCACAAGCCATATCTCAGGGAAATATTTGACTTTTGGATTATACAGGGGTAAAGCTTTTTATTCGGTAAAACAGATAAGAGATTGTGCAAAAAAAAATAACAAGAAAGGAATGACAATGAAAAGGGTTGCAGGGTTTTTGTTTTTTATGTTGCTGGCAACTTCCACAGGGGTTTGGGGGGATGAGGTGAAATTCATTGATAAGAACAACCTTGCAGACCTGCTGGACAGCCCTGATATCGTAATATTGGATGTCAGGATCGGCAAGGATTGGAATGCAGGTGAATATAAAATTAAACATGCCGTTCATTTGACGGGCGACATGGTGGACTCATTCATGAGCAAAGTGCCGAAAGACAAGATAATCGTACTTTATTGCGCCTGACCCAATGAGGCAACCAGTGTCCGTGTGGCACGGCAATTTCTGGAAAAAGGCTTTGAAAATGTATATGCCTTAAGGGGCGGCTGGCATGAATGGTTTGATTCTCAATATCCCATAGAGAAAAAATAGGCTGTCCCTGATTTTGGACCCGGATTGTTAATAAAATCCGGGTTTCAGAAGGGAGACGATCAGAGTTTCCATATCTTCTTTTGTCAGGCGCCGGTTCAGCCGGATGCTTTCCGATTTAACGGCCTGGGTCAGGTTCTCCATCTCCTCTGCCGGGCAAAAAAGGCCGTGATGCAGCAGAAAATTTTCGACCAGGCCCTTGCCGCAGAGGACGTTCAGATAAAAATCAGCTTCTTCTGCCAAACCGTATTGCCCTCCGGCATGGGTTCCGGCCGTGTGGGTCCGGACTGCTGAACCGAAAACCGGTGTGTCGGCATTCATCCGATGCCTTCCGGTCTGCTCAAAAACAAGGCTATCCACATACTCATAATATTCCCTGAAAAGATCCTGGTTTTCAGTCATCAGGTTCATTTTAAATCCCTGGTCTTTGAGCACCCTGGCCGTGGTATACAGATCGGCAATGCCGTTTCGCTCGCCAATGCCGAGGGCCGACGCCTCCATCACCCGCCCCCCGGCAACAATCCCCATGACACAATTGGCCGAGGCCATGCCCAGATCATTGTGGCAATGGATGGACAAGGCAGCATTCCCGGCCAGGGCAGAAAGCCTTGAGATGATCTGGAAAACCTGGTTTGGCGGCATCATGCCGGAAGTATCAGGCAGACAGATCACATCGACTCCGTGACGGCTCAAAAACGACACGCACCGGTCAAGCATTTCCGGGTCAGACCGCCCAATATCCAGCATGGCAATGGAGATGACCGCATCAGGCACTTTTTTTCGCACCGCGTCCATCGGCTTTAAAAGGTCGGTGAGAACGGCATTGACGGCATTGGGCCCGGCCTCAGGCGAAATGTGGATGTGGAAATGAAAATCCTTGATGCCGGTCTGAACCAGAATTCCCGCATCCCTGACATGGGCCCGGCCCATGGCGCCCACCCGGACCCGGTATCCCCTGTTCTGCCTCTCTTCAAAAAGGGCTTTGACCATTGCCGCCTCATGGTCGTGGGCTGGCGGATACCCGGCCTGACAGATGTCCACACCCAATGCTTCCTGGAATTCCAGAATTTTCATCCGCTGCGTTAGAGAGAACATCATCCCCCGGTACTGCATGCCTTCCCGTATGGTTTCGTCAATGACGATGATTTTTTTATGTTCCATGGTCTTGTCTTTCCTTTTTTTGGGGCGGGTTAAAATACCCATGAATTAGTTTGGGGAAATGGTTTGAAATTTTCTGGATCACATCGGCCATGCCAAGAGGGCGGCCGGGGTCTTCAATCTCTTTCATGAGCCGGAAATACCGCCGGGGATCAAAATTCAGATTCCGCCACTGGATCATGTCAATGCCGGTTGTTCCGGCAAACTCAAGGAATGCTTCGGCTTCCTTTTCAGAATCGGTAAACCCGGGGCAGTTTAAATAATTGATGGAAACAAATTTATTATGGCTCTTGGCTGTCCGGATGCTTTCAAGCACATCAGAAAATTGATAGGACCGGGGCCGGAAATAGGCGGTGTAGCAGTTTTCCCGGACCGAGTTCATGCTGACCCGCATGGAGTCAAGGCCTGCCCTGCACAGGGCTTCCACTTTTTCGGGAATGCCGGCATTGGTGTTCAGATTGATGGTACCTTTGTCCGTCTTTTCCCGGATGAGCCGGATGGCAGGTTCAATGGCGGAAAATGCCATGAGGGGGTCGCCTTCGCAGCCCTGGCCAAAACTGACCACGGCCTTTTCCACATTGGCAATGTGCTCAAGGCTCAGTTCTGCAATTTCCATTGGCGTCGGCGTAAAACTGATCCGCTCCTGGCAGGCACAAAGATTCCCCGTCGTCTGAAGGGAGATGCAGCCAAGACAATCGGCATTGCACACCCTGGATGTGGGAAGGGGGGCTTCATAGCGTTTCAGAAAAAAATTTTTCCCGGCCGGACACCCGTATTTCAGGGCGCAGGATTCTAAGTGGCGCATGAGACGGTTGGCCGGGTATTTTTTTTGCATTTCCTTTACGCCTTTGAGGACCTTTTTTTCAGGCATGAGCCTTAAATCCTGGCGGGGTTCGGCATCCACCAGGATGGCCGAGGATCTGAACCCGTCTTTTGCGTATCCCACAGCCCCATAGGAAAAAAGGGGCAAAGGGTCTTTGATGCCGGTGTCATCATAGGCGCAAAAATGCCGGTTCACGTATCCGGGTGAATTGAACACGGCCACAGGAAAGATTTTTTCCTTTGGGCTAAACGGGTTTTTTTTAAGGATTTCAAATTCATCTTTTACCCGGTTATACACCAGGGGGCGCCGGTGCGGCAGCATCATGAGCTCGCTGCCGTGGGGCATGGGAAGGGTTTCTTCTTTTTTCAGGACAAAGGGCATATCCCCGGACATGCCCACGGCGCCATAGCCTTCCAGGTCAAAGATTTCCCCGTTTTCAGCAGCCGCGACCGCCGTAAGAATATTCTTGGTTTTAATAGCTTGACTCCGATTTGCCGGGCATCTTTTACATTGCCGATCTGTTTTCTATTTCGTGTTCCACAGCTTCATTAATAAATTGATTTAGCGTCTTTCCCTCAATTAAAGCCAATCGGTTTGCTTTTTTATGAACATCAGGTTTTAGTCTGATATTCAGACTCCCCCGAAATGTTTTTTCCGGATTTTTCCCATTTCCAGTTGCTATTTCAATGTAGTCATCAACAGCTTCATGGAATGCTTTTTTCAGTTCCGGAACACTTGCGCCTTCAAAATTTACCAAATCATCTATCCCTTGGATTTTTCCAAAAAAGACTTCATCATCTTCACTGTAATGGACGCTTCCAATATAATCTTTATACAGCATAACGTCTTTCATTTTATTACCCCTTGATTTTTTAGTTCTTCATACGTTTGTTCTAAAGCGTACTTTTTAATGATGTTTCCCGGATGAGGCGTATGCAATCTTATAATGTGATGTGTTATGTCATTAATAAACGCAACCCGTGATCCGGAAGTCTTCCCCTTGTTGTATTCACGATAGCCTAATCCGCTTAATAATGTCCTGAGTTCATCATATAAAAAATCTTTTGGTAATTTTGAGAATCTTTCAAGCAGTTTATCAAATTGGCTCATAGAATATCATACTGCAACTACTTTATAGTGGCAAGTTCTTTTTGCCACACAGAGCGGTTGCCCAACACAGTTTTATATCAATGAGAAGATTGCCGATACGGCTTTATTTTGATTTCTTTTCGAGCGCAGTGCCCTTGTCATCGATGAGTTCCAGCAAGACCCCGTTCATTTTGTCCGGCCGGATAAAGGCAAACTCACAGTCTCTGAATTTCCTGGGGCCGCCGATAAAGGGATAGTTCTGCTGTTTCAGCTCATCCATCGCGCTCCTTGTGCTGTCCACATTCAGGCTTACGACCATGATGCCTTCCCCCCGCTTTTCAATGAATCTTGCCACTTCACCGTCCGGGGAAGTGGATTCCATAAGTTCAAACCCCACTTCTCCCAGGATGTACCGGGCCACTTTGATTTTTTCGGACTCATCCTCGTATTCCACATCCGGTTTGGCCTTGCCCAGAACTGGTTCCCAGATTTTCCGGGCAGATTCAAGGTTTTTAACCGCCACACAGATATGATCCATTTTATTGATTTTCATTTTTTTCTCTTTATTGCGTTTAAGTCTTCTTTTTTATTTTGCTGGTCAGTGTCTAATATTTATATCCTATAAAGATGAATATTAGAATGAAATAATGGCTGAGTTTCCACATCCAACACTTTCTCCAATTTAGTTTACAGACGAGTTTGTTACTTTGGGCCTGCTTCCAGTTCATA
>CAZWMY010000162.1:0-7848 GCA_964635025.1 uncultured Desulfobacula sp. | reverse complement strand
ATCGGGATAAAAGAACTGGAAGATGGAAAACGGGTAAGAATCTGTAAAAAATGCAGTCAGCAGATAGATTCTTAAGAACAAAGATGGAGATCATACATGTTAACCATTAAGGAAAAATACAATACAGAAGTTGTTCCCAAGCTGAAGGAAACTTTTCATTATAAAAATGTATTTGAGGTTCCAAAACTTGAGAAAATAGTATTGAACATGGGTTTGGGAGAAGCAGTCAGAAATCCCAAAATCATAGAGTCGGCAGCTTCCGAACTTGCATTGATTTCAGGCCAAAAACCGGTCATTACAAGGGCAAAAAAACCGATTGCGAATTTTAAGCTCAGGACTGGTTTGCCCATTGGCTGTAAAGTGACCTTGCGCCGTGAAAAGATGTTTGATTTTTTTGAGAAGCTTGTGAATATAACTTTACCGCGTGTCAGGGATTTCAGGGGAGTATCGGGAAAGGGTTTTGACGGCAGGGGGAATTATACTCTTGGCATTACTGAGCATATCATATTCCCTGAAATTGATTATGATAAGACTGAAAGTATCAAAGGTCTTAATGTGACGGTGGTGACAACCGCCAAAACAGATGAAGAAGGTAAAGCATTACTGAAATTTTTAGGAATGCCCTTTAAAAATTAAGGATTCTAAGGAGGAAAGCTTGGCAAAAAGAGCTTTGATCGTAAAGGCAGGCAGAAAACCAAGATTTTCTGTGAGAGCATATAACAGATGCCCCTTATGCGGTAGACCAAGAGGATTTATCAGAAAAGCTGGTATTTGCAGGATTTGTTTCAGGACACTTGCATCAGAAGGCAAGCTTCCAGGTGTTACCAAATCGAGCTGGTAATTTTTTGAGACTAAAACGCAAAATCATATCAGTGTATTTTAAGGAGATTTCAAATGGCAACGAGTGATCCAATTGCAGATATGCTGACAAGCATCAGAAATGGTGGCAAAGCAGGATCTGCCAAGGTGGATATCCCCGGATCAAAGATCAAAATGGAATTGGTGCGGGTGTTGAAAGAGCAGGGATATATCAAGGATTTCAAATACCTTGAAAATGAGGTACAGGGTGTCATCCGTATTTATTTAAAATATGTAACGGATGGAAAACCCTCAATTTTCGGGATAGAAAGAGTCAGTAAACCCTCCCGAAGGGTTTACAGCAAATCAAAACAGATTAAGCCGGTTTTAAATGGCCTAGGTATATCAGTTGTCTCAACTTCAAGGGGCGTGATGACGGACAAGCAGGCTAAAGAAGCGAATGTCGGCGGAGAGGTTCTTTTTAACGTTTGGTAGTACAGGAGTAATATATGTCTAGAATAGGAAAAAAGCCGGTTCAGCTTCCTGGAAAAGTTCAATTTACCCTTAATGGGGATATGATTTCCGTCAAAGGGCCCAAAGGCAATCTGGAACGACAACTGCATCCGGCTATCAAACTGGAAATCAATGAAAGCGTTGTCAATGTGCAGACAGATACAAGCGATAAGAAAAAAGTAGCATTACAGGGACTATACCGGGCGCTGATCTCTAATATGGTAACCGGTGTTACAACCGGCTATGAAAAAAAGCTGATTCTTTCCGGGATCGGATATCGGGCGGAAGCAAAAGGGAATAATCTGACGCTGAATCTGGGGTATTCAAATCCGGTGAGTTTTTTAATTCCGGATGGGATATCTGTGAGCGTAGAAAATAATACGCAGGTACTTTTAACCGGTATCGACAAGGAAATTCTTGGCCAGGTTGCTGCAAACATAAGAGATTTGAGACCACCGGAGCCCTATAAAGGCAAAGGGATTATGTATGCGGATGAAAGAATTATCAGAAAAGCTGGTAAGACTGCAGGTAAAGACTAATAGGCAGGAATATAAAGATTATGGGAAATACATCACAAAGGCTTGTATCAAGGCTTAAGAGAAAAAAAAGAATCAGAAAAACGATGTGCGGCAATCAGGATCGCCCAAGATTAAGTGTATTCAGAAGTTCAAAAAACATTTATGCCCAGATCATTGATGATACACTCGGAACCACGCTTGTGTCTGCATCGACCCTTGATAAGGAATTTAAAGATAAACAAGCCACAGGCAAGAAGGTTGAAATTGCAAAGGTAGTTGGGAACCTCGTCGGCAAGAGAGCTCTAGATAAGGGGATTACAAAGGTGGTTCTTGACAGAAATGGATTTTTATATCATGGGCGCATTAAAGCGCTTTCAGACGGAGCCCGTGAAGCCGGATTGAATTTTTAAATTTGGAGGACAAACCCTTGGCAAGACAGCAGATAGAAGAAAGTGGATTAATTGATAAGGTCGTCAGAATCAACCGTGTTGCAAAAGTCGTAAAAGGCGGAAGAAATTTCAGCTTTAGTGCACTGGTGGTTGTTGGGGACGGTGAAGGCAGTGTGGGGTATGGTCTCGGAAAAGCCACTGAAGTTCCGGAGGCAATAAAAAAAGGTTTGGAAAAAGCAAAAAGAAGCATGGTTAAAGTTTCTATACTGAACGGAACTGTTCCTTTTCAAGTGGTGGGCAAGGCAGGTGCAGGCCGTGTACTGCTGAAACCGGCTTCTCCGGGTACCGGGTTGATTGCCGGCGGCGGAATTCGCGCCGTCCTTGAAGCAGCCGGGGTTACGGATATCCTTACCAAATGTATTGGTACAAATAACACGCAAAATATTGTAAGAGCTACAATGGCCGGACTTCAATCCCTGTGTACAAAGGAAGAAGTGGCAAAACGCCGTGGTCTTAGATCTGAAGATTTATAAGAGGTTGTTAAAATGACGGATAGAATTAGAATCACCCAAATCAGAAGCACAATCGGAAGACCTGCCAAACATGGCCGGATTATCCGTTCTCTGGGGTTAAAAAAAATGCACCATACGGTTGAACATAATGCTGATCCGGTTATTCTGGGGCAGATTAAAAAAGTATCCCATCTTGTGAAAGTAGAGGAGGTGTAATATGCAGATTCATGATTTAACACCTTCACCCGGTTCCAGAAAAAAACGCAAGAGAATCGGCAGAGGGCCGGGTTCAGGAATGGGAAAGACGTCCACCAAAGGGCATAAAGGCCTTAAAGCAAGAGCCGGCGGCAGTGTCAGACCCGGGTTTGAAGGCGGCCAGATGCCCTTATACAGGCGGCTTCCCAAAAGAGGCTTTTATAATATATTCAAAACATATTATGCAATATTAAATGTAAGAGATTTGGATAGATTTGAAGAAGGTTCAACCATTGATCTGGAATCCCTGAAAAACGTGGGAATGGTAAAAGGCCGTTTTGATGGAATCAAGGTTCTGGGACAGGGTGAAGTAAAAAAGAAGTATATTCTGAAAAATCTTTTTGTATCCAAATCTGCCAGGGAAAAAATCGAATCCGCCGGCGGAAGCATAGAATAATAATAGAAGTGATGTAAGGAACCCATAAATGATCCAGAACAGCTACCAGAACTTGCTTAAACTTCCTGAGCTAAAAAGAAAGCTTTTTATCACGCTTGCTTTGCTGTTTGTCTACCGGGTGGGTATTCATGTACCTACACCAGGGATAAACGGTGCTGCTCTTGCTTCCTTTTTTGCCAGTGCTGAAGGTACTCTGTTTTCCATGTTTAATATGTTTTCCGGTGGTGCTTTGGAAAGGCTTTCCATTTTTGCATTGGGGATCATGCCTTATATCAGCGCCTCTATTATTCTGGAGTTGATGACGGTGGTTGTCCCATACCTTGACCAATTGAAAAAGGAAGGGGATGCAGGCCGGAAAAAGAAAACTCAGTTAGCCCGGTACGGCACGGTGATATTGAGCATCATCCAGGGGCTGGGGATCAGTGTCGGTCTTGAATCCATGACATCACCTGCAGGGATTGCGATTGTTCCGTATCCCGGGTGGGCCTTCCGGTTTGTTACCGTGATTACGCTTACGGCAGGAACTGCATTTATCATGTGGCTGGGAGAACAGATTACGGAACGAGGCATCGGTAACGGGATTTCTCTGATCATTTTTGCCGGTATTGTGGCAAGAATGCCCAATGCCATGGGCAATACAATACGGTTAATGACAACGGGTGAAATGGGACTGTTTACCCTTATTGTGATTATTGTTCTGATGGTTGCCGTTATTGCGGCCGTTATTTTTATGGAGCAGGCACAGAGGCGAATCCCGGTTCATTATGCCAAGCGTGTGGTCGGCAGAAAAATGTATGGCGGACAGACATCGCATCTCCCGCTTAAAATCAATTCAGCAGGTGTTATTCCCCCGATTTTTGCATCTTCCATCATCATGTTTCCGACGACGTTGGCGCAATTCACCAATTTTCCGATCATGAAAACCGTGGCAGCCATGTTCAGCCCCGGGACCGTATGGTATTATATGCTTTATGTCGGGTTCATTACCTTCTTTTGTTTTTTCTATACCGCAGTCCAGTTCAACCCGGATAATGTGGCTGAAAACATGAAGAAAAACGGCGGGTATATTCCAGGTATCCGGCCCGGCAAGAAAACATCTGAATACATTGATAAGGTGTTGACAAGAATTACCGTGGGAGGAGCACTTTATATCTCTGCTATTTGTGTTCTGCCCACATTGTTGATGCGCAAATTTAATATCCCGTTTTATTTTGGCGGAACCGCCTTGTTGATTGTTGTGGGTGTCGCCATTGATACGATTGCTCAGATAGAATCCCATCTGATCACCGGCAATTATCAAGGCTTTCTGGGCAGATCCGGTGGTAAAAGAATTAAAGGCAGAACCTGATTTTTTTGTTCGATAACATTATAGGAGTTGGATGCATTTATGGCAAAAGAAGAGCCCATCAAAGTTGACGGGAAAGTATTGGAAACACTGCCCAATGCCATGTTCAGAGTAGAGCTTGAAAATAAGCATGTGTTGCTTGCCCATATTTCAGGCAAAATGAGGATGCATTTCATAAAAATATTGCCGGGAGATAAAGTAACGGTAGAGATATCACCCTATGATTTGAGTCGGGGAAGGATAACATACAGGTATAAATAGAAATTGATTTTTTCGGTATCGGAATTTTTATATAGGAGCAAATAGATGAAAGTTAGAGCATCTGTGAAAAAAATCTGTAGAGATTGCAAAGTCATAAAAAGACGAGGCGTCCTGAGAGTAATTTGTATTAATAAGAACCATAAACAGCGGCAGGGATAGGGGGAAGGAAATTTGGCACGTATCGCAGGAGTAGATTTACCAAAAGATAAGCATGCATGGATCGCTTTAACCTATATCTATGGTATAGGCAGAAGCAGGTCAAAGCTGATTCTTCAAAAAACAGGTATTGACCCTACTACAAAAGCAAATGATCTGACGGAAGAACAGGTTAATGAGATCAGGAAAGTTATCGACGCTGAGTATAAGGTTGAAGGTGAACTTAGAAGTGAAGTTTCCATGAGTATCAAAAGGCTTATGGATCTCGGTTGTTACAGAGGACTTCGCCATCGTAAAGGCCTTCCCTGCCGGGGTCAGAAAACCAAAACAAACGCAAGAACCCGAAAAGGTCCCAAGAGGACTGCGGTTAAAAAGAAAAAGTAGGCTAATCTAAAAGGTACTATTAATTATGGCAAAAAAGTCAAAAAAAATTGTAGCCAAAAAACGGGTAAGAAAGAATGTTTCTTCCGGGGTTGTGCACATTCAATCCACTTTTAACAACACAATCGTTACCATTACCGATGAAAATGGGAACACGGTTTCATGGTCAAGCGCAGGGATGCAGGGATTCAAAGGCTCAAGAAAGAGTACGCCTTTTGCCGCAAAACTGGTAGCAGAAGACGCAGGGGCAAAAGCCTTGGAGCAGGGTATGAAAAACGTGGGAATTTTTGTTAAAGGACCTGGGCCTGGACGGGAATCCGCATTAAGAGCATTGCACGCGATCGGATTCAATATCTCAATGATCAAAGATGTTACCCCGATTGCCCATAATGGATGCCGCCCACCCAAGAGAAGAAGAGTATAACGATACTCGTTTGATAAAGGAGAAAAACATTGTCACGATATAGAGGTTCGGTTTGCCGGCAATGCAGACGTGAAAATTTAAAGCTTTTTCTGAAAGGTGATCGCTGTTTTTCAGATAAATGCAGTTTTGATAGAAGAGGATATCCGCCGGGCCAGCATGGCCAGAGAAGAAGCAAATTGTCGGATTACGGAGTCCAGCTCAGAGAAAAACAGAAAGTGAGACGGCTTTACGGACTTTCTGAAAAGCAGTTCAGACTTTCATTTGAAAAAGCAGACAGCCGCAAAGGGATAACAGGTACCAACCTTTTAAGTATCCTGGAAACCCGGCTTGACAACACTGTTTTCAGAATGGGGTTTGTCAATTCCAGAAATCAAGGCAGGCATTTTGTAAGACACAATCATTTCACTGTTAACGGTAAAAAAGTGAATATCCCTTCTTACCAGGTTAAAAAAGGTGATGTGATCGAACTTCGCGAGAAAAGCAGAACCATTCAAGCGATTTCAGATTCTTTGGACGCCATCGTCAGACGTGGAATTCCACAGTGGCTCGAGATCAAAAAAGAAAGCTTCAAAGGTGAAGTTGTTGGAACTCCTGCACGTGAAGACATTACCCTTCCCATTCAGGAACAGTTAATTGTTGAGCTTTATTCAAAATAAGCAAGCCATTGTTATGGTTATTCCAAATATTTATTCAGGAGATATGAATGTCATCTGAAAAACTTGCATATGTGAACTGGCGAGAGATGATCAAGCCGGAGAAGCTTGACGTTACCACAACTTCAACATATGGTAAATTTGTATGCGAACCCCTTGAAAGGGGCTATGGTATTACCATCGGGAACTCTCTTCGACGCATTATACTTTCATCCATCTATGGTGCTGCCATAGTATCTGTGAAAATTGATGACGCTCTTCATGAATACAGCGTGATTTCTGATGTCCGAGAAGATGTTTCCGAAATCATTCTAAATCTTAAAGAATTGAAACTCAAGGTTGATGACCCGGAAGACAAGATATTAACATTGAACGTCAAGGGTGAATGCGAAGTCACAGGTGCCGATATTGTGAGTCCTGACGGCAGGGTTGAAGTCCTTAATCCTGAACAGCATATTGCCACCCTCTCAAAAAAGGGTGCGCTGAATATGACAATGGTCGTAAAAACAGGGAAGGGATATGCCCTTTCATCTTCAAATAAAGATGACAATGCTCCCATCGGAACAATACCCATTGACGCTGCATTTTCTCCCATAAAACGGGTGAAATATGTTGTGGGAACTTCCAGAATCGGACAAAAAACGGATTATGACAAGTTGACACTTGAAGTGTGGACAGATGGCAGTGTGACGCCGGACAATGCCGTTGCATATGCAGCGAAAATCCTCAAGGAGCAGATGGCTCCGTTTATCAATTTTGATGAGGATATGGAACCGGAACATATTGAAGACAATAAAGACGACTCCGCAAAAGGAATTAATGAAAATATTTACAGGTCTGTCAATGAGCTTGAATTGTCCGTCAGAAGCTCCAATTGTCTGAAAAACGCCAGAATTCACACCATCTATCAATTGGTTCAAAAAACAGATAGCGAAATGCTCAAAACAAAAAACTTCGGTCGAAAATCCTTAAATGAGATAAAGGAAGTGCTTTCTTCCATGGATCTTTCACTGGGTATGGATCTGGAAGGGTTTGAGCCGCCGGAAGATGAGCTTAATCAGGAAGGAGAATAATATTCCATGAAACATAGAAAATCAGTATTAAAATTAAACAGAACATCCGGCCATAGAGAGGCAATGTTCAGGAACACGGTAACTGCTCTGTTCAAACATGCAAAAATTAAAGCAACTGCAGCAAAGGCCAAAGGCTTAAGATCAATATCGGACAGCATGCTGACCCTTGCAAA
>CAZWMY010000161.1:0-7898 GCA_964635025.1 uncultured Desulfobacula sp. | reverse complement strand
ATATTCGCTCAAGCCAGAGCTTCCTATGGCAAAGTTACTTGCGATTACCCTGGTTCCCTTTGTGCCTAACCTTCTTTTTCGGAATGGGTTATGATATAAATGATTTTTTCAGAGACATAATTATTTCGGGAGATAAGATTAATTTTTTCCAGAATTTTTTCTTTGCCGTGTTTTCTGGCCAGAAAACCGAATACTTCATCCAAAAAATCCCAGGGATACCCGAGGACACCGTCCAGTTCGATATTAATCCGGTCATAAAGATCAATAGCATCATCCAGGAATCTCATCCTGAAATCTTCTCCTGAAAATTCGGCTATTTTTTTCTCACGGCCGCCCAAATACCGGTTAAAATCATTCTTCACATTTATGGTAAGTTCTTTCATTATTCCTTTTTTCGGGCGGTAAATAGGTTTGAATCAGGACTTCGGGTCAAAAGGCCATAAGAATTCCTGGATTATGCGCAGGCTGCAGATTCTTCGCGGAACGCCGCTGAAAAAGATGTTTTTTGTTTTTCGAGACAGAGTTCATACAAGGGGATCGGGGTCAGGCGGAACCGTTCCTTCCAATTGAAATCGCCGCAGAGAAAATCAACAAGATCGAGTCTTTTCTCACAGGCCCACTCCATATGATGGAGATTGATAAGCTTGGCAACTCCAGGGAAATCCCTGTTTACCCCACCAGCCAGAAGTGTATAGGAATTTTTCCACAAGGCTCCCATATCCACAGCTGCAACGGCATCATCAATGACAACCGTTATAATCCTGAGCATCCCAAGTTTTTCGAGAAGTGATGAAAGATTTATAAAAGAATGATGGAACCGCGGATCGCTGAAAAATGAATCCTCTCCATAACAGTCCCTGTTCATGCGGAACATAACCTCGATATCTTCAACTCGGTTAAACCTGAAAGTGACATTTCTCTCTTCAAATTTCTTAAACTCGGCCCTGAGTTTCTTTTTAAATTTTCCGGAAAAAGATTGCCGATAATTCTCAAAAGAATAACCATATTGCCCGGGTAAGAATAAATATCCCATCTCATCGGTTTTAATCAGATCCGAAGCCCCAACCAATGGGTTTTCATTCAGATATCGAAGATGAAGAGGCCCTGGAACTGAATCCAGAAGCCTCTCAAAGATCTCCGGAGTCCCGGCGATGATCCTGTTCTGCTCGAGCCAGGTTTTTCCATGCCAGGTCTCCCCGGGAAACTGCACATATTTTTTGTCTTCTTCATTCCAGCATAAAGCCAGAAATCCAACTGCTTTTTTATTGTCTTCGACCACATGAAAGCTTAAGGGCCTGGAATATGAATCATGAAAACATGAACGGACCTGCCAGAGATCAAAAAATCCTTTTACAGGCCACATTTTTTCCCATATGAATCTACATTCTTCCGGGTCTTCGTATATTGTGGTCTTCATAAAAACACCTAGTGTCTAAGCGTTACATTAATAGAGGAAAATGACCCGCCAAAATATTCCTGGGCAAATGCCCTGACTTTTTCCGGATCATATGTCTTGCAACTGAATACATCAAGGTATGTGGTATTGGTCTGATTTGCAAAATGTGCAGAGATCAGTGAGGTTTCAATCAACTGAACCATTGAAAAACCGGCCACTTTTTCATCTTCCCCGAAATGGACAACCTTGCATTCCCCAAACCGTTTCATTTCAATCAAATCACATAATTCAATAACAAATTGCTTAATCGCTTCAGCATCCCTGATTTTTTCAGGGGCGCAGTCATAAATATCAATAGCAGATGCAATGCCCCAAACATTCAGGGCTTCTTCAGGTTTGACGGCGTTCTCTGTGGCCATGTGGCGTCCTCTTTTTTCACTAAAGGTTAAAATAAAAACACACCTTCTTTTCTTGTGTGTTGAACCGACCTAAGCATAACTTGTGCCATTCTGAAATTTAATAAGAAAATAATTAAAACATTATAAAATCAGCGTGTTAATCAAACAAATCTTTTTGCAGCATTCAATATTATAGCAATTTTTTACTGATCAACAACAAAACAGTATTTTTCATCCGAATTAGCCTGGGTTTGTTTAAAATATATAAAAATTCAGCAGGTTTATAAGGCTATGGTTTCATTTTATACTTGGCCTGTACCAAATTATAGCGTATACAGGGGCTATGCCATAACTGAATTTATGGTAATTCATTACCGATACAGGAGACAAACCATGCTGATCAGGCTCGTCTGTGCCATTAAAGATAAAAAGCTCCATGCTGATCTTGAAAAACGGCTTTCAAATTTTGATGTTCAATTAAAAATGTGCGGCAGACAAAAAGCGCCCTGGCAGGATCTGGTGCGAAGCTGCGGAGATGTTTTTGTGGTCAGCAAAGGCCTGATTCCAAAACCCATCGAATCCAGTGTCGGCATGCTTAATAATCTGCCGGAAAAACCCACCACCATTATCCTCCATGACCGGGAATCTTCCGAGGAACACGCCAACCTTTTGTCAGCCGGTGCCGATGTGGTGCTGTATACGGGGATTTCAATGGACAGCCTGGTTGAAGCCATTGAAAGCACACTTGAATCCAGGCGGCAATTAAATTTTATCGACCGGTTTGATCAGAGGGGCAGAATCAAACCAAAGATCAGCGATTTTATTTCAAACAGCGAGGATATGCAGCTTTTCCTGGATGAAGTTCAACAGGTGGTATCAACGGATTCCACCCTGCTGTTATTAGGGGAAACAGGGGTCGGAAAAGAACATCTTTCCAAAGCCATCCATGCAGAGAGTCACAGGTCAAAAGGCCCTTTTATCGCCATCAATATGGCTGCCATTCCCGAACCTCTCATGGAAAGCGAGCTTTTCGGCCATGAACAAGGGGCTTTCACCGGAGCTGTACGCGCCCGCAGGGGAGCCTTTGAACTTGCGCACAGCGGAACGATATTTCTGGATGAAATCGGGGAAATGCCCATGCACATGCAGTCCAAACTTCTTCGGGTGCTTCAGGATTTTGAATTTATACCGGTGGGTGGAGAAACATCCATCTGGGTGGATGTCAGAGTGATAGCCGCCACAAATAAAGACCTGGAAGAAGAAATTTCAAAGGGCAGGTTTCGTCAGGACCTCTATTACCGGCTGGGTGTCATCACCCTGACCTTGCCGCCCTTAAGAAAACGCAAAGAGGATATTCCGGCCATGGCCAATCATTTTCTGAATGTTTACAGCAAAAAACTGGGGCGTGAAATCAACCGGTTCTCTTCACAAGCCATGGAAGCGCTTTGCTCTTATCCCTGGCCCGGCAACATCCGGGAGTTGATCAACGTCATTGAAAGGGCTATTATTCTGTGCAAATCAGACACCATTTCTCCCATCGATCTTCCCACCACTTTTCAGAGCGGAATGCCCTCATCCTCGGGTTTGCTTGAGTCCAAAGACCTTGACATGAGTGACTGGAAATCCAAAACCCTTTCTGAAGTTAAAGATATGATTTTAAATCAGATTGAAAAAAAATATCTTGAAATGATACTTGAAAAAACCGGGGGGAAAATTGGTGATGCTGCAAAAATAGCCGGTATTCACCCAAGAGGATTGTATGGAAAAATGAAAAAGCTGGGGTTGGATAAATCAAGTTACAAACCCGGCAGCAATTAAGCCCTCCGGGATCTTGATCCCCATGAACTATCTTTCAGGACAGGACAGCTTCCATTTTTTCTTCCATTTCCTTACACTCGATACATTTAGATGTTACAGGTCTTGCCATGAGCCGTTTTAGTGAAATATTCTCCCCACAGGATTCACAAATACCGTAGGTTCCATCCTCAATTCTTTCAAGAGCAGACTTAATCTTCTTGATCAGACGACTTTCACGGCTTCTCAGCCTCAACGTTAAGGCCCAGTTCATCTGGATTGAAGACTCGGCCAGGGCTTCAATTTCTCTGTCCTGTTCCAGCATCAGCTCGGAAACTGTTTGTCCGGATTGGTCCACAAGCTCACCCATAAGATCGGTTAAAATTTTTTTAAACTGTTCAAGCTCTTTTTTATCCATATATGATTCCTTTCAAATAAAAGCGAACATCTGAACACGACAATTCCAGCCTGTTGTGCACACTGTAAAACTGATGCTTTTCATTCTTTTAACCGGATGATATGACGCCCGGCGTCCTGTTTTAAACGTTTAACATCCGTAAAATTTATTTAGCAATAAAAATGCCAGTCTTTTTATTTTTACCATACCCTTTGTCCAGCCACATTGGGCAAAGGGGTTGAATATTCGATGTCGTGTTTTAAATCGCTCTGGCGCACGATTTGCATAATTTTTGATAATAAGGTTGAATTTATGAAAAAATCACAAACAATTATCAATGGCATTATTGTTCCTTCAGAATGGAATGAAAAAGGAGAAATCCAGAATATTGCCATTGTCACATTTGATGAAGACACCTTTCTTATTGCCGACAATGACAAGGCAAAAACCCTGATGAATTCACTGAGAAAAACAGTAACCCTTTCAGGGAAGGTGTCCATGAACGGCGACCAGAAAGAAATCCGTATTTCCAGATTCCAGATCCATGATTCCTAAGTGGGCAGGAATTATCATTAATTTCTATCATTCAAACCAGGAGGGATACAATGTCAAAAGAAAGAAACACTAAAAAAGATGAGAAGAAGAAACCGGCAAAAACCATGAAAGAGAAAAAAAAAGAAAAACTTGAAAAGAAAAAAGAAAAAACCGGGCTTGTCAATTAATCATACACCGCCATATCATCTCTTAACAAACACCACCCCGATCAGTCATTGTCTGCGGGGTGGTTTGTATTGACACCATAGACTGTTGCTGATACTAATGACTCGTTAATTTCCAGCCTGATGTGCGTTATTGCAAAAAGGCTTAATAATGGCTATGTTTGAAATATTACCATGAGAGACATTCTGGTTTTATCCACCCGGGAAGATGATTTCGATCTGATCTCAGAGGTGGTTTTGGAGACCCATAAAACAAAATATGCGAAAGACATTGAAACTGCTGCAGCATTGCACCACAAGTCTCCCTTTGACCTGATCATTGCGGATCTCGATCTTCTGGAACAAACCCAGGGGATCAGTTCTTCAAATTTCATTACAAATCCTTTTACAAAAACAAATTCCTTTGTCCAATTCATCGTTCTTTGCCCCAAAAAAGAGGTTGAAAAGGCTGTCAATGCAGTAAATGAAGGAGCTGCCGGATACCTTACCTACCCCATTGAAGAAAATGAGGTTCAACTTCTTTTAGACTCATTGGACAGAACCCTTTCAAGGGATTTTGAACTGGATTATCTCAGGGATCATTTCTGGAAAACGGAATGGCTTGAAATTATCCGGTCGAAAAACCCGAGAATGAAAAAAATCTATGAGAGCATCCGTTCGGTATCCCCTACGATTGCCACGGTTCTTTTACTTGGAGATACAGGGACGGGAAAAGGAATGCTGGCAAGACTGGTCCACTGGCACAGCCAAAGGTCTGAAGAACCGTTTATCTCTGTTCATTGCGGCGCCATCCCCGATACCCTTCTCGAAAGCGAGCTCTTTGGCCATGAAAAAGGAGCATTTACCGGGGCTGACCGGCGCCAACCCGGAAAATTTGAAATGGCCAAGGGCGGGACCATATTTCTTGATGAAATCGGAACCATTACCGCTTCTGCCCAGATCAAGCTTCTCCAGGTTCTTCAGGACGGCACCTTCAGCCGGCTGGGAGGCGGAACGCTCCTGAATTCGGATGTCAGGATTATTGCAGCTACCAATGCAGATCTTTCAGAGCTGGTGCAGCAAGGCACCTTCCGAAAAGACCTTTACTACCGGCTCAATATCTTTCCTGTTCAGATCCCCCTGCTGAAAGAGCGCATAGAAGATGTGCCCAATCTGACGGAAGTATTTTTAAAAAAACTAAATGCCAAATACGGCAAACGGATTACAGGGCTTCACCCTTCCGTCATTGAAGGGTTTACACAATATGAATGGCCCGGCAATATCCGTGAACTTGAAAATATCCTGGAACGGGCCTATATACTTGAGACCTCTTCCATATTGACGGCTCAGAATTTTCCACCTGAAATGGTCAAATACTCTGAAACCTATATCCTGTCTGAAAAAAATCCCACAACCCTGTCACAGGCGCGGCAGATGGCTGTTGAAGCATTTGAAAAATCCTACCTGACCGCTCTGCTGAGCCAGACCAGGGGAAAAATCAACCTGGCCGCTCAAAAAGCCGACATTACGACCCGTCAATTGAATCGATTGATTACCCGGTATGGCCTGAACAAAAAGAATTTCAAAAAATAAAAAAGACATATAATGTCTTTTTTATTTTTATTATCTTTTTGAAATCGGACTTAAATTGTCTTGTCAAGAAATCAAGATGGCTTTTTTATCTGAATATGTAAACTGAACAAGCCCTTTGATCTCATCTTCCGGGTCAAGACGATTAAGTTTCACCATTTCAAAACTATCCACCTCAATAAAAACAGCACCTGATTTGTCCACCAAGGTCAGGTCATAGGTATTGGTTTCGTCTCCGGATGCATTCTTTTGTGTAATACAATAATATGGGGTTTGTTTTTCAACATTTCTGAAAAATTTCAGAGATTTGATTTTAAACGGCAGAACCGTTCGTGAAGTGGTAAAGAATTCCAGAAGTCCGCCGGTCTGGAACATGGCATCGACAAGAACCGGGGCTGCTACAAAACCAGGACTTTTCACCCCTTTAAAGAATTCTTTTTCACTCCTGTCTTCAACGGTTGTGATTAATGTTTTTCCATCAAAGGAATTGATATCCGTAATGGTCCCGAAAAGTCCGAACATGAACAGCCTTCTGGGATGATACACCAGGGTTTCGACATCACCTTCAAAAGAAACCGGGCTGAAGGTCGGCAACTTGATCTTTTTGGATTTCAAGGGTTTGTCTTCAAACCGGTATTGGCCTTCATAATGAAGCTTGGGTTCGCCCATGACCACCCCTTGAGGATTCTTAAAAAGCGATGTGATCCTGCAATTTACAATCCCATCCGCCTGTTTTTCTCCTGAAATCATGAGCTCTTTGGGGCGCCCTTTGAGAAGCTTGATGGCATAGGGAATCTGGAAATTGCTCAATTCCACAAAATACGGCTTATCTTCGGACAAAGATTTTGCAGCCTCTGCCATGGTTTCAACCCCTGTGGACCCAAGGAAAAGAGGCACATCACCCATGGTATGATCGTGGAGAAAGACATCCCGTTCAATATCCAGCACCCGTGAATAGGTCATGCCGTAAGGGGTTCTCTCCACCGGGGTATCGAGGAAAGGAAATTCGGTATTTCTTGGATCACCCAAGAGGCCGTCCCTGTCAAAGGAATAGTCCAGACCGGAAAATACCATCTCTGATTCGGTCTTATCCAGAAGATCTGCCATGAAGAATTTGACCCCCTGCTCCATGGGCAGGAACTGGATGCCTCTTTCCTCAAGCACGGCTTTGACGGTGGGATTGGTGGCCATGCCCACGCCGCCCCAGGCAGTCCAGGCATAAACCTTGTAAATTCTGTCCGGGTGGAGCTGTTTTTCATGGAATAGGGTCTTTCCAAGATAGTCATTGGCAGCTGTATAATCCACCTGACCTTCATTCCCAAACCGGGCCGTAACCGACGAGAAGGTAAAGAAATATTTGTAATCCCTGTCTTTAAAGGCTGCCAGCAGGTTTCTCATGCCCTTGACCTTGACATCCACCACCAATTCAAAGGACCAGAGTTCTTTTTTAGCAATAAACTGGCTCATCTCCATGCCCGCAGCATGAAAAATGCCGTCAATCCGGTCATATTTGTCCACGGCCGTCTTAACCGCCGCAGCATTGGTCACATCCACACAATTATACTCTACATGGATGCCTTGCGACTTCAGAAAATCAATATTGTCTATGGACTGGCGAACCCGCA
>CAZWMY010000160.1:0-8336 GCA_964635025.1 uncultured Desulfobacula sp. | reverse complement strand
GATTTTCTCCATCAAGGTGGCCAAAAAAGTCAATGAAATGCTCAGGGATGAAAAATTCGGGGGCAAGGGGAAATTGAATTCCTATCCTTTGAATTTTACAAAAGATAATGGGGAGGTGGTTGAAGGCAATTTGTCGGCCAGCCTGATTTATGACGAAAAAGGCAATGAAGTGGCGTCCGTAGCCTTGTTCGTAGATTTAAAGGAGAGGCTTCAGACGGAAAGAGAACTGAGTGCGGCAAGACAGCACCTTCTCCAGTCCGAGAAGCTGGCTGCCATGGGGCGGCTTACCTCCCAGATTGCCCATGAGCTGAACAACCCACTTTTCGGGATTATGAATACCCTTGAGCTGATGAAAACGGAAATCCCTCCTGAAAACAAGCGCCGAAGGCTTTTAGACATGTCTTTGTCCGAAATTGTCCGGCTGGCGGATATGCTCAAAAAAATGCTGTCCTTTTCAAGGCCTGACCAGGATAAGCGAGTTGAGATGAATATCAATGTGGTGATAGATGAACTTTTGCTCCTGTATGAAAAGCGGTTCAGGGAAAACAGCATCAAGGTTCATCTGAATCTGGCGGAAAATCCGGGGATGATCCTGGCCTCCAGGGACCAACTTCGCCAGGTATTTATCAATATGTTTTCCAATTCCATGTATGCCATGCCTGAAGGAGGGAATCTTGAAATTTCAACCGAGGTTACAGGCGATAAGCTTTATATTGTCATCCGGGATACAGGAACCGGGATTAAACCCGAGCACATCAAAAAGATTTTTGATTCCTTTTTTACCACAAAAACAGAAAGCGTCCAGGGCGTGGGGCTGGGTCTTTCCGTGTGCTATGGGTTTGTCAAGGACCATGACGGCGACATCACGGTTGAGTCTGAAGAAGGTAAATGGACAAAATTTACCATCATGCTGCCCCTTGCCGGAGCTCAATAGGCGGCTGTTTTTTTAAACCGGGGGCAGGCCGGCTAGGTTTTTCCCCGATGCTGCTATTGGGGATTTTATAAATTTAATACAAACCAATTATGTTGAATATATAATCCGGAAAATTTTTCCTTTTAAAACTGTTCCAGGCAATTTTTTCTTAATTTTTTTCTTTTTTTGTACTGATCAATTTCAAAAAACGCCTTTATTTTCTTTGATTTCCCTATATTTTTTTTATGGCATAAAAATTGCTCAATAAAAGGGTCTTTATTGGTTTTTAATAAATTGAGGAGGATGCCCATGACTTTGATTGACAAGACAACATACAACCCAAACACCCTGCACTATAATCTCAATGAAAAGCTTTCTGAAGTGGCTCCTGCACCTGCCGGTATAAAATCGGAAAAAAAGAACAAACCCTCTTCTCCGGACAGAGATATGGTTACTTTTTCAAAAGAGGTTGCCATAGCAAAGACAAGAGAGATCTTGGGCCTGAACCCCACAGGCCGGCTCACGTTATCGGATTTTAAAACCGCAGCTGAAAACCAGGGGCAAGATGTGAAGTCGATGCTCATGTCATATATGGAAAAGATGGATATTGATAAAAATCAAAAAATAAGTTTATCTCTGGATGCAAAATCAAACATTATAATAAAGGAAAATTTTTCAGATAAGGGCAAATTGGAAAAAACCTTGAATGAAGACAAGAAATTTTCACTGGCGTTTAACCGCCTGAGTGCAAACAGTGAATTTCTGGATTATACAAAAAATCTTCAGACCCGCACATCAAGCCTCGTGGATTATATGAATTCCGATTCCGATTGGACAAGAGCCCTTTCTCTGGGGTCTGAATATTCAAGCTTAAAATCCAGCAGTAATCCTTTGGAAACCCTGCTCGGCATCAGTAAAAAACAAACACCTTTTACATTCGAATATGGGCCGGCCGGTCAGGAAGGATAAAACTGATGGGAGAAGGCGGCTTTTAGCATTTTGATTTACTCCCTAAAATATATATTTAAACAGTTCGGCAGGTTCTGATATCATTTTGAGGTGATTTGGATCTGATAATTTGTTCAAATATTCATTACATGGAACCGGTTCATTGGTCATTATCCCGGCCGTCTTTTTCGAGCTGATCTTCCTCAAAAATTGCAATTAACTCGTTAACCGATCCGAGGTCATCAAATGGTCTGTGAATAAACGCCTGCAATTTTTTTTCAAACGGCAGGTCAGCTTTATCGGAAGAGTCCAGATCCTTACCGGTTCTTGCTTTTTCCTGTCGGTACGGGGTCAAATCGATTATTTTATTGTCAGGCATGTACGGTCACCTCATCATGTGTTGGTAATAAGGTATGCAATGCAAAGGGCTTGTCAAGAAAACAGATTTTAAACCAGGGATGAATTTATGTGAAGGTTTAATAATTTTATTGTCCAATTTCTTGACAAAAGGGCACTTCCGGCCTAAAGGGTATCTGACAAGCATATGGTGTCAATGCGCCATCGTTAACAAGGGATATAACAAGACAGCTTATGGTCACTTTTTCCGGAGTTGGGTCTGACATGCATCAGGGTTTTTTTCAATCCAACACGGATATTTGGCGTGGTGCGGCAATGGTTGTGGTCTGGCTTCTGATCATCAATTGTTTTGCCCTTATTGCCTTTAACCGGCTGAATCTTGCTCCGGGCAATGATTTTGACTGGATGGCAAACGGGGTCATTAAGCAGCCCGCCCGGAACTGGTGTATTGCCGGTCTTTTTTTATGTGTTCTGCTGCTGGTTGAATTTATTCATAGCCAGGGCTGGAAATCATTATTTGGAAAGCGGGTCTTGCCGTTGGTTCTGGCACCGTCCGGAGCTTTTGGATTCTTTTTATATCACTGGATAGCCTTTGGAGATTTTTTTCTTTATCTGAGAATACAATTCAATTGGGGCCGGGATTTTGACATGGCGGCAACCGATTACCTGATGCGCAACAGTCCCTATATGGTCAATATGGTGAATGATCTCTTATTTACCTCCATGGTCATTGTCATTGGTCTTCTGGCGATGAAGCAGCTGAGGATTTCATATGGTATTTACATGCTGGTATCCGTGCTTTTATTGGCGCTGAATATCATCGGCTTTCTGAATCATTACTGGGTTGGTTGATGGTTTATGAAAAAAGAAACAACACAAACCATATCCATTGTCATTCCGGTATTTAATGAAGAAAAGAATATTCCTCTTTTGTATCAAAGGCTGATTGAAGTATTACAGAAGGATCCTGGGGGCTTTGAACTGATTTTTTCAGATGACGGCAGCCGGGATGATTCTTGGCTTGCCATCACTGCATTGTCTGAGAAGGATTCGCGGGTACGGGGGGTTCGCCTGTCCCGTAATTTCGGGCATCAATATGCCCTCACGGCAGGATTGGAAATGGCTGAAGGGGATGCCGTGATCATGATGGATTGTGATCTGCAGCACCCGGTTGAAATCATACCGGTTCTCCTGGAGCGATGGCGGTCAGGGTTCAAGGTGGTAAAAACCTTACGCAAGGATCATTCCGACATCGGATGGTTTAAGAAATGGACCTCCCTGATTTTCTACCGGCTTTTTTCCTATCTGAGCGGGGTAAAATTACAGGCAGGACTGGCGGATTTTCGATTGCTGGATCGCCAGGCCCTTCAGGAACTGCTTCGTTTCAGAGAAGAGGGATTGTTTTTGCGTGGTTTGACCGAATGGATCGGATTTCCCTCCTGTGTTGTTCCCTATCAATCAGGAGAAAGGATTCACGGCCGCTCCCAGTACAGTTTGAAAAAAATGGTCAATTTCGCCTGGAAAGGTGTGAGTTCTTTTTCCGTCATGCCCCTTAGGATAGGGATTCTGATCGGTTTGATCGGCAGCCTGATATCAGTGTGTGGTATTTTTTATGCCTTCTGGGGAAAAATTTTCGGTCAGGGAACCGTTCCCGGGTGGGCATCAACCCTGATGGTCATTTCTCTTTTGTTTTCCATTTTGTTTGTTTATCTTGGAATTCTCGGTGAATATGTGGGGCGCATCATCATTGAGGTTCGCCGAAGGCCCAGATTCATTGTCTGTGACATCGCAGGCATTTCTAAAACCCTTCCATCCGGACAAGCGTTATCTTTCCATGAGTCCCGCCGGCGGTAGCCCTTTTTTTGATTTTGGGCCCATCCCTTGTCTGATTGTAAACGCAGATGATTTAGGTATATCAGAGACTGTCAATGCCGGCATTGCAGAAGCTCATCGTAACGGCATTGTCGCCTCAACTTCTCTGATGGCTGTGGGCAGGGCCTTTGATCATGCTATTGATCTATGCCGTATATTACCCGCTTTGGATGTAGGAGTCCATTTAACGCTTGTTGCTGAAAAACCATTATTGAAACATACCTCTTTCCCACCCAATATCCCTGCACTGCTGAAGTATCTTCTGCAAAAACGGATTCAATTGCCGGAAATTAAAGCGGAATGGTCTGCCCAGATCGAACGGGTTCTGAATTGCGGAATCCGGGTAACCCATCTGGACAGTCATCAGCATCTGCATGTCTTGCCCGGGCTTTTAACGCTGACATTTGATCTGGCCCGGCAATATCAAATCCCCTTTGTCCGTATTCCCATGGAAGATCGCAGGGTGGCATGGCCCGTCAGTTCCCACGGCATCATTCGTATGGCCGGCGCCATGGCTTTAAGAGCGAGTTGCCGGGTTGCCCATCCGCCGCAAAAAATGCCGTCCGGATATGAATCCCCGCGATTCCTGGGGTTTTACGAGGGGGGACGGCTCAATATGGAAAGCCTGGAGAGGATATTGAGATATTTAAAACCCGGCAAGGTGTATGAATTGATGTGCCATCCCGGATTTACGCCCAAAGAGCCTGAGATTCAGGGCTGGAACTATGGTCATCAGACCGAGCTGGGCGCCCTTGTCAACCCGTCCGTTCCATCCTTAATAGCTTCCCTCAATATCCGGCTGTGCAGTTTTGCCGACTTTGCCGAAGGGTTACGGCCTTTGAAACATCATCCAGTACTGGGCCCCGATGGGAAATGACAAGAGCTTTTTTTCGATGGCTGCAAGACAGTCATTTTTTACCCACTGGGGCGGAAGAAGATTGATATAAGCAGATTCAAGAAGACGGAACGAGCTTTTTAAAAACAGGTTCCGGGTTTTCATTGACGTCAATAACCGCGCATCTTTATCAAAAGGACAGGTTTTGACAAGGACACGGGTGACGGGATTTAAGGGGTTGTGTTCCCATATGACCAGTCTTGACCCGGGTTTCATTCTCCGGTACAGATCTGCTGCTGTTTTTGGCCTCTCTTTTAATGGGATGTGGTGAAAGACATGACAGGTCAGCACAAGGTCAAAGCGATGCGCTTGTGGAAACTCTCGCCAGTTTTCAACAAGGATGACGGATTCATTGTTCATGAGCTTACGGGCTTCGCTGAGTGAATCTGAAGAAGTATCAAACCCGAACAGCTGCAATTGCCCGGTATCCAGAAACGGTCTTAATTCAAACGAATCCAGAAGGCATTTCAGCATTCTCCCGTTGCCGCAGCCAAAATCAAGATATGAGAATTCCTTATCCTTTATTTTAGATAATATCCATTGGGTTGCATAGGCTGCCCGCTGAATAATGAAGCTTTCGCTCTGAACACCTGGGGGAAGGCTCTGGTTGTGTATTTTTTCATAGTCCCGGGCAATTTCATCAAAAATATTTTGGGTCATAAGGGGTCCTTTTCCATGGAATCCTTGTTGGCTTTGGGATGGATTTTTACTACCTGAAGAATGCCGACACCGGTGATCATGGCGGAAATAATCCCAATGACAATCACCGGGACAAGCTGGATAAAATGGTTGGTCAGGGTATAGCCGGCAGCGATTTGAGCCGGAACACCGAACAAGGACAGGCCGAAGACGCCGCCGGCTTCCCATAATCCCCAGTAGCCGGGGGCTGAAGGCAGGGCAATGAAAAGGCAAATAATCACCATCAAGGCAATGGATTGAAGATAAGACAATTCAACACCCGGGCATCCTTTGGCCATGACATAATAGGTCAAAGCACTCCCTCCCCAGATCAGAAGGCTGAGTCCAAGGCACTGGACTGTTTTTACAGGTTTTTTTAAAAGGGAAAACCCGGCTGCAAAAAGATCGATTAAATTCACCAGCGTCTGCATGAGTCTTTCCCGTATCCAGTCCTTTGAGGCCTTTGAGATGAAAGGGAGGATTTCAGGAGCAAACAAAATTATTCTTTGAATAAGGGACCGGGTCAAAGGAAGCATGATGAGAAAAATACCGCCTATCAATATCAGGCACAGACGGGTCATTCCTTTTCCCACGCTTGACAGATTCTCCGGGCTTAATTGGTAGGCCCCAAAGGAGATGGTATGGTCCGGCGCAATATCCACCAAGGTTAATACTGCTACAGACAGGAGGATTAAAAAAGCCATGTCCATTAGTCTTTCTACCGCAACCGTGGCAAGGCTTATTGTAAACGGAAGATTTTCTTTTTTGCTTAATATATAAGGTCTTGCCACCTCGCCGATCCTTCCGGGAAGAATACTGTTAAGCATAAACCCGATCATGAGGGGGTGAAACGCCTGCCAAAATCCAATTTTTTTTGAGCTCTCAAGAATGATGCCCCAGCGAAAGGCCCTCAGTACAAAACAGGGGATGGCGGCTGCGCCGGACAACAGGACCCATCTGTAGTCGATCACGGTCAGATAATGAAAAAGATCGGCAAGCGGGACATTGCGCAGAGATAAGTATAATGCTGCAATGGAAACAATAATCCCTGCCGTCAGTGATAAAGCCGTTTTTTTATTCATATCCTGCCTTCCCATTCTTTTTTGTCCTATATCAGATTGAACTTGCTTTGGAAACAGGCTAATTTTTAGCGGCAGGGCTTCATTCCAAAAGCAGACCCGAAAAACAAACCATTGACCCGCCGCAAGCAATCATTATGATATGGTCATGATGAATCTGAAAAAAAATATATCCTTTGCTTCCCTGTTGATTCTTATCAGCCTTGTTCTGGGCTGCGACAGCCTTGCAAAGCAACAAGCGTATCAAGATATCGATGTGAATCAGGCGGCCGAACTGATCAAGACAAAGCCGGTTCTGATCCTGGATATAAGAACCCCGGAAGAATACAGGGAAGTCCATATCAAAGACAGTGTTCTGATTCCGCTGCAGGATCTGGAAAAAGAATATGTAAAAATTTCAGATCATATCCATAATCCGGTGCTCATCTATTGCCGGTCGGGGAACAGGTCTGTCACAGCCACCCATATCCTTCTTTCAAAGGGATTTAACAATCTTTACAATATGAAGGGCGGAATAAAAGAATGGATAAAACATCAGTTTCCGGTTGAAACCCGGCCATAGTCCTCTTTTTATCAATTTTACCCCAATTTCGATTTTGCGCCTGTGTCGTCCTCCCGGGCGATATTAATTTTTTTATTAAATTTTTCTTGATTATAGTTTTTTTATTTATTATAGTTATTCCATAAAGTTTATTTTGCTTGACATGGTAAATTTTATGAAATAACTATAAAACCTGAATTTCAACAGTACCCAAGCAAGGAGGTGCCATGGAAGACACGTTGACTGTATTCACTGCCAGCAAATATTGCAATGTTTCGTCTAAAACCATTATCAACTGGGTTGAGGCCGGACACATCAAAGCATATCGCACGGTTGGCGGACATCGAAGAATAAAGAAATCCGATCTTGAAGAATTTATGAGAAGCCAGGGAATTCCCATTCCCAAAGAAAAAGACCAGGGTGCCAGGAAAAAGATCCTTGTCGTGGACGATGATATGATCATTGTTGAATCCATTGTCCAGGCTCTGGAGGAAGACCAGTTTGATTACGAGGTCATTTCCGCCTCAGACGGGTTTGAAGCCGGGCTCCAGGTCAATCATTTTAATCCTGATCTTTTGATCCTGGATATCATGATGCCGGACATCAAAGGCTATGAAGTCTGTAAAAAAATCAAATCCAGTGAAAAATCAAAACACACCAAAATTATTGTTTTGTCTGCATATCTGGATGATGAGAAATTCGCCCGGATGAAGGAGAACGGAGCCGATGTCTGTTTTTCAAAGCCGTTACCACTGCCCCAGCTCAAGGATGAAGTGGCTAAATTACTTGGATTAAAATAGGAAGGAGGCAGATCATGAATTTAAAGGAATCTTTGGAAAAAAAGAGATTTGTTGTGACATCCGAAGTCCAGGTTCCCCTCGGAGATGAAGAACCCGAGGCGGTTGTCGAAAGTCTGAATAAAGTCAAAGGCCGTGTGGACGGTCTTTCGGTTTCAGAAATTGAACTTGAAGGCGTTGTCAGTGATACCATCAAGTCCTGCGGCCTTCTGAAGCAAAATAATCTGAATGCCATTTACCAGACCACAACAAGAGA
>CAZWMY010000159.1:0-8428 GCA_964635025.1 uncultured Desulfobacula sp. | reverse complement strand
AAAAGGGTTCCTGGTTGAAGCAGACCGGAAAAAAGCCCTTGAAAAAGCCGTATTGATTTCCAAGCCCGGCGATATTATCGTGGCTGCCGGCAAGGGCCATGAAACCTATCAGATCACAAACAGCGGCACGCATCATTTTGATGACAGAGAAGAGCTGAAAAAATCGGCGGATCAATTTTGTGACCGGTTTCTGCCCATCCCGTGGACTGCTGAAGATCTGTCCAAAGCATTAAATAAAACCCCGGTTATCCCAAATCTTGAAAAGGGATTCTTTTTTACGGGAATCTCCACCGATTCCCGGACCATCAAAAAAACTGAGCTTTTCCTGGCTATCAGGGGAGACCGGTTTGATGGTCACGCCTTTGTGCAGGATCTTTTGGAAAAAGGCATCAAAGGCTTTATTACGGAAGCTCCTTTTTATTCAGAGCTTTCTTCTGATCAAAAAAAAGAATTGGCAAGGCAGAAGATTCTCGTCTTTGAAACAAAAAATTCTCTTTTTGCCCTTGGAGATCTTGCCCGGTATCAACGGCTTCGCTCAAATGTCAAAGTCCTTGCCATAACAGGGTCCAGCGGCAAAACCACTACCCGGAAAATCGCAGAAGGCATTTTTAAAACCCGGTTCCACACCCTTGCGACCATTGGCAATCTGAACAATGAAATCGGGCTGCCGCTGACCTTGTTAAAACTTTCTTCTTCCCATGAATGGGCCATCGTGGAGATGGGGATGAACCACATGGGTGAAATTTCAAGACTTAGCCAGATTGCTCTTCCGGATATGGCCATGGTCATCAATACGGCCTCCGTTCACCTGGAAGGTCTTGGCAGTGTTGAAAATGTGGCCCTTGCCAAAGCTGAAATATTTGAGGGGGTACAAAAAGGCGGAACGGCCATCCTTTGCGCCGATGACCCAAGACGAGTCCTTCTTGAAACAAAAGCAAGACAGAACAACGCCATTGAATCCCTTTTCTTTTTTGGTTCAGCCGATGATGCCGACATCCGGCCGGTGAGCACCCGCTCCTTTGAAACCCATACTGAATTTTCAATCAAAATAGGCAAAGAAAAAATTGATTTTTCCATTCCGTCTCCTGCCCCCTTTATGGTGGACAACTGCCTTGCCGTTATTTTAGCCGCCTTAAAAGCCGGGATTGATATCAAAACCATTCAAAAAGGGATAAAGGCCTTTGCCCCGGTTTCCGGCAGAATGAATATGTATAAGCTTTGCGATACGCTCACCCTTCTGGATGATACCTACAATGCCAATCCGTCCTCCGTTGAAAAGGCATTGCTTACGCTTCATAAGCTGAGCGGGTCTGAAAACAGCATTGCCGTTCTCGGAGACATGCTGGAATTGGGAGAAAAATCCAATGATCTGCACCGGGAGATCGGCCGAACGGTTGCCGGACTTGGAATCAAGAACCTGTATGTCTTTGGCACAAAGGTAACCCATTTAACAGAGGGGGCCATTGAAAAAGGGTTTCGGAAAGAATGTATTTTTCATGGGACAAAAGCTGAGATCGCAGAAAAAATTCTTGAGCAGGCTACTGAAAAAACCTGGGTTTTAATCAAAGGATCAAGGGGTATGGCCATGGAAATCGTCATACAGGAACTTAAAAACAGAATAACGGTCAATTCCTTAAGGGGGTAAGGCATGCATGGTTCAGAATATTTAAAGGAACAGAAAAAGGCAAATGATTCTGAATATCTAAAGGAACGACGCAGACTGAATGACAGAAGAAGATTTTGCTATACCGCCCATTCTCCGGAAAGAAGGTCTGGTGTGGACAGAAGAGAAAAAGGCGCCAATAAAACAAAAGTGACGGCGGCATAAGGTTAAAACAAATGCTTTTTGAATTTTTATACCCATACCATGTTGATTTCACGTTTCTGAATTTATTCCGTTATATTACATTCAGAACGATCTACGGGGGCCTTACCGCCTTTTTTATCTGCTTTTTTTTCGGCCCTTTTGCCATCCGAAAACTGACCCGGATGCAGATCGGGCAGAACATCCAGAGTGATGGGCCACAATCGCATCTGGTAAAACAAGGTACTCCGACCATGGGCGGCATCCTGATTCTTTTCTCCATTTTCATCGCCACCCTGGCCTGGGGAAACCTGTCCAACCATTATGTCAATATCTTGATGCTGACCATATTGCTGTTCGGCGCCATCGGGTTTGTGGATGATTATCTCAAACAGACCAAAAAAAGAAACATGGGATTTACCGCCAAAGGCAAATTTGTATTCCAGATTCTTTTCGCGCTGATTATCAGTTATCTGATCTATAAATGTCCGGATTTTGATTCCACGCTGACCATTCCTTTTCTGAAAAATATTTCCCCGGATCTCGGCATCTTTTACATCCCCTTTGCCACCCTTGTGATTGTCGGGACTTCCAATGCCGTGAACCTGACGGACGGTCTTGACGGTCTTGCCATCGGACCCTATATCGTTGCCAGTGTCACCTATATGTTCTTTGCCTATGTGGCCGGGCATTCCCAGATTGCAGAGTATCTCCATGTCAGACACATTGCCTCGGCCGGTGAAATCTCCGTGGTCTGCGGAATTCTCGCCGGGGCCGGTCTTGGTTTTCTCTGGTTCAATGCCCATCCGGCCCAGGTCTTTATGGGGGATTCAGGATCCATTCCCCTGGGCGGAATCCTTGGCACCATTGCTGTGATCACCAAGCAGGAAATCCTTCTTTTGATTGTCGGCGGTCTTTTTGTCATTGAAGCCCTGTCCGTGATCATCCAGGTATCGTATTTCAAACTGACAAAGGGAAAAAGAGTCTTCAGGATGGCCCCGCTTCACCATCATTTTGAGTTAAAAGGCTGGCATGAATCAAAGGTCATTGTAAGGTTCTGGATTATTTCCATAACCCTGGCATTAATATCGTTAAGCACATTAAAGATAAGGTAGCCTCGTTTGAAAGAAACAACCACACCCTATTTTCTTGTTATCGGGCTCGGCGCTTCCGGCGTGTCCATGGCAAAATTCCTTGCATCCAAAGGAGAAGCCGTGGTGGCCACCGATATCGATGCATCACGGGTGTCTGTTGCAGGTGAGCTGAACGCCCTGGGGATCAGAACCGAAATCGGCTTCCATGATCCAAAAACCTTTAATGAGGCCAAAACCCTGGTGCCGAGCCCAGGCATCCCCCTGACCCATACCCATATCAAAGAGGCCCTTGCCCGGGGGGTTGCCCTCACCGGTGAACTGGATATTTTTTCAGCATACAATACCCTTCCCATTGTTGCCATCACCGGCACCAACGGCAAAACCACCACCACCACCCTGATCGGCGACATGCTCAAAGCCTCGGGCATGAATCCTTTTGTGGGCGGAAATATCGGAACCCCTCTGGTTGAAAACCTGATGAATCAAAACCATACCGATGTGGTTGTAGCGGAAATATCAAGTTTTCAATTGGATATCTCAACCTCCTTTCGGCCGGATGTTGGGGTTCTTCTGAATATTTCGGAAGATCACCTGGACCGGTACGACTCCTATGAAGCCTATGAGCACTCGAAATGGAGCCTTTTTAAAAACCAGACCCCTTCGGACACGGCCGTGGTCAACCGGGCGATTAAAGGATTTGAAAAAGCCTGTCAAAATATTTCATCCAGGGTTCTTGCTTTTTCATCCGACCCGGCAACCCGGGCCCATTGTGCTGCCGATATCAACGACAATGGCATCCGGATTCAATTTGAAGGCCAAAACCATATGATCCGGACGGATCATTTAACAGAACTTCAGGGTGCACACAACCGGGAAAATATTGCTGCCGCCGCCCTTGCCTGTCTTTCTCTCGGCAGATCTCAGTTCCAGGATATTGTCAAAGGGCTGGAGTCTTTTAAAAATCTTTCCCATCGTATGGAATTTGTTAAAACCATAAACCATATTTCCTTTTATGATGATTCCAAAGGTACCAATACAGATGCCGTGATGCGGGCTCTTGAATGCTTTAAGAACAATATCATCCTGATCCTGGGCGGCAGGGAAAAAGGCACGGATTTTTCCCTGCTCCGCCACCATGTAAAAAATAGCGTAAAAACCATCATTTCCATTGGTGAATCAAAAGGCCATGTCATGGAAACCTTTCAGGGCATCTGCCCGGTGATGGAAGCAGACACCATGCAGGATGCTGTTCAAAAAAGTTTTGCATCGGCCGCTCCCGGGGATGTGGTGCTTCTTTCACCGGCCTGCGCCAGTTTTGACATGTTTAACAATTATGCCCACCGGGGCCGTGAATTTGCAGCCCAGGTGCTTGCACTTGAGGATCATGCCAATGGCTAAACCGCCCCATACCCTGCACCCGTTTTTCAGTGAGAAGGCCATTCTCTTTCCGGTCCTTTTGCTTTGCGGTATCGGGATCATCATGGTATATTCGGCAAGCTCAGCCATCGGCATGGAAGATCATGACTCTGCCTTTTTTTTCATGAAAAAACAGGTTTTCTTTTTTTGTATCAGCTTATGTGTCATGTTTGTTACGGCCTCTTTCCCTCATAAACTTTACAAAAGCATTTCCTATTTTATCTTATTTTCCGCCATTATACTCCTTATCGCTGTTCTTTTCCCATCTTTGAGCACCAGAGCCGGCGGCGCCCAGCGATGGCTCCGTTTTGCAGGCATCACCTTTCAGCCTTCTGAATTTACCAAACTGGCCCTGATTCTTTTTCTTGGCTATTCCCTGTCAAAAAAGCAAGAACAGATCAGGCTCTTTTCCGTGGGCTTTTTTCCCCATCTCATGATTTTTTTGCTTCTTTCCTTTCTCATCATTATCCAGCCGGATTTTGGAACCCTTGTGGTTTTGGGCATGATTACCTGGGGAATGATGTTCATTGCAGGGGTGAAGCTCATCCACCTGCTCTCTCCTTTGCCGTTGATCGTCCCGGTTCTGTATTTCTTTGTATACAAGGTCGATTACCGGCTTGAAAGAATCCTGGTGTTTTTAAATCCATGGGCTGATCCCTATAACGCCGGGTATCAGATCACCCATTCATTAAAAGCCTTTGGTTCGGGCGGGCTTTTCGGGAAAGGGATCGGGCTCGGCATGCAGAAAATGCATTATCTTCCCGAACCCCATACGGATTTCATCTTTTCCATTATCGGCGAAGAGCTTGGACTGATAGGCGTCTGCACTATCCTTTTGTTGTATCTGATCCTGCTCTTAAAAGGGATCAGTATTGCCAAACAATCAAAAACCCTTTTTGGTGCCATTACCGCAGCAGGACTGACCATTTATATTGCCGTCCAGGTGATCATCAATACCGGAGTCGCCCTGGGGGCTCTTCCGACAAAGGGACTCACGCTTCCTTTTATCAGTTATGGGGGAACCTCACTGATTATCAACATGGCCGCCATCGGCATTTTAATGAATATCGGAGCATCCAGGCATGATGAACAAACCGTTTAAGCTCATCATAACCGGCGGGAAAACCGGCGGCCACCTGTTTCCGGGGATTGCAACGGCAGAGGCCATAAAAAAGCTCAACCCGGTGTCTGATATTTTATTTGTCGGAACCGATGCACCTTTTGAAATCCAAACCCTTGAAAAATATGGGTTTGATCATCAAAGCATTTATTCAAAACCCATCAAGGGCACAAATGTGTTCGGCAAATTGTTTTCCATGGGCATTATTCTGATTTCCCTGATCCAGTCCCTGATCCTGCTTAAAGCATTCAAGCCTGATTTTGTTCTGGGTGTGGGCGGATTTTCCTCCTTTGCCGTAGTGGTGGCCGCATGGATGCTGGGCATCCCTTCAGCCATCCAGGAGCAGAATGCGTTTCCAGGGTTGACCAACCGGAAACTGGCCGGGTTTGCAAAAACCATATTTACGTCATTTGAAAAAACAAAGGGCTGGATCAACCACCCCAAAGTAAAATATGTGGGGAACCCTGTCAGAGAGGCCTCTGCTAAAGGATCAGCAATTTCCCTGACAAATAAAGAAGCCCTGGAAGAAAAAATGACGATTCTGGTTACCGGCGGAAGCCAGGGCGCCCAAAGCATCAACACCGCCTTTATGGATGCCCTGGCCCTGATGGATAATACGGATAAATTTAACATCATCCATCAAACCGGGATCAATGATGAGTCCTTGATTCAACAAAAATATTCAGATCTTAACATAAAGGCAACGGTATCAGCCTTTTTCCATAATATGCCGCAGATCCAGAAAACAGCCGATCTTGCCGTCACAAGAGCCGGGGCAGGAACTATTTCCGAACTCTGTGTCCATGGTCTTCCGGCCATTCTTGTTCCCTTCCCCCATGCCGCGGATGATCATCAGACCTTTAATGCAAAGGCCTTGGAGGCTGAAGGGGCAGCCCTTATGATAAAAGATGGCGACCTGAACGGGAACACATTGAAAGAGGCCATAGAGAACCTGGTCAGCGATAAGAACAAGCTGGAGCAAATGTCAAAAAAACTGAAACACCTGGCAAGACCCGATGCGGCAAAGGCCATCGCCGCTCATATTTTAAACTCAAAGGATATAAAGGGCTAACCCATGTATCAGAAAAATTATCATATCCATTTTGTCGGCATCGGTGGCATCGGCATGAGCGGGATTGCAGAACTTCTCCTGAATCTGGGCTATCAGGTGTCAGGATCAGACTTAAAGCTGTCCCATATTACCAAGCGCCTTGAGGCAAACGGCGGGATTATATACAAAGGCCATAGAAAAGAACAAGTGGAAGGCGCCGACGTGGTCGTCACCTCTTCGGCCATTGCACAGGAAAACCCGGAAGTCATCCGTGCAAAAGAAATGTCCATTCCCATTATTCCCAGGGCTGAAATGCTGGCTGAACTGATGCGGATCAAATATTCCATTGCCGTATCCGGTGCCCATGGAAAAACCTCCACCACCTCCATGATCGCCCAGATCCTGAACACGGCCGGCCTCGATCCCACCGTGGTCATCGGCGGTCTTTTAAAGGGTCTGGACACCAATGCCCTGCACGGCAAGGGTGACTATATTGTTGCTGAAGCCGATGAAAGCGACGGGTCTTTTTTGAAATATTCTCCTGCCATTGCCGTCGTCACCAATATCGATCTTGAGCATTTGGATTTTTATAAAGACATTGAGGATATCAAAGACAAATTCGTCCAGTTTATCAATTCAGTACCCTTTTACGGGCTATCCATCCTGTGTCTCGACAATGAACATATCCAGGACATCCTGCCCAGGATCAAGGTCCGTCACACCACCTACGGCATGGCTGCCCAGGCCGATCTTCAGGCAAGGGAAATCTCCTTTGACGGTGTAAAAAGCAGTTTTACGGTTTACCGGCATGAAAAAAAACTGGGGGATATCACCCTGAACCTTGCCGGAAAACACAATGTTTCTAATGCTCTTGCCGGAATTGCCGCCGGTCTTGAACTGAACCTGTCCTTTAAAACCATTAAAAAAGCCATGGAACAGATGGAAGGAGTCAAAAGGCGGCTTGAGATCAAAGGAGAGAAAAAAGGAATCACCGTAATGGATGATTATGGCCATCATCCCACTGAAATTGTTGCATCATTGACCGCCATCCGGGAATGCTATAAGGGCAAGCGGCTCATCGTGGCATTTCAGCCCCACCGGTATACAAGAACCCAAGGGTTGTTCCAGGAATTTACCCGGGCGTTTTATCAGTCGGATATCCTTATTGTGCTTCCCATTTACGCAGCCAGTGAAAAGGAAATTGAAGGGGTGGATGCCCAAAGTTTATGTGAGGCCATAAAAGAGCACGGGCATAAGGATGTGTCTTATGCGCCGGATTTTACCCAGGCCCTGTCCATCATCACCCACAAGGCCAAAAAAGGGGATATGGTGCTGACACTGGGAGCAGGTGACATTTACACATTGGGTGAAAAACTTCTGGACATTTTATAACGAAAAGAAATGACAAAAGACAAAACCATGACATATTCAGAAATGGCCCGAAAATTCGGACTATTAATGAATGAACCGCTGAAACCCTATACCTCTTTTAAAATCGGGGGACAGGCCGATCTTCTGGCCATGCCCAAAACCCCCCAGGAATTAAAAGATGTGCTCAGCGCTGCAGCAGCATATGATATACCGGTCACACTTCTTGGCGGCGGCACCAATGTGCTGGTTTCCGATAAGGGAATCCGGGGTCTTGTCATCATCACAACCCACTTAAAATCCGATATTCGTGTTCTTTCGCCTGCCCCGGGTAAAAGCCTTGTTCTTGCAGAGGCTGGTGAGCGTCTCTCAAAAGTCTGCCGGTTCGCCGCAGACCATTCCCTGGCCGGCCTTGAATTTGCAGCTGGTATCCCCGGAACCCTGGGCGGCGCCATTGCCATGAATGCCGGTACAAAAACCGGAGACATGTCCGGCATTGTGGTTGAACTCATCCTTCTGGATACAAAGACCCTGGCCCTTCAAACCATTCAAAGACAAAATCTTGAATTTTCCTA
>CAZWMY010000158.1:0-8568 GCA_964635025.1 uncultured Desulfobacula sp. | reverse complement strand
CACAGACAGCGAAATCAAAAACTATCAGCATATAACAAGATTAAGAAATCTCCGGCCCTTACAATGCAAATTCAGTTGGCGAGCAAGACAGAACGGTAATCCTCTCTTGCCCGCCAAGAAAGGAAGATGATCAGCGGAGGTGCCCATATGACTATGGACTCTGACCTTATCCACATTCCTAATATCAATTAGAACAAACCCTGTCAATCGGAGAACCTTCTAATTTTATTAAAAAAAGTTTACTATTGGGATCAACATAATCCGGTATATTCAATTTCGTCAGCATTTATCATTACCTGGCAATGATGACATACCATATGTAACCTCTGAATATTTCCTTTAAAAAGAAATTTCTTACAGTGAGGGCAACGGTATACTTTTAGATTCGGATCGCTTTGAGTAGGAGGGATTATCAGGTCTCTGTCTTTTTTATCATCCATTATATGACCTTTTTTAAAGGTTATGTATCAGATAAAGCATTGCACAACCTCTTGCATCGGATAAAGCTTCATGATGGTTGAGTTTTATCCCCTGTCTTTTACAACAAACATCTAATGACGCTGGGTAATAACCTTTTCTTCTGTATATTTTTAATGTGCATTCCCATTGGTTTGATATGCCCAGTTCTGAATAATCCAGATTATAATATTCCATGGTCTTTTGCAAAACGCTTCTGTCAAATGATTCATTGTGAGCAACTATGGTTTTCCCGGCAAGACGTTTTTTTATTTCAGGATAAACACCAGGGAAAAGTGGAGCATTGGCAGTATCGTTCTCAGTGATGCCATGAACCTGGATATTGAAATATGAATATTCATTATCCGGTGGTTGTATGAGAGAAATATATTCATCTATTATTTTACCGTTCTCAACAGTGGTAATTCCCACAGCACAAGCACTGTAACGCTTTCCTGTTGCTGTTTCAAAATCTATAGCGGTGAAATTCATCAATTATCTTCCTGAAATTTTATCAAAAAAACCTTCTTGTATTTTTTTATATAGGTGCTGTCGGAGTTTATCAATTTTTTTATTCTCTATTGTAGAAATTTTGATCGCTTGGATGGCAATAACAAAAATGAGAATTGGTAATTTCTTTCAAAATTCAGTGTTTTTCCTAATTGAAATATTATCTTATCTATCATATGAAATATGAAAACTCTCAAAACCAATCTATGGGGGGTTAGAATGGATAAAGAGACAACAGATATAACTGAAGACCGATCAGCTCTTTATTGTCCCACCTGCGGAAAACCACGTGATGATATCAGAGAAGCAGATGATGAATTATTCAATACGTTCTATTGTTTGAACTGTGGAGAAGCATTAGGAGTTGGTATTTTGCTGGGGTTAAAGGTGATCTGCCCGAAATGCGATATGCTGGTGATCGTGGGGTAATGAATACAACCAAAAAAATTATCCAGAAATTACCCGGATTTTTAAAAATAGGGACTTGTAGTTGGAAATATGATTCTTGGAAAGGATTGGTTTATTCGGATAATGTCGGCGAAAATTACCTTTCAGAATATGCCAAAATCTATAATATTGTGGAAGTTGATCAATGGTTCTGGTCGTTATTCGGGGATAAGATTGTCCTGCCAAAACCTGAAATTGTGTCTGAATATGTTGGATCAGTACCAAAAGATTTCCGGTTCAGCATTAAGGTCCCTAATGCCATTACACTTACCCATTATCATGGCAAGGGTCCACTGGTGGTCAATCCCCATTTTCTGTCAAATAACCTGATGGATGATTTCCTAAAGCTTTTGGAACCTATGTCTAAACAAATCAACTCACTGATATTTCAGTTTGAATATCTCAATAAACAGAAGATGCCAAATCAATCAATTTTTCAAGATCGGCTTCAGGAGTTCTGTCAGAATCTGCCACCAGGATATCACTATTGCATTGAAATACGAAATCAGAACTATCTGAATAAACCATACTTTGAGTTTCTTCAGGCCATGAAGCTCAGTCATGTTTTCCTTCAAGGGTATTGGATGCCTTCAATCTTTCAGGCTTATGGACATTTTAAAGATTTCATTAAAAAACATACTGTTATCCGGTTACATGGACCAGACAGGAAAGGAATAGAGCAGCAAACCAAAAATGAATGGAATTCCATCGTTGATCCAAAAGATGGTGAGCTGCATAATCTGAAAAATATGATCAATGATCTGATAGTAAGACAAGTCAAGGTAACACTGAATGTAAACAATCATTATGAAGGCTCAGCACCGATTACCATTGACCGGTTTCTGAAACTGTTTTTACCGTATGCTTTTATATAGGGGAGAAAAGATTTGAAAAAAGTCTTGGTATTATTGGTTCTTGGGATTGGTATTTTGCATTTTTTAAATGAGACTCAAATCAGATAATCAATCCTCAAGAATTTTCAAAACAGGGTCATCACTTTTCAAGATATTGCAGGTTTCAGATTCCGGATCAAAAACGATAACAGCTTTTCCGGATTTTAATTGACTGAGAACCTGAGCAACCTTTATTTCAAGGGAAACTTCTATTTCTCCATAGTCAGTGCCATCTCGGGTAACAAATTCTTCGATAACGCCATGGAGAGCTTCAGGAGATAATTGATCATATGGATGAATGAGAAACTGAGTCTGTCATTGGTTTATTGCACTTGGGAAAAGGAATTTCAAGGATTTTTGAATATTATCTGGAAGGTGGGTTGAACTGCATTATTTTAGGACGGTTAATTGTTGCACATGAAAGGCTAAATGTTTGGTGGAATATGATATTTCGGGTGTTCCCAACATTAATTTGAGTTTGTTTTCATTGCCAATTTTTCTGATATAACAAAATTTGAGAAGTTCCGGCCATTGGCTCTTTAACCTTAAAAATAATCTCTTACTGGAATCTGATATTAATTTTTCATAATAATTATTGCTTAAGGAATAGATCTTCTTGTTTTTCATCAAATGCTCTGCCTTGAGGACATAGTGGTGTAAGTGTTTCGAAAACATTTTTAACATTGCTACCAGAAGACCGTCTGATAATTCAGCATAAGATTCGTCCAGGATATATGTAAAGTCTTCTTTTTTCTCCTCAGGAGTCAGTTGATCGATGCAGGCATAGGCGACCATTTTTTTGCCATATTCTTTAACCTTGAACATCATTACGGAAACGATTCTATTTTTTTTTATCCGTAATCGCCAGATAGGAATATTGGATATCATGTCGTTTGCATTTTTAAATCCCTTCCCCTTATCAATGCCACCAATGGATTCGTATTTCTTATCCAGAAATCTGTATACCTCAGTGCTATAAAATTTTTTTGATTCTACATCATCCTGTCTCAGTATTAATGTCTTGTAAGATTCAACTGGATTAACATATCGATAGTTTAAAAATAAAGGTATGGGTGTGCCAACACTCCGGTCATCAGAAATGATGGTATCTCTATAATTATCATTTTGAAAAAACGTTTTTTCATTTGTTAAATTTGATTGAAGAGAAGTTGTCGTTTTCATAAGCACCTCTAATAGTTTTGATTATTGTTTGATGATGTAGTCGAGAGGCTATGAAAAAAAGTGACATTTTTCTATGACGCGATTGGTAGGATGTAGTTTTTAATTCTTTTAATATGTTAGAATTAAAGACTGTTTTTGTATTATTGCTTTTGGTTTAAGTGAATATAACAAGACCATTCCGGCAGTTCCTGAGCTCGGGCTTTAACTAACACGTTATTCTTTAAATCAGTTTTTTTTTAGAAGCTTAAGTAAACTATTCAAATTCAAAACAACCCTTATCTTTGAAACAGATCGAATAAAGACAATTTTTACTATAGGAGAAACTGTCATGAAAAAAACATTGATAATGATCTCATATAAAAATCAGGTATGGTTTTCTAAAGATTGTGACCGTTTTTCCCTCTGAAAATGCGGTTTTAAAACAAAGGGATCTTTGGCCGGGTCCCTTTGTTTTTTTTTATGTGGTGTGTGCTCGGGGTGCCGGGGAATCGAATCATAGCTTGAAATTGTTTGGGATTTTTTGTTGGATGTTACTTGACGTGATTTCGATGGGAGATGCTTCAGTATATGAATTTACAATAATATACAACGGTCCGGTGAATCATAGATAACGGCTACATAAATATTTCTAATTTTTGAAAAATGACAGTAGATACAATAAAAAACGGTGTCAAAAAATAAATTTCAAAATTTTCAAGTTGGGCCGAAAAACTTCTTTTGCCTATCAATAATTATCAGGATTGTAAAGTGAGTTTTACCTTGCCAGGTTGAACAGGAAGAACTCAGGATATGCTGTGTTACTTTTTTTTGTTTTAGCGGGAGGGGATCAGGATTCACCTAAAAACAGAAATGCTCCCCAATAGGATGGCATATCTTTCTTATACCTTTTTATAATTATTTTTCTTTCATTTAAAGCCGCTTGCCTCAATGCCTGACAGCGGTTCATTCCGGATTTGATATTTTTGTAAAATTGGACCATCAACTCCATGGTCTCAGTATCAGGAACCTTCCACATACTCATGACCAAACTCTTTGCTCCAGCTTGGATAAACGCACGTCTAAGACCATAAACCCCCTCTCCTGTTTGAACTTCTCCCAACCCAGTGTCACAAGCTGACAATACTACAAGTTCTGTATTGGTAAGGTTCAATCCCAAAACTTTCTCTGCAGTTAACAACCCCTGGGACTCGTCCACATCTTTTTGATTTAGTGTGTTGTTAGCACCAGCAAGTGCCAGCCCGGAACGAACCAAAGGATTTTCTATATTGATCATTCCCTCTAATGATTTAGGTATAATTGTCCCCCTGTCATCGCTAAGTTCGGGCAAATTCTTGTCATTCAAAAAAAAGCCGTGGGTGGCAATGTGCAGAATCTTAGGCGATTTCATCTGAAAAAGGATTTGTTCTACTGCTTCCGCGCCTGTTTTGATCTCAGTTCCATTTTGACCCAAAATTTGCCTTACAGATTGAACCTCTTTCAGTGTACCGGGCAAGCGACGGAAGTGGAGTTCCTTCATTTCAACAGATCTTTTAAGCGATGTTAATTGGGGAACGGTATTTTCCAAATCCTGATCTTGTAAATTAATTGCCTGAACTCTTAAATCAAAATCAGGGTCACCAATCAAAAGTGATTTTTGGGAATTTCCTTTCTGTTTTTCAAGCCCCAGTATATCCCTGCCTGCTGACAAATAGTTGAAGGTGTAGTCCTCTATTAAAAAACGACCATTGGGATCTTGTAAAATTTCAAAAGGGATCAAGCTTAAATTGCCATCTGGTGAAATGAAGACTTCTTTAGACTGATCTAATTCGGGTTTGATTTTGGCGAAAACCATTTCATAAAGTTTTTTACTGGCTTTTAATTCCTGACCTTCCTTAATCTGGTATTTTAATTCCTGAATCGTTGAATCAATAATATCTGCTGCTCCTAAATCAATTAGAGCTATCCTATCAGCTTGTCCGGCATGTAACACAAATACAAGATAATTCGCTTGGAACCATTCTTTTTCATTTTTTATAGCTTTGAAATTATATTGATGAATTTTGGCTATTTCCAAAAGTACAGTCTCTTTCGGTAGAGCAGTTGCCACTTGACTGCTATTTGCCCCTTTGCGATTCCTTTGGATTGAATATGATTGACTAAGTTTTGCCAATTCGGCCTCTAATATTTCTTTTTGGTTTTCCATCTCTGCAATTCTGTTCTTAAGCAGTTTCAGATCGCTGGTTTCTAATCGACTGAAATATAATTTTGAAAGCTTTACCCGGACTCTGGAAAGCTCTTGAAAAACTCTCAATACTGGCTCTGAATTGTCAGAATGTACCAAAGCTTCCTGAAATTGCTTCTGGCTTTCAAGGATAATACCTTTCCGCTTCAGCCAGATATCAAGGAGATCCTTTTGAGCATCAGGGTTATTTTTCAGATGGAATGCAACCAGACTAAAGCAAGCCTCCAAATTATCTTTTTGTGTTGCCAAAAATTTAATTTTCTGGTTTTCCGATGTGAACCCCATCACCTGATCGATGATTTTTCCAGATGCTGCCTGAGCTTGCATGAACAAACTATGAGCCTCTTTAAAATCATTCAAGGCAGCGAGCAGCTTAGCAAGGCCATTTAGAATTACAACTGTATTACGGTGATATGGCCCAAGCTTATTTTCATTGACTGATAGAGCACGCTCATATAAAGATTCTGCTTTTGCATAATCACCAATAGATCTATACAATACCGCCAGGTTGTTCAATTCTATTGCTGTAGATGGATGATCCGGTCCAAGGGCTTTTTCTTGAATCTTCAGCGCACGCTTGAACAGAGACTCTGCCTTTGCATAGTCGCCAATAGTTCTATACAACCCTGCCAGGTTGTTCAGGGTTGTTGCTGTATTCGGGTGATCCGGCCCAAGGGCTTTTTCATAAATCTTAAGAGCACGCTCATATAGAGACTCTGCCTTTGTGTATTCTCCAATGGAGTCATACAACTGAGCCAGGTTGTTCAAGCCAATTGCGGTAAAAGGGTGATCCGGTCCAAGAGTTTTTTCAAGGATTTTGAGAGCACGTTCATATAAAAACTCTGCCTTTGAGTAATCGCCAATATTTCTATACAACAACGCCAGATTGCCCAGGCTTGTCGCTGTATCAGGGTGATCCGATCCAAAAGTTTTTTCAAGGATTTTCAAAGCACGCGTGTACATCAATTCTGCCTTTGTGTATTCTCCGATGGAGTCATACAACGCCGCTAAGTTGTTCAGAGTTGACGATGTACTAGGGTGATCTGGCCCAAGGGTTTTTTCACGAATCTTCAGAGCACGCTTATATAAAACCTCTGCCTTTGTGTATTCTCCGATGGAGTCATACAACTGAGCCAGGTTGTTCAGACTTAATGCTGTATCAGGATCATCCAGCCCAAGGGTTTTCTCACGAATCTTCAGAGCACGCTTATATAAAACCTCTGCTTTTTCGTAATCACCAAGGATTTTATACAACAATGCCAAGCCGTTCAAATTTACTGCTGTATAAGGGTGATCTGGCCCAAAGACTTTTTCTTTTATAGAAAGAGACTTTTTTGAAAAAAATGAAGCGTTGGAATATTCACCTAGTTTAAGATAAATAAGAACCAACGTATCTAAAATGCGTACCATATTCCGATGTTCATCCCCATATAATTCTTTGCTAATTTTATAAATTTCATTAGCTACAGGGAGTGCTTCTTCATAATTTTTAAGTTCTTCTAATCTGGAGCATTGTTTTTCTAATTCTCGGATATCCAAAATTCTATCGCCATATAGTTGTATCAATTTTTCATCCGGAAATTCAAAGGAGGCTTTATTCCTAAATTCTTTTCGGAGAAACTTAGTTTTTTCTGACAATTTCATTTTTGTGAATTTTTCGTAACGAGCCAACTCTTCTTCTGTATCATAGATAACAGAAACGTTTTCTTCAGGTGCCCAGAAAAGAATGATGTTAAAAGTATCAGATGAAATTCTTCCATAAATAACGGAATAATATTTTACTATCTGTAGAGATTCGATAATATGTATCTCTTTAGCATCATACCCATGATGGCCTACTATTTGTTTTGCAAGGTTTTCAAATTTTTCTTTTAAATCTTCAGATGGGAAAGAAACTTGCGCCGGAATATTTTCAGCAGCAAATACTTTGGTGCCAACCAAAAATAAACCCAAAAAAATTAAGATTAACAAAATGATACAAGATAAAACTTGGTATCTTTGGGGTTTGAAAAAGATTATTCTCGAATCACTGAAGCTTAAAAGGAATAACCTTATATTATTCATGTATGAAACTAAATTCTTTTATATCAGATCCAGGGAATACTTCTTTAAGCTTTTTCTTCGTTAGCTCTTGCTTTTTGATATCAAAATTGTCGATGGGTGAGCCTGAAACAATCAAAATAACTGTTTCTATCCCTTTAATAGAATCTAATGTATACGGTTCTTTTTGAACTGGATAGGTTAAAGTTTCGCCTGATTTAATTTCCCCCTGACCTTTCAAATCAAATATTCCCTGACTGTCTTTAAAAACTAAATAATAAAATGCATCTTGGTCGCTTTTGATTTTTACTCTGAAAGAATCTCCTGATTTTAAAACGCTATTAGGTTCAAGAATCACCTCTTTGTATTCATCCTCACCACGCATCTCGGAACCAGTGACCATTCTTCCAGTTATGGATAAATCCACATTGAATTTGGCCGGACCAGAAGAATATACCCCATAAATTATTATCACAGCAGCTATTCCAGCGGTTAATAGAGAAACAGCAGCTTTTGGAAAGGTTATATATTCAATTAAATTCTGAATAGTTTTTACGAATGATTCCCAGATGGATTCTTCACTTTGACTCTTTAGAGATTTCTCAAGAACAGGCAACACTTCAACATGTTTATTTTCTATCTCCTTGGACTCTATCTCAGCTATCCGTGTGTCTTGAACCAAATCAAAGCAAAAACGGCAACCAAGCATATGATCTCGAAATGATTTGGTTTCATCAACGGATAATTCACCGAAAGCATATGCAATTGCATTATCCGATTGTGGACAGTCAAGTTCAAGTTTCTGCCCCTCTTTTTGAA
>CAZWMY010000157.1:0-8723 GCA_964635025.1 uncultured Desulfobacula sp. | reverse complement strand
CATCCGGCCTTCCTTGATGTGCACAAGCTCTTTTTCAATATCAGCCTTTCGTTTTTCAAGTTCCTGTATCCTGAGGTTCGCATCTTCCTCAGTGCCTTCCACCATCTGGCGCAGCAGTTCAAATATGGTCATCAGTCTGGACTCGGTGCCGATAAAGGGCCTCTGGATAAGGTTTTCAAGCCAGGTCAGGGCCTTTTCCACCGACGGCATGAGATCATAATGCACCTCATCAGACCCCTGGGGATAAAATTTGCGAAGCCAGCCCTTTTCCTCCCCGGCCCAGTCATCCAGATAAGCTTCCGCTGTTCTCGGGAAACTATCTTCCCCTTCTGTTTCCCGAAGGGCGAACAAAAAATCTTCCAATGCCGATGCAAGATCGGACCGGTTCATGGTTCTCTGATTGGGAACAATAAAGACTTTGTGAATAAACGCGGCAATGAGCGGGCTATGATCGGCCACCAGCAGTTTCCAGGCCGGATGGGTTTTTCTCAATGCCTTTAATGTGGAATAGTCAAAATCCATATCACTCCATGTTGTTTATCCGGTATATCCGATATAAAATAATCCTCAAATATCGGTATATTGAGTGTACTCAAATGAGTTTAGTTTCTGTAGGACAAGATCTTTGTCTTTGTCAAGAAGATTCCAAATATCCGCACCGGCTGGAGATTTCCTTGCAAGCCTGCAAAAGGGATATGCAATCGCTCTGATGGTGCTCAGGTTATTCTTGACAACGAACTGGGTTATCATATAAAAAGAGCCTTTATTAAAACTATATAAAAGAAGTTTTTATGTTTATAAAATCAATGGATATTGTGTCAATAGTTGCCGATAAGGAAACCTACCTGCTGGTAGCTGGTTGATTATAGATCTGCACACTATCCAAAAAAAGAGTTTTTCCAGTTTTTTTCCAGCAGATCTCTGATTGAGAATCTACTTCTGTAGTTGCCTCCTTTTATCGGCAACGCCGCTTGCATCATAATTTTAAAAATTATTCAGAAGCACCGTTGGGCTTTGTACACAGCCTTGTGCGGTGTCATATACCGGCAAAAACCGATAAAATGATAGGTAGGACTCAACAATGATCATCAAACAAGATACAAATGAAAACGATAATATTCATCACCTTTCAAAGATGGGATGGACTTCCCATTTTCAGACACAGATGGATGATTTATCCATTAACGGCCTTATCCCGGCCAGAGTGGTCGGGGTCAGCAAAAACAGATTTCGCACAAGCAACGGTAAAAGCGAATGGCTCGCCACCTTGGCCGGAAGGCTCAGACATGACGCTGACAGCTTGTATCCGGTCACAGGAGATTGGGTTCTTTTGACCGATACTGTGATTTCCAGGGTGCTGGTACGAAAGAATGCTTTATCCAGAGGTGCTTCAGGCGCACATAACAAACCGGAGGCACAGCCGCAAAAAGAACAGGTCATTGCCGCAAACCTGAATACCGTTTGTATCGTTTCCGGTCTTGACCGGGATTTTAACTTGCGCCGCATCGAGCGGTATTTGACTCTGGTCTACAACTGCGGTCTGAATCCGGTCATCATTCTTACAAAAGCAGATCTTCACCCAAACCCGGAGCATTTTGTCAGTGAGGTCGAAGGTATAGCGCCAAGTGTTCCCATACATCTGGTTTCGGCACGAGATAATGCAGGACTGACCGGTCTTGAACCCTATCTGTCTTTTGGCCGGACCACGACCATGGTGGGGTCTTCCGGTTCAGGCAAGTCCACCCTGATAAACAGACTTTACGGCAGACCCATACAGCTTACCGGTGCCGTCAGCACCCATGTGGGCAAAGGCAAACACACGACCACCTCCCGGGATCTGATCATGATGCCCCAGGAAGGGATGGTGATCGATAACCCCGGTATCCGGGAAATCGCCTTCTGGGAAGTTGATGATGGGATTAAAACAGCCTTTCCTGAGATTGAAAGGTTTGCCCTTGGATGCCGTTTTGCAGACTGCAGCCATACCCGGGAGCCCGGCTGCCGGGTTCTTGAGGCAGTCGATCAAGGTGTGATCTCAAGAGACAGGCTGGAAAACTACCGGAAAATGAAACGGGAACTGGAATATCTGTCCCTTCGCCAAAGCAAAACTGCCGGCCGCGTGGAAAAGGAGCGCTGGAAAGAAGTGGCCTTGAAGATCAAGGCCATGAAAAAAAAGAACACTTAATGCCATACAATCCGGCGGGGATCGGAATGTGCCCGGTCCCTGTCGGCCACAGCTCCTTATATCGAGTTGTTGCCCAAACTCAGAGCATAAAGCGGAGGCAGCGAGCGGATTTCGAAATTTATCACATTCGATATGGCATTGGCTGTGATGATTCCGCTATTCTCCCGAATAAATTAAAAAAAATAATTCTTGACAACCAAATTCGAGTCGGATAGAAGTGATTTTGTATCAAAGAAAGAAACCAGGTTTTAATAGATGAAACTAAAAAGCGAAAAGAAAGCCTCTGACTCCCGCTATCAGGTTGAAGCCCTGGCCCGCGGCCTGTCCATACTTGAATTGTTTACCCGTAAAACTCCGTCATTAAGCCTTTCCGAAGTCGTTAAGGCCCTTGAGATCAACAAGAGCATGGCTTACCGGTTTCTTACCACACTGGAAACCATGGGATATCTGGAAAGAGATCCCTCTACCCGTCGCTATATCCCCTCCCTGAAAGTCCTTCAGCTCGGTTTCAGGGCCATCAATCTGGATGTTCGTGAGTCAGCGCGGCCCTATCTGGAACGTCTGGCCCAGGATCTGCGGGAAACCGTGAGCATGGGCGTTATGAGCGGGACGGATGTGATTTACATCGACCGGGTGCGCAACCGCTCCATCGTGGGTGTGGTGCTGGAGGTCGGTTCCCGGTTGCCTGCCCATGCCGTTACCATCGGCAAGGTTCTTTTGGCGGATTATTTGCCGGATCAGCTTGCCGGGTTTTTTGAAAAAACCAAATTGAAAGAATATGGACCCAAGACCATTACCACCCGGGAAGGATTTCTGGCCGAACTCTCCCTTGCACGGCAACAAGGATATGCAATTTGTGATGAAGAGCTTGCACCGGGCCTCAGGGCCGCAGGCGCACCGATCCGCAACCATCAGGGAAAAGCAATTGCCGCAATCAATGTATCGGGTTCGGTCAGCACCATCAGCCTTGAACGCCTTAAAGCTGAAATCGTTCCGGCAGTCCTTGAAACCGCCCGGCAGATTTCTATGGCAGTAGGATATATTGCAAATGAATAGGCCGGTTTTAATCAGAGAATTTCATTAATCTTTTAAAGGAGGTACAAGATGGAAGTCGGATTTAAAAATTATTTCAGAAAATTTTTTGCAGTATTTTGCGGGCTTTTGATTCTCGGCTTACCGGCAGGTCTTTTTGCCGAATCAAAACCGAAAATATCCATTGCAACGGGCGGCATGGGCGGGGTGTATTTTGTCATGGGCGGCGGATTGGCAAGCCTTTTAACCAAATATGCTGATGTGGATGCCACGGCTGAAGTTACTGCTGCATCCGTAGACAATTGCAAACTGCTGGGTGCAAAAAAGGCAGATGTTGGTTTTGTAATCGCCGATACGGCATATGATGCCTATAAAGGAACGGGATCATTTAAGAACCCCATGCCGCTTCGGGTCCTCGCCGTTATTTACCCCCATAAAAATCATGTGGTGACGCTTGAGGGAAAGGGGATCAAACAGATTGCCGACCTCAAGGGGAAAAGGGTCTCCACCGGTTCCCCGGGAAGCGGAACCGAAGTAATCGCCTTCAGAATACTCGAAGCGGCCGGGCTTGACCCCAAAAAGGATATCACCATGGACCGGCTGGGGGCTGCTGAATCCGGCGGTGCCCTGAAAGATGGAAAAATCGATGCCTATATCTGGTCCGGAGGCGTTCCCACAGCATCGGTGCTTGATGTCTCCGCTTCTCCCGGAATCAAGATGGCGCTTGTTCCCCATGCTGATTTGGTAAATAAAATGAATGCCAAATACGGCAATATTTATTATTCGTCCACCATTCAAAAGGATGCTTACACCGGTATTGATTCGGATATTCCTGTATCCGCCGTAGCCAATATGATCATGTGCCATCAGGATATGGATGAAAAAATGGCTTACAGCGTGGTAAAAACCCTTTTCGAGCATTTGCCTGAATTGGAAGCCATTCACAAAGAGGCAGCCAATATAACACTCAAGAACGGTGCATCCGGCAGTTTTATCCCCTATCACAAAGGTGCGGCAAAATTTTTCAGCGAAAACGGGCTGAAGGTTTTCCAATAAACACAGGGTCAATATTTTTTTAATATAAACCTTTATTGATGCATAACGAAATGTCCTGAGGAGGCAAGTGATGACCAGCGATGAAAGGGATGACGGTATCAGCCGCACAAGCCTGCTTTCTGAAGAGCAGGAAAAAAAGATAGAACAGCTGATTGAAGAAGAGGAAGGTGTGACCCGGAAGCTCTCGGGAATCTGGAACAGCGTCATCACCGCTCTGGCGGTATCCATGTCCCTTTTTGCCATCTACACCTGCCTGTTCTCTGTGACCACCCAGATCCTGAGGGCCGTTCATGTGGCTTTTCTTTTGGTTCTGTCTTTTCTGTACTATCCCATGGCCAAAAAATTCAGGGGGAAAATCAACCTGGCGGATCTGTTTCTTGTCCTTCTGAGCCTTGCCTGCATCGGTTATATGCTCATTGATTTTGAAGAGTTTATCTACCGGGCCGTGACCCCTGAACCGTGGGATAAAATTTTAGGGGTGCTCTTCATCCTCCTGGTGATGGAGGCGACAAGGCGAAGTTCAGGGTTGGTCATGCCGGTTACCTGTTTCATTTTTCTTCTCTATGCTTATTTCGGGCAGATTCTTCCTGCTCCCTGGACGCACAGGGGCTATGACATCGACCGGATCATCGGCCATATGTATATGACCCTGGAAGGGATTCTCGGCGTGCCCATCGATGTTTCGTCCACCATTATCATCATGTTCTGCATCTTCGGCGGCTTTCTTTCCGTATCGGGCGCAGGCAAATTTTTTGTGGAATTTGCCTTTACTGCCATGGGCAGAAAGCCCACTGCAGCAGGAAGGGCCGTCATTGCAACGTCCTATCTTTTGGCCATGGCATCCGGTTCAGGTGTGGCCAATACCGTTGCCATCGGTTCGGTCGCTTATCCCATGCTCAAAAAATCCGGCTATGACCGGGACAATGCCGGCGGGTTTCTGGCTGCCGGCGGTATGGGAGCGGTGATCACCCCGCCCGTCATGGGCGCTGCCGCCTTTTTGATCGCTGAATTTCTGAAGATGAGTTATGTTGATGTTGTTTTGATGGCGGCTATTCCGGCGGCCCTTTATTATTGGGGTCTTTTGCTCATGGTTGAATTCGATGCCAAGAAATTCGGCCTTAAAGCCGTTGAAATTCAAAAAAATCACAGCCTTTGGCAATTGACAAAATTGTACGGTTACCATTTTCTGTCCCTGATGGCCATCGTTGTATGCCTGATGCGGGGCTATACCCCGCAGATCGCTGTGCTTGCGGCCATTATCACCTGTCTTATGGCCTCGTCCTTCAGAAAGGAAACCCGTTTTACCTTTCCAAAACTCATCCAGGCCTTAAAGGAAGGCTCCACCACGGTCCTGAATGTGGCTGCCATCTGTGCGGCGGCCGGGATTATTGTCGGGACGGTGAGTCTGACGGGCCTCGGCCTTAAACTTTCCGGCATCATTATTGATTATGCTGGCGGAAGCCTGCTTTTAACCGCTCTCTTTGCCGGGCTGATCTGCTGGGTCATCGGCCTTGCCGTTCCCATCACCGCGACCTATATCATTGCAGCGGTGATTGTGGCACCGGCCCTGACCAAGCTCGGTGTGCCGGATTATGCAGCGCATATGTTTATTTTTTATTATGCCCTTCTTTCAGAAGTGTCACCCCCCACTGCCTTGTCCCCCTTTGCCGCCGCTGCCATTACCGGCGGAAATCCTTACAGGACCACCATGATGGCGTGGAAATATGCCATCACCGCTTTTTTGCTTCCATTTATTTTCGTCCTGCTTCCGGCCGGACGCGCCTTGCTTCTGCACTGGGAAGGCATTGGAATGGGTGCAGGAATCTGGACCATTGCCATGGCGTTTCTCGGCGTGGGTTTCCTGGCATCGGGCTGTTCCGGATGGCTGTTCCGCAAATCCTCTCTCCTGGAGAGAATCATTACCATTGCCGGCGCCCTTGCCTTTGTTTATCCCCATGTCCTCGGTGATGTGATCGGGTTCATCTGCATCGTGTTCGTGGTCATCTCCCAAAAGGCATTCAAGAAAAAAAAGGTGGATATGGCCATAGAAAAATATGTCTAGACAAGCCGCCCTGAGTGTTATTAAACCGATATAATAAATGAGAATCTTTCTGATGCCTGATTATGCTGAAATTGATGACAAGCTGATGACCCTGCCCCAGGCGATTCAGCGCTTTGTAAAGGATGGTTCGCAGATTGCAATCTCTGGGTTCACCATCACCCGAAACCCCATGGCCGCGATTTATGAAATCATACGGCAGAAAATAAAAGATATCCATCTTGTCTGCCACTCCAACGGCCAGGGACTGGATCTATTGATCGGCGCCGGCTGCGTGAAACGGGTGGAGATTGCCTATGCAGGCAGCGGACGGTACGCCCCCACCTGCATCCGGTTTAAAAAGGCGGTGGAAAGAGGCCAAATCCAGTTCGAAGATTATTCCAATTATCAGATGAGCCTGCGGTTTCTGGCAGGCGCTCTCGGGATTCCCTTTATTCCGACAACATCAGGGCTGGGAACGGACATTCTTAAAAAAGAGGGCTTTTCAAGGGAAATCCGGGAAGAACGAAAAGTGGCCGCCAAAAAATTTGAAATTTTCCATGACCCCTTCAGCAAAGAAAACAATAAAATCATCCTGCTTCCGGCCCTTAATCCGGATGTCATGCTGCTCCATGCCCAATACGTGGGCGAAGACGGGACGGTTCGGATAAACGGGCTGACCTTTGCCGATATCGAGCAGGCCAAGGCCGCTGATACGGTCATTGTCACCTGTGAAGAAATCGTTTCCCGGTCCTTTATCCGGCAGGACCCGGATCAAAATTCCCTTCCGGCCTTTTTTGTGGACGCAATTGTCAAGGTCCCCCATGGAGCCCACCCGACATCCTGTCTTTTTTTCTATGATTACGACCCCATGCATCTGAACCATTACCGACGGGTGGCAGAAGATGATGCCGCATTCGGGAAATACCTCCATGAATGGGTGCATGGCGTCTCCTCCCATGAAGAATATCTTGATAAGGTGGGGGCAAAGGCTCTATCACAAATCAAAGCCGACCCGGTACTGGGGTATGCACCGGGTCTGGACAGAAAATAAGGGGTCTTCATGAAAACAAAGATGGAAAATAAATATACACAAAAGGAAATGATGACTATCAGTGCGGCCCGCTTTATCCGGGATAAAGACATTGTGTTTGCCGGGACCGGGGTCTCCATGCTGGCCGCGACAGCTGCAAAAAGAATTTATGCTCCCAAAGCCGTTATTTTTTTTGAGACAGGCGGCATAGACCCGACCCTGGATGAAATCCCCATGGCCGTGGCTGACCCGCGGGTCATGAGCGGCACCTGCATCAATTCAGGGCTTATAGATGCCTTTTCCATCGTGGGTCACAGAAAACTGAACACCATCGCCTTTCTCGGGGCAGCCCAGATCGATCGCTACGGGAACCTGAATACCACAGCCATCGGAGACTATAACCGGCCGGCCACAAGATTTTCAGGCAGCGGCGGGGCCTGCGATGTGGCGTCTCTTGCATCAGGGGTCATCACCTTTATGCAGCATGAAAAACGACGGTTTGTGGAAAAACTCGACTATGTCACCAGCATCGGCTGGTATGAAGGTGGTGATTCCCGGCAAAAACTCGGTTTTCACCGGGGCGGGACCATGGCTGTCGTAACAAACCTGGGGGTCCTGAAATTTGATGACAAGACAAAAGAAATGTATCTGTCGGAGTATTACCCGGGTGTAACCACAAAGGATATTCTAGATAATACCGGGTTTTCCATGGACATATCCCGGGCTTTTGAATCAAAACCGCCGACAGGGGATGAGCTTCGGATATTAAGAGAAGAAGTCGATCCCCAGCGGCTGATCTTGTGAACGGCATCACACCCCATAGGGCAACCCTATCCAACGATTAATTTCAGATACCCGAGGACAATAGCGCCTGCAAGTGCAAATGACACATATAAGAAAAAAATCCGGGGTTTGACCAGGGTCCATACGGCGGCCATGGCCGGCAGGGTTGTTGTGGGGCCGGAAATAAGAAAGGCCAGGGCTGCCGCCGGGCTCATGCCCTGGGCCAGAAGACCTCCGACAATGGGTAAAGCGCTTAAATTGCTGGTATAGACCGGAACCCCGAGAACGGCGGCTGTCAGAACAGCCCATGAATTGGTTTTTCCCATGATGGTGGTGATCCATTGTTCGGGAACATAAAGGACTATCAGGGCTTCCAGAAAGAATGCCAGCCCCATGAATTTAAAAACCATAAGCGTGGCTGAAAATGACTCCGTCAGAAGCCGGTGAAAAAAATCCGGCTCCTGTTTTTTTGCAGAAAAATCAGACACCATTGTGTCTTTGTAATCACTTATGGGCGAAAGCAAGGGGTTTTTCACGGCAGATCAGGGTAATCGCAAGTAACTTTGCCATAGGAAGCTCTGGCTTGAGCGAATATT
>CAZWMY010000156.1:0-8876 GCA_964635025.1 uncultured Desulfobacula sp. | reverse complement strand
GCAATTGACGTTTTTGCTTTTCATTTTCCAGTTCTTTTATTCTTTGTAATAGTTTCTCAGACATTTTTGTTCCTATTCAAAATTTACCTATTAAAAGCAATTGCTTTTTAGTTCACGCGGTTCAAAATTTGATATTATTAAAAATTCCGGGCCGTTCTATAGGCTTAACTAAGTTTTTTTAATCATCATAGATGTCCATATCAGGGTAATGTTCTTTTGCACACTCTCGACAAATACTGTGGCTGAACTCTGCTTCTGAATTTTCCTGTATATATGCTTCTATTCTTTTCCAGTAACCTTTTTCGTCTCGTATTTTTTTACAATGCATGCAAATTGGGAGGAGTCCAGTCAAGGTTTTTACTCTGGACAAAGCCTCCTCAAGTTTTTCTTTTTCATCTAAAAGATTATTCTCAGCCTCTTTGATCCGTGAATATCTTTTTGCATTTTCAATGGCGAGTCCACAGACATCGACCATTGAAAGGGTAAGATTAAGATACCGGTCCCGATTCTCCGGGAACTTTAAATTGTCTATTTCAAGAATTCCCAGTTTATTGTCATTATATTTAATCAACACATGGAACCCAGAATTGGTTTCTGTTAAGGAAAACTTTTTATTAAAGTCAGATAGTCTACTCCTAATTAGTTCTGTGTTTTCTCTCAAAGATGATAAAGAATAGACATGTTCGGGTTGATTGTTTTTTAAAGAAACATAAAACGCTTTCTGTGGTGAGAAGAGTGTCTCAAATACCTGAATGATGCTTTCAATTGCTTCTTGTTCAGTGCATGCCTGGGTTAGTTTTGACATAAGGTCAAGTGCCATGGCATATTCTGATGTTTGCTTTCTTAGTTTTACTGTTTCACCTTCTGATTCAAATTTGTTATTGGTTTCCATTTAAAAAAATTGCCTTGTAAATTTTCAAATTACTTTCTAACAAGTGCCCATTGCAAGGGGTATCGACCCCATTTATGAATTGTTTCGGATATGGACATTAAAACCTCGTCCGACACCTGCCAGGGTATCTCGCCATGATTATCCGATAATATGAACCCTCCACCGATCCCTGCCTTGGATATAATTTCCTTAACTTTGAGTTCCGCATCTTTCGAATTCCATCGGCACATTTCTATACCATTCAAGTTTCCGAGCACTGTCAATTTATCTTTGCAAGCATTTTTCAACAGTTCCAGATCCTCAAGAATGCTGACGCCCACTATTGCTGTTCCTGTCTTTGCGATATCATCAATGATTGGTAAACAACGACCGGAGGCCATGTGTGTCGCGGTTGGCCCTTTTATCCTGGGAAGAGTACTTTTTGCAACTTGGTATCCGGTTTTCAGATACATTTCCCTGGTTATAATTGTTGATGATGACACCGGGTCAAAATAGCAAATAGCTGTTGAACCGGCTTCCAATTGCGCATTTGCCCAGCTGACACAGAACTCTTCATTTATTTTCATCAGATGCCAAAATAAATCCGGATGGTCGTACATCAGTTCAAAATACTTATCAAACCCCATTTGCATGACGGGCAAAGAAAATGGTGACATCACAACGCCAATGATGGGTGCATCTTCTCCGATTCTTTCCTTAAGTATTTGAGCTGATTCCAATACCTTATTAAGACATTTACTCTTCTTGATATCCGGTATCGTAAGGTTTTTTATATCTTGAAATTTTTTAATGATGGGCTCACCGGAATTTGGAGGACCATTATCACTATAAATTACTTCTCCTCCCAATGCTTCAACTTCCAAAGAGGCATAGAAAAAATTGTAAATACAGTCATGTCTGTATTTCTCACGCAATCTGAGTTGCCCTTCAACCACATTTTCAGGGTTTGAAAAATAATTTTTTATGGACAATCCAAGTTCCTTGGCACCATGAAGGCTTAGCAAAAGGAAAAAAGGGACACGGTCAGGTTCCTTATGTCCAAGGGTTGTTAAAACACGTTGCAGTGATGTGATGGATTCCGGATTCATGCAAAACCTCCCATGATCGTTTCAATTAATGATACTGCCTCGGATGCGTCTTTGCACATAGCATCGGCGCCCACCATTTTCCATAATTGCTCATCAAATCTGAAAGGTGCTCCTCCTACAATTATTTTGATACCAATGCCTGAACTTTCAAGTTTTTCTCTTAATTTTTTTATTTTCAGGGCTGACGGAAGCATCAGGACAGATATTAATAAAATTTCGATTTTATCTTTTTTAACATGCTCAGCCAGATCATCGACCTCCACGATACCATAATCTGATAGATCAAATCCACTTGCTCTTAAAATAGAATAGACAATAGTTTTTCCCAGTTTATGATGATCGCTAAGAACACAAATGGCCATTCTGGGTTGATTCTTTCTGTTGGGATCGCCTGGAGGAAGCATCTCATCAACTATTTCTTCACAAATTCTTCCTGCCATGTAAACTTGGGATAAGGCAAATGTCCCATCCTGCCAACCTGCGCCGATTCTTTCCAATGCAACCACGACAACGCTTTCAACAAATCTTATCGGAGAGATATTTCTTGAGTTCTCATCGAAAATCCGCTTTATAGCTAATCGATCCAAAGATAGAAGTGCCTTTGCAAAATCATTCACAATATTTTCCATAAAAGTCCTTTATTTTTTGTATTTGTCCAACACATCTCTTAACATGGGAGCAAGGTCCTTAATAGTCATCGGTTTCATCAGAACCCCCTTGATTCCTATAGATTCAACCCGTTCTTCAGTCAGGGTTTCACTGAAACCGGTACAGATCAGAATAGGGATATCAGGTCGAATCTTGATCAATTCAGCAGCAAGTTTATCACCCGGCATATTCGGCATACTCATATCAGTGATCACCAGATCAAATTTTTTCGGATTCGACCTGAATGCTTCAAGGGCTTCAACACTGCTGATACGTGTGCTCACATGATACCCAAGACGCTCCAAGATTTGTTTTTCCATTTTTATAATCGGATCTTCATCATCCACCAAAAGGATTCTTTCTGTCCCACTTGGCGTTAGTGAACTCGTTGATTTTTCTTGTTTTTTAGAAACACTTTTAATGACCGGCATAAAGATTTGGAACTCGGTCCCCTTGCCAAGCTCACTCTGAACCTTGATTTCTCCATTCATGCTTTTAACAATGCCATGCACCACCGACAATCCCATTCCGGTTCCCTTACCCTTTTCTTTGGTTGTAAAAAAAGGGTCAAAAATTTTATCCATTATTTCCTTATTTATACCTTTGCCGGTATCTTCAATTTTCAAACAAGCATAAAATCCTGGGGCCATATCAGTGTTTATCAAATCATGTTTCCCCAATTTGATTTCTTTAAGGTTTACTTTGAGTTCTCCACCATTCTCCTCCATGGCGTGATAGGCATTGGTTGCAAGATTCATGACAATCTGATGGATTTGTGTTGGGTCCGCTTTGACAGCACCACAGTTTGGATCAAGGTTCTGATGAATGGAAATGGTTGTAGGGATGCTGGCTCTGATCAGTTTTAAGGCCTCTTTGATGATTGGTTGGATTATCAGCAGTTTGAGCTCATTTTTTTCTTGGCGTGAAAACGTAAGGATCTGTTGAACAAGATTGCCAGCTCGAATGGCGCTGGTATAAATTTGACTCATACCTTCACGCAGTGGGCCTTCCTCAGGGTAATCTTCAAGGAGCATTTCAGAAATACCAATAATAGGGAAAAGGATGTTGTTAAAATCATGGGCAATGCCACCCGCAAGGATTCCGATAGCTTCCATTTTCTGTGTCTGATTAAGCTGGGTTTGAAGGGTCTCTCTCTCTTTATCAGCATGTTTTTGTTCAGAAATATCTCTGAATTCAACTGATCTTACATTTTTTCCTTTATAAGGTATATTCTGTGCTTGTAAACGAATAGGATATTCCTCGTCGTTTTTACGCAATCCCATCGATTCATATGGTTTGTCATACCCTGATAAGATATTATTCATGACTAAAGCCCTTGAATTCTCAGCAATCAAGAGCAACCCATCCATCCCGATCAACTCATCATGTGAATACCCTGTCATTTCTGACAGCCCTTTATTGCAGTCTAAAATGATTCCCTTGTCATGAATGGCAATACCCCCAGAAGAAGCTTCATGAAGTATTTTGAGTCGGGCTTCGCTATCGGATAGCTCTTTTTCCCAGTTTTTACGTTCGGTGATGTCTTGATAATTTCCCAAAAGCCCTCTTATATCAGGATCATGAAAAAGATTAGTACCTGTAAATTCTATCCACTTGTAGCTGCCATCCTTACACCGATATCTGCATTCTATAGTTCCAACAGATCCGGGTTTTTGAACTATTCTCTCAAAGTATTCCCGGGTAAGCTGTATATCGTCCGGATGAACATTATCCCAAGTGCTGTAACCTACTACTTCTTTGGGTTTCCAGCCGAACAAGTTTTCAATGTTCGGGCTTTTATATCTATTAATTCCTTCCTCATCAATTATGACGATCACTTCTCCAATGTTTGCGATCATTTTGCTGTGTCGAATCTCGCTTTTTCTAAGCATATCATCGGCTTGTTTTCGCTCGGTAATATCCTGAAACACTGAAAGTGTTGCCGGTTTCTTATCTTGGGTGATGCGAGAGGTGTTTGCCGAAACGAATATCTCCCGGCCGTCTTTACGGATAAGGCACATCTCAAAGGGTTCAAGCGTCTTTCCCTCCTCCAGAACATGGCATCGCCTCTGGTAAGCTTTTTTTACAAAGGCCGTGTGAATCCAGTCATTGGGGCTGCTACCAATTACCTCGTCTATGTTTCTAACCCCAAACAGCTTCATAGCAGAATGGTTGACAAATATTATCCTCTCTTCTTGTGTCACAAGCAAAGCTAAGGGCAAAAAATCGATCAAAGAGCGATAACGATCTTCGCTCTCCCGCAAAGCATCCTCAGCTTGCTTTTGATGGGTGATGTCTGACATTGTCCCAACTACCCGCAATGGGTTCCCATTGATATCCCGAGTTTCGACACGTCCTCTGCCTAAAACCCATTTCCATGCACCGTCAGAGGTTTTAAGACGATGTTCCATGCGCCATTGCTTAGTATATCCCTTCAGATGTTGTTTTAAACTTTCCAAGACCGATTGTTTATCATCCGGATGTATCTTTGATTCCCAGAAATCATACACAGGCTCTACATTCTCATATCCCAGAATCCGCCCCCACCCAGGGCTATAATATACATGGTTTTTAGCTACATCCCAATCCCACAACCCATCGTTGCTTGCTTCGATTGCAAGGCGATATTTTTCCTCGCTCTCCTGCAATGCATTCTCTGCTCGTTTGCGTTTGGTGATATTTTCAAAAGCTACTGCCAATCGATCTTCCGGGAGGGTGAACACTCGAATCCGGAAAGCCCCTGATAGACGTTCATCTTCATAATATAAATCCTCTGTCTCAAAAGGGACTCCTGTCTTTGCTACAGCCAAATATTGATCGGTAATTCCTGTTTTTCTTGCTTCAGGCCATATTTCATTAAACTCACAGCCTTTCCATTGATCTATTTTCAGACCTGTGAGTTTCTCTGCTTCTGGATTACCATTTAATAAGATCAATCTATCAGGAGAGATGAATTTATAAATAAACAAGCCCGCAGGAATGGCAGCAACGATATCGGAAGATGTCTGTAATGAATCACGCAGCTCTTCTTCAGCTCTTTTACGTTCTGTGGTTTCAAAGAGTGAAAAAATAAGACCTGTAACCTGGCCGGATAAATCCTTTACCGGGCTAAGTGTCCAATCCCAGTAAGTAAGGCCCCGTTCAGACTGGTCGGGGAATTCAAAGGGCTTGTCTTTTATCTGATATGGTTCACCCGTATCTCTTACCCTTGCAAAGATAGCTTCATTTTCAGGATGGGGGTAAAGGGCGAAATGGTTTTTGCCGGTCATCTCATCCGGTTTGTATCCGCAACTGGCCGCATAGGTCTCATTGACCCTGACAAAATTGAAATCCCGATCAAGATATACGAGGTGTGAATTCTTTGCACCATCCATAACCGCTTGCAGTAACTCAGCCTCTCGTTTTAGTGCTTTTTCTGACATCTTTTTCCCAGTGATATCAATGACGACTCCCAGATAGCTGGTCATCTGTTTGTTATTATCAAACCGGGGTTGCCCCCGAGACATCAACCAGCGAGGTGATCCATCCTTTGTATTCACTTGCCATTCTATATTGATTTCGCTTCCTTTAAGGACTGCGTCCTGAACAGAAGTTTCTATCAAATCTCTGTCTCGGGGGACAATCGTCTGCCGCCAGGCCTCATATGAGGCTTTGCAAGTCTTAGAGTCCAGATCATAAAGCTGGAAAAGCGTTTCCGACCATGTATTCTCATCGGTTTCCAAATCCCATTCCCAGGTCCCTGCCTTGGCAGATTCAAGCGCTAATTTCAAATGGTTTTCAATTTTGATGAGGGCTTCTGCTTTTCTATGGAGCTGTTGATTGCTCAATATCAAATCATCTGTTTTTATTTTAATCGTTCGCCTTAAAAACCAATTGAATCCAAACACAATGAGGGTTAAAAAAGCCAGGATAAAAAATGTCAAATAAACCCATACCGGAACAAACGTCTTCGCTATGCTCTGGGGGTTTATCCATTTGTTGTAGGAATCATAATAAATTGATTTATTGTCAGCTTTATATTTGGAAATATACTTGTCCAATGTTTCTCGGGCCATAAGAGTTTTGTTTATATCAGAATTTAGGCTTTTTCCGATTGCCAGTTTTAATTTTGTGGGCGCAAAAAAAATCTGAGTTTGCTCGACATTACTGGTTTCCAAAAGATGGAACCCATATAAATTTGGGAATACCCCGGCATCACAATCAGACTTCTCAATTGAGTTCAATACCTCTGGATAATCTTGATATTCAGAAAATTTCGAAGTAACCCCGAACCCATCCAGAAGATTCGCCAATTCATTATTTACCTGTGCACCTTTAACAACAGCAATTTTTCTGTTTCTTAAATCTTGGATTGTTTTAATCGGACTTTTTTGGGGTTTGTAAATTTCTGCCCATATGATAAACAGATATTCATTAGTGAATTCACAGAATTCTTCTCTATCATTCGAAAAAGCAACCGGCGCAAGAAGGTCAATCTCTCCCTTTTTCATGCGTTCTAAGCACTCTTCAAAACTACCAAAAACATAAATAATGGACCAGCCTTCCTGTCTTGCAACACTATCCAGAATATCTATGAAGAATCCTTGTGCTTTTTTTTGTGAATCTAAAAAGGCGAGGGGTTTAAAATCATATATGCCAACCTTTAATTGATGAGTATCAGCCGCTACAGAGCCAATGGTTGTAAAAAAGATAACAAACAAAAAGGCAACTATACAACCGAGTTTTGACTTATTGAGATGGGTGAATTTGTTTGTAGAAATTTTTTTTAAGGGAGGGACTTCCATAGTGGCTCCAAATCTATTAAATTCTTTAAAATAAACCCAGGCATAGTGTTTTTTCTTGCATACTTCACAATCTTCTTATTATCCAAAATGCAAATATTTTCTTAAGATTGATCATGCCGATATTTTCGGATAAAAACTTACACATTTTTCCACCGTTCGATCTTTTCAAAACCTGAAGCGGCTTTTTCAAGAAGCGTTGAAATATTCACCGGTTTTTTGAAATAGTCTTCAAATCCTGCCTCCCTGCATTCTGCGAGCTCAAAAAGAGAGGCATATCCGGTAATGGCATAAATAACAGACATAGGCATATTTTTTTTCACGGCTTTGCATAATTCAACACCGTTCATCTGCGGTAGATTCAGGTCAAAAAACATGACATTTATGTTTTCATTTTCTAAAATATCCAATGCTTTTTCTGCACTTTCTGCAGATCGAACATCATAACCTGCTCTTGAAAAAGTCTGTTTCAATAAATTAATTATCGCTTTCTCATCATCAACGATCAAAATTTTTTTCACCAACATCGTTGCCCCCCATTTTATCATTTTCGTCCCGACTCAAATCAGATGCGGCATCAATATCGATAATTTCCGCGTTAAGGTATCCTTTGGTTTTATATCTTGTAATTGTCATCAGTTTTCTGGTGATTGAACCCAACCTTTCCACTTGGTTTTTTATTTCTTTCAGGTTTTCCTTTTGAAAGCCGTCCTCTTGCAGATCTTCCAGCAATAAGTCAGCAAACCCCAATATTACCATTAACGGTTGATTCATCTCATGACAAACCGCGCCTGCTGTTTGAATAACGGCAGAGAGCTTTTCTTTTTCCATTGCTGTCTGTTCATGTTTTTTAATTTCTGTGATATCTTCTATTGCAAGAAGAACCACCTCATCTTCACTCAACATCATTGGCAATGTAGAAATTCTGAGATGTCGTTCTCCATGATTTTTAAATATCATGACCGTTTCCACCATATGCTGCGGCTCTTTTTGCTCCATGGTATTCAATACGGTTGTCCGCAGTTTGCATTTCAAACACTCTGGACCAAACCCGCAGCCTTCAGGAACATCGTCATGATGAACACATCCGAATGCTTCGCCTCCAACATGGCCGATTAACTGTAACTGATCTTTGTTTGTAAACAGATAAGTTAATTTATTGGCAAGGGCAACCGCTCTGTTGCTGTCAATGATGGCAATCGCCAACGGTAATGCATCTATGACCTCCAAAAGGCCCTCTTTCGTGTATATTTTTGATTCATCCAGAATTCTGCCAGCTGCATTTTCAGTCATTTTTTCTCCATTCATTGTGATATTAATCAGTTTTCCAGTAATACCCGAATTGTCCTTAAGAGGTCGTCTTTGCCTGCAGGTTTCATCAAAATTCTATCCGGTTTAATACCACTTATTACCCCATTGGCAATTTTCTCACTAAACCCGGTACACAAAATCACAGGGATATCCGGG
>CAZWMY010000155.1:0-9015 GCA_964635025.1 uncultured Desulfobacula sp. | reverse complement strand
AAAAGAATTTATCCCGGATATCCGGCTGAACCAGGTCATGAATAAAAAAGAATTTTTAAAAATTAAATCTGATTTTGATTTCACCATTGTGGCGGCCGGTGCAAAAAAACCGAGAATGCTGCCGGTTCCCGGCATTGACCATGCCGTGTCGGCCAATGACTTCTTGGAATTGTCTAAAAAAGACAAAGTAAAACCGGGAAATAGAGTTGTGATCATCGGTGCCGGAAACGTGGGATGTGATGTGGCCACTGAGGCCCATCGCCTGGGCGCCAAAACCATCACCCTCATTGACATCCAGAAACCTGCCGCCTTTGGAAAAGAAAAAGAGGATGCAGAAAAAATTGGTGCAGAATTCAGATGGCCCTGTTTTACAAAAGAAATCACAAAAACGGGTGTGATCTTAAATGACGGTGAGGTTCTCAAAGCCGATACGATCGTGGTCTCCATCGGAGATGTCCCTGACCTAAGCTTTCTGGATGAATCCATCAAAACCGACAAAGGATTCATCTTTGTGGATGCCTATAACCGGACCTCTGACCCAAAAATATTTGCCATTGGCGATGCCGTGGGCCCGGGGCTCATTACCGATGCCATTGGCGCAGGGCGAAAGGCCGCCATCATCATTGACCGCATCATTGAAGGAAAAACACCGGATGGGGATGCCCCCCTGCCAAAAGTGGATAAAACCCGTATCAGTCTTGAATATTACAATCCAAAAAACCGGGCCGACACCCTGAAAGACTGCGGCACCGACTGCGCATCCTGCGGAAAATGCCGGGATTGTGGCATCTGCGTGGCCGTCTGTCCTGAAGCAGCCATTCAAAGATTCGAAACCGGCAAGGATGGATTTGAGTACCAGGTAAACCCGGATCTGTGCATCGGTTGCGGATTCTGTAAAGGGGCCTGTCCCTGTGGCATATGGGATCTGATTCCCAACACGGCCCTATAAGTTTTTAATGGATTATTTATTTTTTCTATTGACGGCGGCTTATCATTTCTGATTAGGATACAGGTATTATGGAAAAACTAGACCAGACATACGACGGCTACATCAAGGCATTAACTGACATCAGCCGGGCCATCACTTCGGATCTCTTTATCGAGGACCTCTTAAAGCTCATTGTCATGGTAACAGCCAAGGTCACCGGGGTTGAAATCTGTTCCCTGTGGATCATCAATGAAGAGGAAAAACCGCCGAAAATAAGGCTGAAAGCCACCCAGTCCATCTCCCCGGATTATATCAAGGATAGGGCCCTGAACCTGGACGAAGGAGTGGTGGGCTATGTGGCCACCCATAAAACCCCGCTGATCCTGAAAGATGTCCTGGAATGCGACCGGTTCAAGGAAAAGGAAATGGCCAGAAAACTAGGGTTGGTCTCCATGGTGGGCATTCCCCTTATTGCCAAGGAGGATAAGGTTATCGGCGTTCTCAACTGCTTTACCGCCTCCCCCCATGATTTTTCCGACACCGAAGTCAATCTTCTGAGGGCCGTGGCCAACCAGTCGGCCATTGCCATTGTCAATACCGAACTCATGGTCAAAACCAGGGTCATCCAGGAAGAACTGGAAGCTAGAAAAAAAATCGAACAAGCCAAGGAAGTGCTCATGCATAACCGGAAAATGACCGGAGAGGAAGCCTATGGCTGGATACGAAAACGAAGCATGGATTCAAGAAAATCCATCCGGGAAGTGGCCGAAGCCGTCATCCTTTCCACTGAGCTGTTTCAGTAAGCCCTACCAGAACCCCCAGTTTCCGGAATAATACACATACAGGGCCAGGGTCAGATTGGTAACCCCGTGGGCCACCATGCAGGACAATAAATCCTTCCGGATAATCCAGAGCAAAGACATCAAAAGGCTGTAGGCGATTGCTGCGGGCCATTCCGGTGTTGTATGCCCAACGGTAAAGGCAAGGGTAGAGATCCCAACAGCCATAAGACTCCAGGCTCCTGGCGCCACATCCCCTACGCTGTCCTCATCCAGCATCTTGTCCAATGCAGCCTTGACCCCCATGCTTTTCCGGTTCATGTCCCATTGAAGAGCCCCCCGGAGAATATATCCCCGGATAAACATTTCTTCAAACACCGGAACAATCAAAGAGGCAGCCAAGAGCCTAAGAATAAAATTGGTGTCGGTCCATGGTTCACCGGAATATTCAATAAACGGCGCCAGCAAAAGACACCAGACAAGAAGGCCAATCAACCCGAAAACAACCCCGTAAAAAACCGAGCCTGTTATTTTTTTGGGTCCTGTAACAGGGGTGTACCATTTCCAGGCCCAGAACAACAGCAGCGGCACGATCACAATCTTTAAAATATATCCCAGCTCATCCGGGATTCTATCCTTTCCTAGTGCGGCAATTCCCACATATGCAAAATAAGGAACACCGTAAGGCAGCATCAGATCTCGATTGAAAATTTTTTCTTGATCCATAGACTTATTCCATATCAATCTGATTAATTATCAGCAAAATTAATATCATCAATCTCAAGCCCTTTTTCACTTTGGTATGTCTTACCAGAAATTCAACTCCGGCTACAACATGAATTTAAAGTTTCAGGGATAATTCAATTGATTTTTTTAAATAGTGTTTGTATTTAATTTTATATTTGCATACATGATATGTTCAACCAAAACAAACCGGATTTGGATATGGAAGATCATAAAGACAAAAGGCGTTATCAAAGACATGAGTATAAAAGCCCAATGCACCTGCACCGGATAGATAATCAGGATCAAGCCTATTATGCTGAGATGAGCGATTATTCCCAGGGCGGATTGTCCTTAATAACCAATGAAAAACTTGTTGTCGGCCATCTTGTCTATCTTGAGATGAAAAATCATCAGGCAAAAACAACAGGCCCTGAAAAATACAAGAGTTATCGTGGTATCGTAAAATGGATAAGTTCTTATTCAACTCCCAACCCTGATATGAAAGGCCCTTATAAGTATGGGATTGAATACAGCGAACCGGCTTATTATGAGTGTTAGGTTTCGACAGAACACCCCTCCTCTCTTGATCACTGACATCAATGATCTTATCCTGAGTATGTGAAGATGATTTCAATCACAATTAGCGGGTTAAGAATTTTTGCAACATCAGGAATTTTTATATTTCACCTGCTAGGGCTGTATGGAAAAAACAATAACGGCATAGATTATGTATCGATATTAATTTTTTGCCTACTAACCGGCTATTTATCATACGGAAAAAAAAAGGATTCATATAATTGGCTGAAAAAACGCTTTTTATCAATCCTTATACCATACTGGATTGTGATAGTTCCTGCATTAACCATTAACCGAATACTCTGCTACAAAAACACATCTATTCTCTCGGATTTTATCACTCTTTTAGGGGGGAATATGTTTTTAAAGACAAAAGTGTATGTTATCGCCTGGTACATAACATTTGTTTTATTGCTATATTGTTTTATTTTTTTTCAATCTTTTTTCAGCCATTATTTTCCGAAAACATTAGCTTGGCTGGCTGGATTTTTAGTTTTCTATTTGATATTCGACAAAAGCCATTATTTCATTTCTTTTGGACTTGGTTTTTTCTTAGCTTCATTCCTTCCTCCTACAAATAAAAAATCAGCTGAAAACAAAGGCCCTATCAAGTTCTTATTCAATATACAAGACTATTGTTATGGTTTTTTTCTTATTCATGGAGGTGTACTAATTTTTTTATACAATATATGTAAAGCAGATTTTTTCAGTTCATTCCTTTTTGGGGTCAGTTTGAGTATTATAGGGTCGATAATTCTGAATAGAATTGCAAAAAATTTGATAGTGAAAGCGACAACACCTTCATGACCTTCAGTCTCTTCATGGTAGAAAATACATAATGGGAATAACGAAAAACATTTTGACAATGAATAAGGATACTATTCATCGGGGTGAGGTGAATCATGTGGGAATTTTATGAAGTGATAGATATCAAATATCGTGGAAAATATGTCTATAGCATCAAATTCGATGATGGACTTGAAGGGGATATCGATTTTTCAGAATATTTGTCGCGAGGCCCTATTTTTCAATCCATCAAAGACAACAGCGTCTTTTCAAAAGCCAAAGTGGAAGGCGGAACTATTTCCTGGCCAAACGGGGCCGACATTGCTCCGGAAACCCTGTATGAAAAGCCATTATCTACTGGTAAACCAGCACATCTGGCACAAAAAAAACCGTACACCGATAATGTGTATTTCCATCTTATGAGAACGATAGTATCTTCATGACCTTCAGGTTCAGGTGCTTCATGGTAAAAATATATAATGGCCAGATAAAAAAAACCTTGACATGATAGATGATATTTTTTAGGGTGGCCGTTAGCTGAGTACAAAGGCGTATTCGCAAAATTAGAAGAAAACAAAGGCGTTTTCCCAAACATTAACCGGGCAAACGCCCTTTTTATTTTAATTTTGGGAAAGAAAAATGAAACTGAACTCAACACCAAAGCTGACACTGTTCCACTGTTTGAATTCCTTTGAAGAACCCTCATCACAGATTGACGGATGCGAGATGAAAACCGTCCGGATGGCATGTTCTTCCATGACCAAAGACATCCACCTTTTAAAGGCTTTTGAAGCCGGAGCCGACGCAGTCCTGGTCCTTGTCTGCCCGGGTAAAAGCTGCCGCCATGCCGAAGGCGGTCTTCGGGCCAAAAAGCGGGTTGATTATGTTAAAACCATCCTGGATGCCATCGGGCTCGACGGCAGACGGCTGAACATATTCAACACCACTGCAAAAGACAAGGGCTCCATCACTGAAATCATCCGCAATACCATTGCAGACCTTCAGATCCTGGGCCCGAATCCTGCTTTGAATCGCTTGAATTAATTCAAAAGATCAAGTTTTAAGCGAGGCAATGGTTTTTCATATTTCCCGATTTCATTGAATCCCCACTCCCCGGGTCAATAGAATCAAAGAGATATGAAAGCCCATTGTCTTGCTTTGGCTTTGTCATATTTCCAATTTTACCCAAGATATGGAGTAATTACAGATCATGATAACTGCGAGTCAAAAACCCATAAATGAAATTATCGGCCTTCTTGCGCCATATAAAAAGGTATTGATCCTGGGCTGCGGCACCTGTGTGAAAACCTGTTTTGCAGGCGGTGAAGATGAAGTGGCTGTTCTTGCATCGGCTTTGCGGCTGAGCTTTAAAAAAATGGCAAGATCTGTCCAGATCGAAGAGATGACCATCGAGCGCCAGTGTGAAAATGAATTTATCCAGGAAGCAGCCCAAGGAATTGAAAGAAATGAAGCTGTTCTCTCCCTTGCCTGCGGTGCCGGGGTCCAAGCCATTGCCAAACGGTTTGTCAAAGACGTGGTGCTTCCGGGGGTGAACACCACCTTTATCGGCATCCAGGAGCGGCCCGGCATTTTTACAGAAGAATGCTCCGGTTGCGGAAACTGCGGGCTTGCTACCTTTGGCGGCGTCTGCCCGGTCACCCGGTGTGCTAAAAAGCTGTTGAACGGCCCCTGCGGCGGCTCCCAGAAAGGGGTCTGCGAGATCAATGCAGACACTCCCTGTGCCTGGCACCTCATCATCGAACGGCTGACCACCCTGGAACAGCTGGACAGCCTTAGAACCTATATCCCCCCGAAAAACTGGGATACCAGTCTATCCGGGGGTCCGAGAAAACTTGTCCGGGAGGACCATATCCTATGAAAACATTCAGCCGACTCCATGAAAAACTCAGCCTTGGTGAATTTGTCGTTACAGGCGAATGCGGCCCGCCACGAGGCGCCAATAAAGAAGTCATTGATAAAAAAATCGGTTTATTGAACGGATATGTGGATGCCGTCAATGTGACAGACAACCAGACCGCCATTGTCCGCATGTCCAGCATTGCTGCATCGGCCCACCTGGTGGTGGCCGGACTGGAACCGGTCATGCAGATGGTGGTCAGAGACAGAAACCGGATCGCCATCCAGTCGGATATCATGGGCGCCTATTCCCTTGGTATCAGAAACATTCTCTGCCTTTCCGGGGATCACCAGAAATTCGGAAGCCAGCCCGATGCCATGAATGTCTTTGACATTGATTCCACGAACCTTATCCGCTCGGTAAGGGACATGCGGGAGACCGGAAAGGACATGAGCGGGTTTGACCTGGATGTGGCCCCGCAAATGTTCATTGGTGCTGCGGCTAATCCCTTTGCCGACCCTTTTGAATACCGGGTTCTGCGTCTTGCAAAAAAAATTGATGCAGGCGCGGATTTTATCCAGACCCAATGCATCTACAACCTGGACCGGTTCAAAGAATGGATCAGGCTTTCAAGGGAACAGGGTCTAACGGAAAAGGTTTATATTCTCGGCGGGGTGACGCCTTTAAGATCTGCCGGTATGGCCAAGTATATGAAAAACAAAGTAGCCGGCATGGATATCCCGGACGAGGTCATCAAACGGATGGATGGTGTGGACAAAAAAAGCCAGGCCGATGAAGGCATCAAGATCTGTCTTGAAACCATTGAGCAGCTAAGAGAGCTCAAAGGCGTTGCCGGGGTTCATATCATGGCCATTGAATGGGAAGAGGCCGTCGGCAAAATTGTCCGGCAGGCCGGGCTAAAATAATAAGGAAAGCAGCATTATGCCTCAAAAATATACGATTCACACAAAACCTGCGCAGCCGAAATTCTATCCCGTGGGAAAATACGCCACCATTGAATTCAGGGAAAACTGCGCCGGGTCCTGCAAGGAATGTGTAAAGAAAAAATGCGTCTATGATATTTTTAAAAACAATTATCTTCATATGAGTAAAATGGAGGAGCCCGAATATCTCTACACCTGCAATTCCTGTTTCAGGTGCATCCAGGAATGCACCAAGGGCATCTTTTCCCGGGTTATCAACCCGGAATACAGGGAAATCGGGGATGACTATTATACACCCGATGTCATCAACCGGACCTGGTACCAGGCCCACACCGGCGGCATTCCCGTGTCCGGGGCCGGATACCGGGGCCCCTTTGCAGGAAAAGGGTTTGACTCCATGTGGACGGACATGTCGGAAATCGTCCGGCCCACCCGGGACGGAATCCATGGAAGGGAATATATCAATACCTGCATCGAGCTGTCGCGGCGACCCGAAAGGCTTTCCTTTCATGCGGACGGGTCCCTGGCCGTGGACGTAAAACCCATTCTGGAAATCCCTTTGCCCATTATTTTCCAAAAGCCGAAATTCGGAGTATTGAGCAAAAAGGTTTTGGTTTCCATGCTTAAAGCTGCCGAAACCATCGGAACAAAAATGTTCATGGATGCAGCCGATATCGACGAAACCCTTGAGTCTTTTGGTACGGTCATTATCCCTGTAGTGAAAAAAGACAATGTCCACCAATATACAGACCTTCTAAAGCGTTCAGACATGGTGGAGATCAAATATGAGCCTGGCATTGAAACCGTCCTGGATCAATTAAAAACCATCAACAAAAACCTGGTTATCAGTTTAGGGCTGCCGCTGAGTGCAAATGTCAATTATGCAGAAATCAGCGTTGATCTCTCAAACACCGCCATGGACACCCTTCATGTGTATGCAGACTACAACGGCCGGGAATTTAATTCCCAAGCCCCGAGGTTTATCAAGGATATGCTCAGGGACATCCATGTGGCCCTGGTCAAAGCCGGAACCCGTCGCCAGATCAATATCCTGGCCTCGGGCGGGGTCAGCATGGCCGAGCATGTGAACAAAATCATCATCTGCGGAGCCGACGGCGTGGTCATTGACCGGCCCCTGCTGCTGGCCATGGAATGCCGTCTGTGCAACCGATGCCGGAACAGTCTCTCCTGCCCGGTCAAACTGGAAGACATTGACCCGGAATATGGCGGCAGCCGGATCATCAATCTCATGGGTGCCTGGCGAAACCAGATGCTGGAGATGCTGGGAGCCATGGGCATCCGGGAGGCAAGACGCCTTCGCGGCGAAGTCGGCCGGTCCATGTGGTTTGAGGATCTTGAAAAAGACAGCTTTGGACCGATTTTCGGTGAACGCAAAATAGCACTGGATGTAGGATAAATCATGAAAGAAAAAATAAATGCATTGCCTGAGACAAAACCGGCCCGTTCGCGGTTTAGAAACACCATCGGCAAATATATCATCAAACGCAATTCAAGCTGCATCGCATGCGGGAAATGCGCAGAGCTATGCCCCCATGGCGTCCATATCAAACCGGAAAACCATATTGCCCCTTTCAGACCGGTGGAGCACAACTGCATCGGCTTTGACTGCAAAGACACGGACCATTACTGTATCGAGCACTGCCCGGAAGATGCCATGACCCTGAAGGAAAACCCTCTGCTTGAAACCATGGGGGATTACCGCTGGACCCCGGAAATGCTCTTGGGGCATTTTGCCATGGCCGAAACCGGCTCCGCCCCCCATGTGGATCTGGAGTACAATTTGGGCAATTCCGGCGGCGGGTTTGACAAGATGCGGTTTAAAAAACCTGACCCCAACTTGGCCATTGATTTGTCTGACGAATTTATGGACACCAGCATTGAGCTCAACAAAACCGGAGACGGCAGACCTCTTAAAACCATTTCCATTCCCTGCTACGGCGGAGGCATGTCCTACGGGTCAACGGCTCTCTCCGTCATCGTGGGACGGGCAAGGGCGGCCAAACGGCTCAATTCTTTGACCTGCACGGGTGAAGGCGGGTACCCGCCGGAATTTCTCCCCTACAAAGACCATGTCATCACCCAGGTGGCCACCGGCCTTTTCGGGGTCCGTGAAGAAACCATCCAGCATTGCCCGGTCATGGAATTCAAATATGCCCAGGGTGCAAAACCGGGTCTTGGTGGTCATCTTCTCGGAGAAAAAGTCACCGAAGCTGTGGCAAAAATGAGAGAAACCGTTGTGGGCAGACCTCTTTTCTCACCCTTTCCCTTTCATTCGGTTTATTCTGTGGAAGACCATAAAAAGCATGTGGACTGGATGAAGGAGATCAACCACAAAGTGCTTTGCTCAGTAAAGGTTTCTACGCCCACGGATGTGGACATGGTGGCGGTTGGCGCCTA
>CAZWMY010000154.1:0-9103 GCA_964635025.1 uncultured Desulfobacula sp. | reverse complement strand
CAGATGCGCCAAACGCGTCATGAACGGACCCTGCGGCGGTTCAACCAAGGGCAAAAGCGAGATCAGCAAGGATGTGGACTGTGCCTGGCAGCTCATTGTTGACCGGCTCAATGCACTGGGAAGAATGGAAGATTATGAAAAAGTGATGCCGATCAAGGACTGGTCCACAGACCGGGTCGGTGGCCCAAGAACGGTGAGACGGGAGGATGTGAATATATGAGCACTTTACATACAACCAGCAGACTGGAAAAGGTTTTAAAGGCAGGGCATCTGGGCGTCACCTCGGAATGCGGCCCGCCACGGGGCACGGATGCCGAAGAAGTCAAAAAGAAAGGCATGCTGATTAAAGATTATGTGGATGCTGTGAACGTCACGGACAACCAGACCGCCATGACCCGCATGTCATCTTTGGCCGCCTGTATCCATTTAAAACTCATGGGGATCGAACCCGTTCTCCAGATGGTGACCCGGGACAGAAACCGGATCGCCCTTCAAAGTGATATTTTAGGGGCGGCATCCTTTGGTATTAACAACATGCTCTGCCTTTCAGGCGACCACCAGAGTTTCGGCGACTGCAAACAGGGCCAGAATGTGCATGATCTCGATTCCATGCAGCTCGTGCAGACCGCCCGGTATATGCGGGATGAAGGAAAATTTCTCGGCGGAGATGCCATCAAGCATCCGCCCAGGCTGTTTGTGGGCGCGGCGGCCAACCCCTTTGCCGATCCCTTTGAGATCCGGGTGCCGCGTCTGGCCAAAAAAATTGCCTGCGGTGCGGAATTCATCCAGACCCAGTGCATTTACAATATCGATAAATTTAAAGAATGGATGAAACGGGCCGTGGAACGGGGCCTCCATGAAAAGACCTTTATCATGGCCGGCATGACCCCCATGAAATCCGTGGGCATGGCCAAATACATGAAAAACCGGGTTCCGGGCATGGATGTGCCGGACGAGATCATTGCCCGTCTCGCCGGTGTGCCAAAAGAAAAACAGGCGGAAGAAGGCATCAATATCTGTGTGGAACATATCCAGGCATTAAAAGAAGTAAAGGGCGTGGCCGGTTTCCATATCATGGCCATTGAATGGGAAGAAAAAGTTCCTGAGATCATAACAAGAGCCGGGCTTTACCCAAGACCAGAAGTTTAACCGGTTTTTATTTTTCAAGTTCAGAAAGGATACAGGTTTAAAGGAAAATTCCTTTACCTGTATCCTTTTTTATATTAAGACGATACATCAGTATGGGAAATTTAATGATACGTGTTTGATCTGAAGGAGACAAAATGGCTGTCATTGTAAAATTTATCGTTGTCAGGAATGGAGAGGAAAAAATGACATTTGCGACAAAAAAAGAAGCAGACGAATATGACAAGATGCTTGATATTGCCGATAATGTGTTTGAATTCCTGGAAAATTCAAAAATCAAACTGGATGAAACCCAGCTTGAATCCATCTCCTTATTGCTGGCGGAAAACAGGGAAAAACTGATGCTGATCCTGAGGGGGATCAATCCCAAGCAGCAGGCAGTGAAAAAACCTGAATCTGCCGCAGCGCCCGCACCCAAAAAAGCCAAAGCCAAAAAAGAGCAAAGTGAACCCAATCTTCTCTAAAGAGTTCTGGCTCAAAGCCTGGGAAAAAGACAAGGAGACCGATACCTATACGGTTCACAGGGGCTTTTCCACACCTGAATACTGGAATCAGGTAGCTGCTTCCTATGACCGGAACAAGGAAGAAACAAAAAGCCGTCGCCTTTCCAAGACCCTGGATCTTTTTAAACGGATGAAGCTTTTGTTTAAAGGCATGGAGGTCCTTGACATCGGCTGCGGCACCGGCACGCTTGCCATGGAACTGGCCCGCCACGGGGCAAAGGTGACAGCCCTTGATTTTTCCGAAAACATGCTGGATCAGTTCCGTCAGTCCATTACCCCGGATATCGGCAACAGCATCACTCTTCTATGCGAAGACTGGCACACCATCGACATTGAAAAAAATGGGTGGAAGAAAAAATTTGATCTGGTCATCGCCTTTATGTCGCCTGGAGTGGCAAGCCCTGAATCTTTCTATAAAATGATGGACACCTCAAAAAACGGATGCGCTATCCGGGGCTGGGCTGCCAAACGCAACCACCCCATCATGGCCTTTCTCTGGGAAAAAATCATGGGAGGCGTTCTTGAGGATGCACCCCAGAGCATCCTGCTCAAGATCAATCTTTTGTTTTCCCTGGGGCTTTTTCCTGAGTTCACCTTTGATTCTGTTACATGGGATCAAAATGTGACGGTGGAGGAAGAGCTTGAAAGCGAACTTGCTTTTTTCAGAAAGGTGAGTGACAAAACCGATGCCGAGCTTGAATCCATTATCCGCCCCTATCTTGAATCCATATCGGAAAACGGCCGCATCATTAGAGCCCACAAGGGCCTTACCGCCACTGCGGTCTGGTCTGTGAATGAAATCTATTAAACACCAGCTTTGTTAACCTGTTTTGCAATTTGGGCAGGCATCCACCCGTTTGATAAATTCCCTGAATTTTTGAAAGGTTGCCTTGTCCATGGCATGTTCCACCTGGCATCCTGTCTTTTCGGCTGTTTCTTCATCCACACCGATGATCCTCTGGAAAAAATCCTTTAAAAAGATGTGGCGCTGTTCGATCTCTTCTGCAATGTCCCGGCCTTCAGGGGTCAGGGTGACATATCCGTAGGGTTCGTAGTTAATGAGGTTGTTGTCGGCAAGTTTTTTCAGCATTCCGGTCACAGACCCGCGTTTGATATCCATTTTATCGGCAATGTCTTTGGATCGTGCAACGGTTTTTGCGGTCTGGAGCTCCAGAATGGTTTCAAGATAATCTTCAAGGCTTTCCGAGAGTTCATCGTGCGGGATCATGGCGTTCTCCTGTATATTTTTAAACCCTATGTTTACAGAGAAACAAAAGGCAAGTCAAATAAATATTCTGTGTCGATTCAAAATTTATTATTGACAGAAATATAAGTTAGGCATATATAACTTAATCAAACAAAGAAAACTTAATCTTTTAATAGAAACAAGGAGACAGGGTGGAAAAAATCAAATTGCGGCAGATGAAAAAGGGCCAAAAAGGCGTTATTTCACGTGTTACGGCAGGCAGCGAGCTTGGCAGGCGAATCCGAGACATGGGTCTGGTTCCGGGAAAAGAAATCACGGTTCAGGGCCGGGCGCCGCTCTATGACCCGGTCTCCCTTCGGATCATGGGATCTACAATGACACTCCGCAACAGCGAAGCTGACTATATAGAAGTAGAGGTAGACTGATATGACCACCATTGTATTGGCCGGAAATCCAAACTCCGGAAAAACAACTCTTTTTAACGTGCTTACCGGCGGAAGACAGCATGTGGGCAATTACCCCGGCGTGACCGTTGAAAAGAAAAAAGGGGTATATAAAACCGATGTCACTCAATTTGAAATTGTGGATCTGCCTGGCACCTATTCCCTGACTGCCTATTCCTTGGAAGAAATTGTTGCAAGGGATTTTCTGGTCCATGAAAAACCCACCATGGTCATCAATATAGTGGATGCATCCAATCTTGAGAGAAATCTTTATCTCTCGGTTCAATTCATGGAAATGGGCCTGCCAGTCTGCATTGCTCTCAACATGATGGATGTGGCAAAAAAAAGAGGGATTGAAATCGATATCCAAAGACTTTCCGCGCTTTTAAAAATTCCCGTGGTCCCCATTGTTGCAAGGGAAGGCAAGGGGAAACAGGATCTCATGAAAACCGTGGAAGCCCATCTGAACCGATATACTGAACCCTTAAGGATTTCCTATGGCCGGGATCTGGATACAGCCCTTGATGAAATGGAAGCCCTGATCTGGTCGGCAGGGTTTTTAACAAACCAATACCAGCCCCGGTGGACGGCATTGAAATATCTTGAAAACGATAAAGAGGTCATGGATCTGGGGTATAAGGAAGACAAGGCAATGGCTGCAAGCCTTGATGCCCTGGTTGAAAAAGTGAGGGTTCATACGGCCAAAACCCTTGATTCCCATCCCGAGGGCATCATTGCCGATCAACGGTACGGATTTGTCAATGCCGTGTTAAAAAAGGATGTCATCCGGTTTTATCGGGATGAAAACAGGATTTTACTTTCCGACAGAATTGACCAGGTCGTGACCCATCGTTTTTTTGGCCCTTTGATCATGGCGGTTATGCTGCTCGGCCTTTATCAGTTTACCTTTAAATTCAGCGAGATCCCGGTTGCCTTTTTTGAGAGTATGGTGGGGTGGTTGACCGCTGCGGCAGAAAAGGCCCTGCCGGACGGATTGCTGAAATCTCTTTTGGTGTCCGGGATCATTGGCGGCGTGGGTGGTGTCCTCGGGTTTGTTCCGCTGATCATGTTCATGTTTTTCGGCATTGCATTTCTGGAAGACACCGGGTATCTGGCCCGGATGTCTTTTATGCTGGACCGGATTTTCAGGATGTTCGGGCTTCACGGCAGTTCGGTCATGGCCTTTATCGTATCCGGAGGCATTGCCGGGGGATGCGCCGTTCCAGGGGTCATGGCCACCCGGACCCTGAAATCCCCCAAAGAGAGGCTCGCAACCCTCTTGACGGTTCCCTTTATGAATTGCGGTGCCAAACTGCCGGTGTTTGCCCTTTTGACAGCTGCCTTTTTCTCGGAAAACCAGGCCCAGGTCATGCTCCTGATCACCATGGTTTCGTGGGTGGGAGCCCTCCTGGTGGCCCGGCTCCTTCGATCCACCCTGATCCGGGGAGAATCCACGCCCTTTGTCATGGAGCTGCCGCCTTACCGGCTGCCGACCCTGAAGGGTCTTTTGATCCATACGGTTGAGCGAATTGTCCAGTATTTTAAAAAAGCAGGCACAGTGATTCTTCTCATCTCCATCCTCCTCTGGGCCATGATGACTTTTCCCCGGTCGGAATCGGATCAGGGTCCTGAGCGATTGAAAAACTCAATGGCCGGCCGCATCGGGACAGCTGTTGAAAGCATCACCCAATATGCCGGGTTTGACTGGCGGATCAATATTGCGCTCATCGGCGGGTTTGCCGCCAAGGAAGTGGTGGTGTCCACCCTTGGTACGGCCTATTCCCTGGGGGCGGTGGATACGGAAGATACGTCTTCCCTTTCGGAAAAACTTAAGACCGAACAGGGCTGGACCCCGCTGACGGCCTTCAGCCTCATCCTGTTTACCATTTTTTATTCGCCGTGCTTTGTCACTGTGGTCTGTATTGCAAAGGAAACCGGTTCATGGAAATGGGCTGCCTTTTCAGTGATTTTTAATACAAGCCTTGCTTTAACGATTTCAACCGTTTTTTACCAGGCCGGAAGTCTTATACTGATCTGATAAAAGGGGCCTGAAAAAAGGAGCCAAAAGGAATCACCATTATGGAAAATATCATTGTCGGAATCATTGTAGCCGGTGCTGCCGGTTTTATGATCAAAAATTTTTTTGACATCTGGAAAGGTAAAAAATCTTGTGACTGCGGCTCAGGATGTTCCTGCGAACCCGGGGGATCATGCCCCGGAGACCAGTTCATGAAAAAATAATCATCTGTGGCTGTTCTTCAGCGCTGCTGTCCAGACAGCGGCCATTTTTTCACTGAAAAGATAAAAACAGATGTCGAGGGATGCATACTCAGGCCGGTTGCACACTGAAACCGCAATCCTTGCCGCCTCTTCATGGGGATACCCGTAAACCCCGCAGGAAATGGCAGGAAAGGCTATAGAGTTGCACCCGTGGGCCAGGGCCAGATCCAGGCTGTTCTTGTATGCCAAAGCCAGAAGTGTTCCCGAGGGCTCATCGATCCCGTATCTGGGCCCTACCGTATGAATCACATATTTGGCCCTCAGATTCCCGGCTTCGGTAATCCGCACCTCCCCGGTCGGACACCGCTCCCCGTTTATTGCTTTCACTTTTTTGCACGCTTCCAGTAATTTCGGGCCCGCTGCCCTGTGAATGGCGCCATCCACGCCGCCGCCGCCCAGCATCCCCGGATTGGCTGCATTGACAATGGCATCCACATCAGCCTGGGTGATATCGCCTTGAATGATTCTGATCGTGTTCATATGATCCGGTCCTTGTAAAATCAATTTTCTTCTTGATGGGTGAAGATAAAACAATGGAGGTTTTGGTCTCTCCAAACTGGCCCAGTTTTTCTATCATGGTGTTCAGCTGGGCAATGGACCCTGCCACCACCTTCAGGAGTAAGGATTCATTGCCGCTGATATGATGGCATTCAACGATTTCCTTCTGCTTTTCAGCAAACGAATAGATTTTCTGATATTTTTCCGGCTGGGTGGTTAACGCAATAAATGCCATAAGATCCAGCCCAAAGGCATCGAGGTTGATATCGGCATGATAGCCGTTGATGATACCGGCCGCTTCCATTTTGTAAACCCGCTCCGCAACGGCAGGAGATGACAAGCCTATTTTTCTGCCGATTTCGCTGAAAGTGGATCGCGCATTCATCAGAAGTTCTTTAAGAATGTTCATGCTGATTGCATCGACCGGGCTTTCAAATTTAGCGTTCATTAGCCATTCTTCCTTAAATTATTAATCAGATTCTGCTCATAAACTTAAAACAGCCATTCACACCTTATTCCAGATCCTATATCATTATTACAAGATTTTAAGATATTCAATCTTTTATGAGGGATTATAAATGACGATTCTTTTCAATGGAATGCTGACCGGTTTATTTCTTCAACTGGCCGTGGGACCTGTATTTTTTTATATTTTGGGAATTACCGTGGACAGCAATTATATAAACGGTTTGTCCGGCATCCTGGCTGTTACAATCGTCGATTATATGTATATTGTCCTGTCATTAATCGGGATCGGCAGACTGCTTCAGGAAGACAAAATAAAAAAAATATTCGGCGTGGTCAGCTCGATCGTACTGACGATGTTCGGACTGATGATGCTGTATAAAGGCCTCATATTTATCAATACCGCAGAAGGGATGAAATCCATCGCCTGGACACCTGTCAGCAGTTTTTCCAGCTGTTTTATCCTGACCGCTTCAAGTCCGCTGACCATCGTCTTCTGGAGCAGCGTGTTTTCTGCAAAAGCACTTGAAAAAAATTATAAAAGCAAAGAACTGGTCATATTCGGAATAGGAACGGGCTTGTCCACATTTTTTTTCCTGTCCATAGTCATGTTGATCCTATCTTTATTAAAATCAGGTATCCCAAACCTGATGGTGCAGGGTTTAAACTGCGTTGTCGGATTGGTGCTGATCTATTACGGAATCACAAGGCTATGGAAATTAAGGTGTTAAAAAGACAAGCCCCGTGCTATGGTTTGGACCGGTAATCTTCGAATAAAACATAAAATGAACGGAGCATGGAATATGAGAATTGCTTTTTTATATGAACATCCGACGTGGTCTGAATCCTTGATCGAAACCTTTCAAGCCAATGGTATGGATTTGAAATTGATTAATATCGCAGACCTTTCTTTTCGTACAGACAAAAAGCGACCGGATTTTAATTTTGCTGTTAATCGGATTAATATTATGCCGTCTTCCGGAAGAAATTCATCAATTGTTTTTCACACACTCCATTACCTGAACTGGTTGGAAGCTATGGGGGTAACCGTTGTCAACGGCAGCCATGCCCATCTTGCCGGTGCTTCTAAAGCAATTCAAAACGGCCTGTTCTCTAAACTGGAGCTCCATTGTCCGCAAGCGGTTGCCGTCCATCAGACTCAAGATATCTTGAAGGCTGCTGAAACAATAGGGTTTCCTCTTATCATCAAACCCAATATCGGAGGTTCCGGCAGCGGGATTGTCAAATTTGATGCCTATGATGAACTGGAAGCCGCTATTCAATCCGGCAAAGTCCATCTTGGTATTGATGGGACAGGTCTGGTTCAGGAATATATTCAATCCGATGGATATGTCTACCGGGTTGAAATCCTTGGCGGCCGCTTATTTTACAGCATTAAGCAGAAAATGATGGCCCATACTTTTAATTATTGTGCTGCTGACGGTTGCTCGGTGTCCCGGACGGCGGAGAATAAGGATTCCTCCTTTGATTATTGCGCCCTGAACCAGGAAGCTCGTATTCAATCCTTTGAAGCAGATGAGACAATTGTTGCACAGGTAATATCCGTCATACATGATGCCGGTGCCGATCTTGGCGGAGTAGAATACCTGATGGACACCAAAACCGGCACACCCTGTTTTTATGATTTCAATCCTTACTCAAATTTTGTCTCCAATGGCCAGGCGCTGCTTGGTTTTTCCCCGGAACAGCGATTTGTTGACTATATAAAGGACACCTGTTTCAAACAAAACTTAAAATGATCATATTCCAATGTTCAAGTTTCAAAAAATCTTTCGGGATGCCTGATAAAGAAAAGGTCTTCAAGGGTTAGAGAGTTTTTTTTCCTGGCTGCGCAGGGTTGTAACGGTTTCTCCACCTACACCCCAATTGTCTGTACTGACTTCATCAATCACAACAAAGGTTGTTTTTGGATTTTTTCCCAGGACTTTGGAAAGCAATTCTGTTGTTCCTTTGATGAGTGCTGCTTTCTGGTCTGCGGTCACCCCTTCATTGGTAATTTTGATGTTTACGTATGGCATTGCTGACTCCTTTTTTTTATGAAATTTTGTCCTGGTATTTTTTTATGCTTTTGACGATGGCTTCTGCGGCCCGGGTTAAGACGGAATGGGGGCAGGCAATATTGATCCGTTCAAACCCGGTACCGTTATTCCCGAACCATTCTCCATGGTCCAGGCCGACCCTGGCATCTTCTTCCAGAACACGGATGAGGCTGCCGGTATCTGGCAAGGCTTTCCTGAAATCCACCCAGACAAGATAGGTACCTTCAAGGTCATATACCTTAACACCGGGCAATTGGGTTTCAAGAAAGGTTTTTAAATAGATGAAATTTTTATGAAGATAAAGAATCAGATCCTCCAGCCAGTCTTCAGCACCGTTATAGGCTGCGGCTGCGGCAATGGGTCCGAAAAGCGTTCCGCCGATGGAATTTTTAAAGCCGAGGTCTTCCATAAAATTGGCCAGCCGTTGCTTTAGGCGGGCATCGGGAATAATCAGGCTTGACTGCTGGAGGCCTGCCAGATTAAATGTCTTGCTGGCTGCTA
>CAZWMY010000153.1:0-9222 GCA_964635025.1 uncultured Desulfobacula sp. | reverse complement strand
GCGCCAGCGCCGAACAGGTGGAAAACGCCTTTCGGATCATCCTGGCAGACCCCAAGGTCAAGGCCATTCTGATCAATATTTTCGGAGGCATTTTAAGATGTGATGTGTTTGCCAAAGGCGTTGTGGAGGCTGCCAAAAAAACCGGGGTCAATATCCCGGTGGTGGTCCGCATGGAAGGGACAAACGTGGACATGGGAAAACAGATCCTCACCGAATCCGGTCTTAATCTGACCAGTGCTTCCGATCTTTTGGATGCTGCGGCAAAAATTGCAGCTGCCGTTAACTAAAGGAGATGCATCATGAGTATATACGTGAATAAGGATACAAAGGTTGTGGTTCATGGCATCACCGGAAAAGAGGGCAGCTTTCATGCCAGAGCCTGCATTGAATATGGTACAAAAGTGGTGGCAGGCATCACCCCCGGCAAAGGGGGGCAGAAAATGGATGAGGTACCGGTGTTTGATACGGTGAGCCGGGCCGTGAAAGAAACAGGGGCAAATACCAGCCTGATTTTTGTTCCGCCTGCGTTTTGTGCCGATTCCATCATTGAGGCGGCAGATGGCGGAGTGAAATTGATCGTGGCCATTACAGAAGGCATTCCTATTATGGATATGCTGAAAGTCAAAAACTATATTGCCACAAAAACCTGCCGGCTCATCGGGCCCAATTGTCCGGGGATTATTACGCCGGGTGAGGCGAAAGTCGGCATCATGCCGGGTAAGATCCATAAAAAAGGAAATGTGGGTGTGGTGTCACGATCTGGAACCCTGACCTATGAAGTGGTGGATCAGTTGACAAAAGCAGGTCTGGGACAGTCTACCTGTATCGGCCTTGGTGGTGATCCTGTGACGGGAATCAGTTTTATAGATGTTCTTTCTGCATTTGAAGCGGATGAGGAAACCTGCGGGATCATCATGGTCGGTGAAATCGGGGGAAGTGCGGAAGAAGAAGCTGCCGCCTATATAAAAAAATACCTGACAAAACCTGTGGTCGGATTTATTGCAGGGCTGACCGCCCCTCCCGGCCGGAGAATGGGGCATGCCGGAGCCATCATCTCCGGTTCCAGCGGCACAGGTGCGGCAAAAATCCGGGCCTTTGAGGAAAACGGAATTCACACCTGTAAAAATTTAGGAGAGATGGGAAAGATTTGCAGGTCAATATTTTAAAAGGAGGTTGATTTGGAGAGTTACAGCATTGAATCAAACAAGAAAAAGAGCTGGCTGCCTGCCCGGCTGGATTTTGCCCAGAGTGGAACCGGCTTGATTCTTGCCCTGTTTATGTGGGTGCATATGTTTCTCGTGGGAAGCATTATCCTGGGAAAAGGCGCTTTTAATTTTGTGGCAAAAACCATGGAGCTCTCTTTTCTTTCTTCGGACGGGCACGGGTATCCCAGCGCAGTATTTTTAGCCGTGTCTTGTGTTTTTACCCTCTTTATCATTCATGCGCTGCTGGGCATCAGAAAAATCCCCATCTCCTGGCAACAACAAAGGATCATGATAGACCAGATGCAGATGATGAACCATCCGGATACCAATCTGTGGTATATCCAGGTGGTTACCGGGTTTATCATGTTTTTTACAGGATCGGTTCATTTGTATGTCATGCTGACGCATCCCGGGGGGATTGATCCTTATATGTCGGCGGACAGGGTTTTTTCAGGCAATATGTGGCCCCTTTATCTGATACTGCTTTTTTGTGTGGAGCTTCACGGTATTATCGGCCTTTACAGGCTTTGCATGAAATGGGGATGGTTTGCCGGTAAAAATCCGCGGCAGACAAGGGAAAAACTTAAAAATTATAAAAACAAAGTGAGCATTTTCTTTTTGGCCCTGGGGCTCCTGGCGTTGCTGGTATTTATGGCGATCGGTTTTTTGCACAGAAATAATGTGGGAGAAAAATATGTCAGCCATGCTGCAACAGTTGAACAGATCCAGGTCACGGCAATAATTGATGTTCAATCCGCCGGCGTAAATTTTTGAATAAGGGGTAATCTAAATGAAACTCATATATACGGATTCACTTGTAATCGGCGGGGGTCTCGCAGGACTCAGGGTTGCCATTGCATCCATGCAGAGAGGCTATGATACCATTGTTCTTTCTTTGATCCCTGCCAAACGGTCGCATTCCGCCGCAGCCCAGGGCGGTATGCAGGCAAGCCTCGGAGCCTGTATCAAGGGCGAGGGGGATGATGAAGACATCCATTTTGCAGACACGGTAAAAGGAAGCGACTGGGGGTGTGACCAGGAGGTGGCAAGGGCCTTTGTCAATACCTCTCCCAAAGCCATCCGGCAGCTGGCAGCCTGGGGCGTGCCCTGGTCACGGGTCAGGGCGGGCGACCGGGAAGTGGTTATCAATGGTGAAAAGGTCACCATTACGGAAAAAGCCGATGCCCATGGCCTGATTTCCGCCAGGGATTTCGGCGGAACCAAAAAATGGAGAACCTGCTTTACATCGGATGGTGCAGGGCACACCATGCTTTATGCCATGGACAACAAGGCCATCCAGATGGGAATTCCGGTTCATGAAAGAAAAGAAGCCCTGGCCCTGATTCATGATAACGGAGTGTGTTATGGTGCCATTGTGAGAGATCTGGTTACCGGAGACCTCATCGCCTATGTGGCCAAGGCCACCACCATTGCAACGGGCGGCTATGGAAGACTTTATGCCGTGACAACTAATGCGGTGATTTACGAAGGCATAGGCAATGCCATTGCCCTTGAAACCGGCATTGCCACCCTGGGCAATATGGAAGCGGTCCAGTTTCACCCCACCGCCATTGTTCCGGTGGGCATTTTGACGACAGAAGGATGTCGTGGCGACGGCGGGCTTCTTCTGGACAAGGATGGCTACCGGTTTATGCCGGATTATGAGCCTGAAAAAAAAGAGCTGGCCTCCCGCGATGTTGTTTCACGGAGGATGACCGAGCATATGAGAAAAGGCAAAGGGATTTCCTCCCGGTATGGGGATCACCTCTGGCTTGATATCCGTCTTTTGGGCAGAAAACACATTGAAAAGAATTTAAGGGAAGTCAAAGAAATATGTGAATATTTTCTCGGCATAGACCCGGTGGAAGAACTCATTCCGGTCAGACCCACTCAACATTATTCCATGGGCGGCATCAGGACCAAACCCACAGGAGAGAGCCCGACCTTGAAAGGTCTTTTTTCGGCAGGTGAAGCAGCCTGCTGGGATATGCACGGGTTTAACCGTCTGGGTGGAAATTCCGTAGCAGAAACCGTTGTGGCCGGCATGATCGTGGGTGAATATGTGGCAGACTATTGCGCTGCCAATCCTTTGAATATCAGCACCACCACCATTGAGCATTTCATGAAACAGGAAGAAAAGAAAATTACCGATCTTCTCTTCAGAAATTTTGGCGAAAATCCTTTTGAATTAAAGGCTCAAATGCAGAAAATCATGATGGACAAGGTCGGTATCTTCAGAAACGGCCCTGATCTGGAGCAGGCGGTGGAAGAATTGAAGGTTTTAAACCAGAAGGCAAAGAATATTGCCTTAAGAAACCGGATATCTTCTTCCAATCCCGAACTGGTGGAAGCCATAAGGGTGCCCAAGATGATCAGGCTTGCCCAGTGTGTGGCCTATGGCGCCCTTCTTCGGACGGAAAGCCGCGGTGCCCATGCAAGGGAAGATTACCCTGAAAGAAACGACAAAGATTGGCTGAAAAGAACCCTGACCACCTGGAAAGATGAGTCTGCCGATCTTCCTGAAGTCGGTTATGAAGAACTGGATGTCATGAAGATGGAAATTCCTCCGGGATCAAGGGGATACGGCGTGGATAATATTGTTCATCATCCGGACACGAAAAAAAGAATCAGCCAGATTGAAACCATCAAGGATGCCAACCCCGGAGCAGACCGGTTTGAGATTTCAGCACTTCTGAATCCCATTACCATTCCGGAAAAATTCAAAGGCAGAAACGAGCGTATAGGCAGGGGGTTTAAATAATGAGCGACACCGAAAGAGTCTTAAAATTTCAAATATTCAGATACAATCCCCGCAAAAAAGGGGATAAGCCCCGCATGGTCACCTATGAAGTTACGGAAGCCCCGGGGATGACGGTTTTTATTGCGTTGAACGAAATCCGTGAGCTGCAGGACCCGTCGCTGCAGTTTGATTTTGTCTGCCGGGCCGGCATCTGCGGCTCCTGCGCCATGGTCATTAACGGTCAGCCGACCCTGGCCTGCCGGACCCTGACCTCCAAATATGCAAGCGGCGAGATTAAACTTTTGCCTTTGCCGGGGTTTGAACTCATCGGCGATCTGTCCGTTGACACGGGAAAATTCATGAGAGCCATGTCTGAGCGGGTGGAATCCTGGATACATGACAATTCTGCTGATCAGGCGGATTTCAACAAACTCGAGGAACGCATGGACCCGGATGTGGCAGACCAGATCTATGAGCTGGAGCGGTGTGTGGAATGCGGTTGCTGCGTGTCAGCCTGCGCCACCAAACGCATGAGGCCGGATTTTTTGTCGGCCGTGGGATTCATCCGTCTTGCCCGATTTGCCCTGGACCCCAGGGACAAGCGGACCGATGAGGAATTTTATGAAATCATGGGGGATGAAAACGGTATCTTCGGGTGCATGACGCTTCTCGGATGTGAAGACTATTGCCCCAAAGATCTGCCCCACCAGACACAGATTGCCTATCTGAGACGGAAAATGGTTTTTGTAAAATAAGAAAAAGAACCGGACAGCAGGTAACATTCACTGCTGTCTGTTGCATCATGAAAGGATGACAAATGATGGATGGATTTATATATGACACCATGTTCCCTTTGGGCAAGGATAAGACCGAGTATCGTCTTCTGACCAAGGATCATGTCAGGATAAAGGAATTTGAAGGAAAACAGATTCTCATGATTGAGCCCGAGGCCCTTTCATGGATTGCCGACCAGGCATTCAAAGACGTGGCCCATCTTTACAGATCAGGGCACCTGGATAATTTGAGAAAGATTTTAGATGATCCTGAAAGTTCTGAGAATGACCGATATGTGGCTTTGGAACTTTTAAAGAATGCGGTCATCTCGGCTGACAGGGTGTATCCCATGTGCCAGGATACGGGAACCGCCGTCATCATGGCCAAAAAAGGCCAGCAGGTCTGGACCTGGAGCGATGATGAGGAAGAATTATCCAAAGGCGTGCACAAAGCCTATACTCAGAATTATTTAAGATATTCCCAGAATGCTCCCTTTACCATGTATGAGGAGAAAAATACAAAAACCAATCTGCCGGCCCAGATTGATATTTCTTCGGTTGAGGGAGATGCCTATCAATTTCTCTTTATGGCAAAAGGGGGCGGGTCTGCCAATAAGAGCAATCTTTTTCAGATGACAAAGGCGGTTCTGAAATCAGAGCAAAAGCTGATGGATTTCATGGTGGAAAAAATGAAATCTTTGGGAACCACCGCTTGTCCGCCATATTATATTGCCTTTGTTATTGGCGGGACATCGGCTGAGCTGACTATGAAAACAGTAAAGCTTGCATCAGCCAGATATCTTGATTCGCTTCCCACAAAGGGCAGTGAGACCGCTCACGCCTTCAGGGATATCGATCTTGAAAAAAAATTATTGCTCCGGTCGCAAAAGCTCGGCATCGGCGCCCAGTTCGGAGGTAAATATTTTGCCCTTGATATCAGAATTATCCGGTTGCCGAGGCACGGGGCCTCCTGTCCCGTCGGCATCGGCGTTTCCTGTTCCGCCGATCGTCAGATCAAGGGGAAAATCACAAAAGACGGGATTTTTTTAGAGCAATTGGAAGAAAATCCCGGCCGATATCTGCCCAAAACTGAGCCTGAAATAAAAACCGCCGTAGAGATTGACCTGAACCGTTCCATGGATGAAATCCGCGCGGAACTGTCCAAATATCCGGTTTCCACAAGGCTTTCACTGAACGGCAAAATTATCGTGGCAAGGGATATTGCCCATGCCAAACTCATGGAGCGCTTTGAAGCGGGAAAAGGGCTGCCGGAATATCTGAAAAACCATATTGTGTATTATGCCGGCCCTGCCAAACAGCCCAAAGGAGAAATCTCCGGGTCATTCGGCCCCACAACGGCGGCACGAATGGACCCCTATGTACCGGTTTTCCAGAAAGAAGGGGCGTCCATGATCATGCTGGCCAAGGGAAACAGAAGCAAAGAGGTGACCAATTCCTGCCGGATTCACGGCGGATTCTATCTTGGCTCCATCGGCGGCCCTGCCGCCCGCCTGGGGAAAGACTTTATAAAAAAGGTTGACATCATTGAATATGAAGAACTGGGAATGGAAGCAGTGTATATGATTACCGTGGAAAATTTTCCTGCCTTTATCCTTGTGGATGACAAAGGCAATGATTTTTATGCAGATCTTTTATAACCAGCTATACTGATTTTTATAGCCTGATGGAGGTTTTGAAATTCCATCAGGCTTATCCCTTATTCAATTTTAAATTTATTTACAAATCTTTCAAGGTTGTGGGCTAGATCTGATAAGGATTTCGCCGTTGCATTCACTTTGAGGCTGTTTTCCTTCATCTGCTCCGAGGCGTTCGTCACCTCTGCGATCTCCTGGGCAATATGCTCGGATACGGAGGAACTTTGCGATACATTGTCATTGACGGTGGTCAACCCGGAAGAAATACTATGGACATTATTGGATATTTCCTTTGTGGTGGCAGACTGCTCCTCAATGGCACCGGCAATGGTACTGACTGAATCATTGACCTCGGATATGACTTTACTGATGGAGTCAATCTGATGAATGGTATCCTGGGTTGAATCCTGAATGACCTTGACCTTGTCCTTTATGGATGAGGACGCCTGGGCCGTCTGGCTTGCAAGACTCTTGATTTCACCTGCGACTACGGCAAACCCTTTACCGGCTTCACCGGCCCTGGCAGCTTCAATGGTGGCATTCAGTGCCAGAAGATTGACCTGTTCGGAAATATCCTGAATGGTTTCAATGACATGTCCAATGTCAACGGCTGCTTTTCCAAGCTCTCCAACCTGATCATGGGAGGCTTTTGCCTGGATAACGGCATCCTCAGTAATGGCTCTCGCCTTTTCCGCACTTTTGGTGATTTCATTGATGGTGGCTGTCATTTGTTCGGCAGCCGCAGCAATGGTGCCCACATTAGCCGTGGTTTCACCAGAAGACACGGCAACGGATTTCATGTTTGAACTCATCTCCTCTGATGCTGCAGATACGCTTACAGCCCTTGCTGATAAATCCTTTACCCCTTCGGACAATTGATCTGATACCTTCAGCATTTCAGTTGAAGACTCACTGACGGTAATGGCATCCCGGCGAATACTGATGATCATATCTTTCAGGCTGGACATAAACGCATTAAACCATTTGGAAAGCTCACCGATTTCATCCTGGCGTTTGATGGGAAGGATTTTCGTCAGATCCCCCTCGCCTGTGGCAATTTTTTTGAGAATAGCAGTAGCTGAATTCAGAGGGGTGATCACCAGCACTTTTATTGCAAATAGGATTACCGCAATCAGTGCCAGAACAACTATAAGAATGGCCACCACCTGTTTAACAGTGGATTTTTTCAATTGGTCTTTTGTAAAATTATCAAAATCTTCCAGAAGCTTTTTAACTTTAATTTCAGCTTCGGAAATCATGTTTCGGACTTTGTGATCAGAATAGAAGACTTCGACGGTGCCGATTGCTTTTCCATCAAACTGGATTTCCTGTTTAAATGAAAACTCCTTTGTAAGGTTCAGATCCTTGGGAAGCTCTTTTCCGGAAAGAGCACCACCGTTATCCCAGGCGGCTGCAAAGGGTTTGTCACCAGTTTCCCGAACATCAATGGCAACCAGTTCCGAAAGCGTCATAAAGCTTTTTAAGACCAGGCGCAATGCCTGGTCATCAAAATCAAATACATATTTGGCTGTAACGCCTGCCAGTATCTGTGTAACGGATTGATATCGCGCAGAGAGATCACTTTTCTGACGCTCGGAAAAATTGGTTACAATGCCGAGCATTTCTTTGTTTGTGAGGTCAACCGTAGAATTCAGGAGGCTGACCTGCATCTTGAGAAAAATAAAGGTTGTTGTCAAAAGGAGAAGGGCCACTAGAAAGCCGCACAGGATGGCGGCCCTCGGTCCGATCCCGAGTTTACTGGTTTTCAGTCTATCAAGGATCATAACTCACCTTTTTTAATGACATGGATTAGTTTTATTTGATCTTAGGGCTGCCAGGGGTCGAACGGTGTATCAATAGGCCCCATGATTTTGTCAAACTCACCGCTGGCTTTCAGTTTTTCAATGGCCTCGGTCAGAAATTTATCCACAGGCCCGCCTTTTCCACCTTTGGGCAGAACGATCCTTACATCAAACCGGTTGTAGAGGGTGCGTTTAATATTTTTCAGGTTCTGGGCCTTGATGATGGGGTCACAGGCAAAATCAGCAAAAATAAACCCGTCAAGACGTCCGGCATCCACTTTTTTCAGGCTGTTTTCAAGGCTGGCGGAGCCGGTTGTTTTTTCTTTGATATAAGCAATATGGGCATTATCGGTTTCAAGTTTAAACTGATCCAGATTCTCCCGGGTGACTTTGGAATTTTTATTTGTATAAAGCGTAAAATTAACATGGAAAATAATAGCTGTTGAAAAATCATGATTTGGCGGGGGGGTTGGCGGTACAATTAGCGGCAAATGGAAATCTGCTGTCTTGGCTTCGATGACATTGTTCATGGATCTTGCAAACGGCTCCACCACAAAGGGAATGGGTGTTCCAGTGGCCTTGGACATGGCTTTGACAAAATCAACCAGAACCCCTTTTTCCGTACTTTCCGCATACACCGGCATATTTGCGATACTGGCCTTATACTCTGCTGCTTGAACACCACCGATAAAAATAGACAGAACGGAAATACTGCATACCAAAAAAATTGACATGAAAGACTTCATCTTTTTTCTCCTAAATTTAATAATTGGTTGGTTGACGACGTATACGACGCATTCGTACTTTTTTTGCAACGATGGATAAAGTCTAACCCACGAAATTGTTCTTTGTCAAGAAAAGTTAAAAAAAAATTATAGCCCCATGGAATCTTCCATGGGGCTATAAAAAAATTGATGTTATAAAACAGCTATTCTATTTTAAATTTGCTTACAAAGCCTTCAAGACTATGGGCCAGGGCTGATAAGGATTTAGCCGTTGCATTCACTTTGAGGCTGTTTTCCTTCATCTGCTCCGAGGCGTTCGTCA
>CAZWMY010000152.1:0-9244 GCA_964635025.1 uncultured Desulfobacula sp. | reverse complement strand
CCAGCATCAAAGGCTGTTTTTCAGGCAGCGCCCCTTTGCCTCTTGAAGTGATCAATAAATTCCAGGAAAAAACCGGCGCCATTATTGTGGAAGGGTTCGGCCTTACGGAATCCACGCCTGTCACCCATATCAATCCCTTTAACGGGTTAAGAAAACAGGGCAGCATCGGCGTTCCCATACCGGATACAGAATGCAAAATTGTGGATTTAAATGACAAAACCCTGGAAGTGCCCCTTGGAGAACCAGGCGAGCTCCTGATCCGCGGCCCCCAGATCATGAAAGGGTATCTGAACAAACCCGATGAAACAAAAAAAACCTTGACCGATGACGGATTCCTCTGCACCGGTGATGTCGCCAAAATGGACGCAGACGGGTATTTTTATATTGTCGACCGCATAAAAGATATGATTATTTCAGGCGGGTATAATGTTTATCCGCGGGATATCGATGAAGTCTTGTTTGAGCATCCTAAAATTCTTGAGGCCTGCTGTATCGGGATTCCCCATGAAAAGCGCGGGGAGGCAGTTAAAGCATTTGTTGTGCTAAAGGAAGGCGAAACAATGACAGAAAAAGAAGTCATAGATTACTGCGATACAAAACTTGCCAAATATAAACTCCCGGTAAAAGTGGAGTTCAGGCAAACGCTTCCCAAATCCAATGTCGGAAAAATTTTAAGAAAGGATCTAAGAAAAGAAGAACAAGGGAATTAGGCCTTGCTTATGCCTTAGACGGATCAGTAATTCAATGCCATATTTTTCAGAAAGGGCCGGTTTTGTCAGTTACCGGTCCTTTTCTTTTTTGAGACATTTTTCTTGATTAATCTTGATTGTGACTTGATCTATTGTTTTTTTGATAATATCCTGATGCCTCAATTTTATCAACGCTTTGAAAAAGTTTAAGCCGCCGGGAGCAAACAAATGACCCAACATAATTTAAAAACCAAGCTCAAGCATAACAGCAAAACCTATATTGTCCACAATATCCGCCTGCTCGAAGACATGGGACTTGCAAAGATTGAAACCCTTCCCTTTTCTGCCCGGATACTGATCGAAAACCTGGCACGGCACATGGATTCACACCTTATTCAATGGTCGGATATTGTCAATGCCGTAAAATTTTATGAAACAAACCCCGAAGATTCCGAACTCATAGCCTTTTATCCTTCACGAGTTCTGATGCAGGATTTTACCGGTGTCCCTGCCATCGTTGATTTTGCAGCCATGCGGGATGCGGTTCATATCAAAGGCGCAGACCCGAAAAAAATCAACCCGCTTGTTCCTGTGGATCTCGTCATTGATCATTCCATCCAGGTGGATCATTTTAAAGAAAAAAATTCATTTTTCCTGAATGCCCAAAAAGAATATGAACGCAACAAAGAACGGTACCAGCTCTTAAAATGGGCCCAGAAAAATTTTGATAATTTCAGAGTGGTTCCGCCTGAATCAGGGATCTGCCACCAGGTGAACCTTGAATATCTGGCCACAGTGGTGACCACAAAAAAAACCGTTGAAGGCGTACTTGCTTTCCCGGACACCCTTGTGGGCACAGACTCCCATACCACCATGATCAACGCACTGGGCGTCCTTGGTTGGGGCGTCGGCGGCATTGAGGCCGAAGCCGTCATGCTGGGGCAGCCCTATTATATGAACCTTCCAAAGGTCATCGGGGTCAATTTTATCGGGAGGCCTCAAAAACAGATCACATCCACGGATATTGCCCTATATATCACCCAAATCCTTCGCAAAGAAAATGTGGTTGAAAAAATAGTTGAATATACAGGAGAAGGGTTAAAATATCTGACCCTGACCGACAGGGCCACCATTGCCAATATGTCCCCGGAATATGGAGCAACGGCCGGATTTTTTCCTGTGGATGAACAAACCCTTTCCTATCTTAGAAAAACCAACCGGACAGAAACGGCAGCCCTTGTGGAGGCCTATTGCAAAACCTGCGGTTTTTTCAACACCCATGACAATGCCATCCAGTTTTCAAAAAAAATAGATGTGGACCTTTCCCTGATCGAAACCTCCATTGCAGGCCCTTCACGGCCCCAGGACAGACTTTCCTTATCTGAAGTCAAACAAAAAGTGACCACAATATTTGATCTTGGGAACAGAAAAACCATTCAGATCAATCCTGAAAAAAAGCCACACTCCCTCACCCACGGAAGCATCGTGATTGCCGCCATCACCTCGTGCACAAATACGTCAAACCCCTATACCATGGTCGGTGCCGGGCTTGTGGCCAAAAAAGCCGTTGAAAAAGGACTGACCCTGCCCTGGTATGTCAAACCCTCCCTGTCTCCCGGCTCCAGGGTTGTTCTGGATTATCTGAAAAACTCCGGTCTCATAAAATATTTTGAAGAACTCGGGTTTAACAATACCGGGTTTGGGTGCATGACCTGCATCGGGAACAGCGGCCCCCTTGATCCGGTTATCGAAGACGCCGTTAAAACCCATCATCTGGATGTCATGTCCGTTCTTTCCGGAAACCGGAATTTTGAAGCCCGGATTCATCAGGAGGTCAAAGGCAATTTTCTGATGTCCCCCATCCTTGTAGTGATCTATGCCATTGCCGGTAAAATGGATATTGATCTGAATACCGAACCTCTTGGGCTGTCAAAGGATGGTACACCTGTTTTCATGAGCGATATCTGGCCCGGCGCCGATGAAATCCATGACTATGTGGAAACCTATGTTCATGAAAAATTCTTCCGGGACCAGTATGCCAATATTTTTAAAGGAGACAAGCTCTGGCAGGAACTTAAAGTCGATGAAAGCACCACCTTTAAATTTGATGACGCCTCCACCTATATTCAAAATCCTCCTTATTTTAAAAATTTTTCAATGACCGTGCCAAAAATAATGGAGATCAAAGATGCACGGGCCCTTCTTGTATTGGGCGATTCCGTGACCACAGACCATATTTCGCCTGCCGGGGCCATATCAGTTGATTATCCGGCCGGGAAATACCTTGTTGAAAAAGGTGTGAAGCCCTGGGACTTCAATTCTTACGGCTCCAGAAGAGGCAATCATGAAGTCATGATGCGAGGGACTTTTGCCAATATCCGGATCAAAAACCGGCTGGTTTCCGAAGTTGGCGGCTGGACTTTAAAATTTCCTGAAATGCAAAAAGAATATGTTTTTGATGCTTCCCAAAAATATCAGAATCAAAACACCGATCTGATTGTTTTCGGAGGAAAAGAATATGGCTCCGGCTCTTCAAGAGACTGGGCAGCCAAAGGTCCCAGCCTTCTTGGCGTGAAAGCCGTGATTGCCGTATCATTTGAACGGATTCACCGGTCCAATCTTGTGGGAATGGGGATTCTGCCGTTGACTTTTCAAAAAAATGAATCTTTTGAATCCTTAAACCTTAAAGGAGATGAAATATTTGAAATCCCGGGTCTGGATCAGATAAAACCCAATGGGGTTTTGACGGTCACAGCCGTAAAACACAACATAAAAATTGGCTTTCAGGTTGTTATCAGACTCAATACCGACATTGAAATTGAGTATATCAAAAACGGCGGCATCCTTCCCTATGTGCTTCGTCAGATGATCAAAGATTAGGACGGCCCATAAAAAACTTTTCTTATGCCGTAATTTTTAAATCTATGATACAGTATGGCCTGTTTTTTTTAAAATTTTTTTATTAAAATATAACTAAGGATTTTTTTATCATGGAAATCAATCATTATGAGTTTAAATACGGAGAATTCGGAGATACCGTCGGTGTCCAGATTAATATAAAAGGTTTTGATGTTCTGCGCTTCAACAATATCAGCAAAGGGCCTGCCTTTACCATTGAAGAGCGGCAGAAATTAAAGCTCAGCGGTTTTCTGCCGCCCAGGGTCAAAACCCTGGATGACCAGATCCGGGGCTGCCTTGCCACTGTCAGAGGGAAAGTCAGCGACATTGAACGGTATATTTATCTTCGGAATCTCTACGACCGGAATGTGGTCCTTTTCAATGCCGTTGTGGCCAGCAATGTAACCGAATTTTTACCCATTATCTATACCCCTACGGTAGGTCTTGCCTGCCAGCAGTATTCTAAAAATTTCAGGGGCGCCAACGGTATCCACTTTTATCCCGGCAATATCGACTATGCCGAATTTATCTTAAGAAACTATACTGACCAGGCCATCCGGATAGCCGTTGTCACGGATAACCAGGGCATTCTCGGCATTGGAGACCAGGGCGCAGGCGGTATTCCCATCTGCCTTGGAAAGCTCATGCTCTATACCCAGGGCGCCGGAATTGCCCCCTGGCATTGTCTTCCCATATCCCTTGACGTGGGAACGGACAATGAAGACCTCTTGAATGACCGGGACTATATCGGCTGGCGTCACAGACGTATTACAGGGGACGAATATAATACCTTTATTGAAAAATTCGTAGCTGCGTTTAAGCGCAATTTCCCCCATGCCCTGCTCCAGTGGGAAGATTTTTCAAAACAGACCGCCTTCACGGTCCGGGATAAATATGTCAAAGAGGTCATTTCCTTTAATGATGATATCCAGGGCACCGGAGCCATAGTGTTGGCCGGTATTTTTGCCGCCATGAAGGTGAAAAAGGAAAAAATGTCCGGCCAGGTTTACCTGATTCATGGCGCCGGCGCCGGCGGCATCGGCATTGCCGAACAAATCCTCACCGAACTCATGGAACAGGGGATGGATCAAACAGAAGCCCTTTCCAAAATATTCACCCTTGATTCAAAAGGAATTGTCACAACCGACAGGGATATTGAACCGTATAAGGTTAAATTTGCAAAAGATCCAAAAACCCTTTCCTGGATGGTGTCTCCGGAAGATAACACCCTTTTGAATGTGGTCAGGAATGAAAAAATAACCGTTCTCATCGGCACCTCGGGCCAACGGGGATGTTTTACAAAAGAAGTGGTTGAAGCAATGTGTAAAAATGCAGAGAGACCTGTTATTTTCCCCTTAAGCAACCCCACCAAAAAAACCGAAGCCCAGCCCGAAGACCTTTATGCCTGGACCGGCGGCAAAGCGCTTATCGCAACCGGTTCTCCTTTCCCGCCCGTTCATTATAAAGGCAAAGACTATCGGATCGGCCAGGTCAACAATGCCTTTGTGTTCCCTGGCGTAGGGCTTGGCATTATCGCTTCCGGTGCTGTCGAAGTTCTGCCTACCTTTTTTTCTGCAGCTGCCCATGCGGTTTCCGAATACATCAGTGAAGAGGATTTGATGGATGGGATTCTTTGTCCGCCCCTGAATCAACTTAGAAATGTTTCATTTGAGGTGGCCAAACGCGTGGGTGCTGAAGCCATAAAAGCAGGGGTTATCAAAAAAGGCTGTGCCTTTGCAAAATATAAACATAACAATGATCCGGACCGATTGAACCTTTTGATCGAAAAAATGCGCTGGGAACCCAAATATTTTGACCAGATTTAATTTGTTTATGTGATTTTCAGCCGGTTTCCCGCCAATGGGGAACCGGCTGATGTTTTATTGCAACCCGCCCTAAGCATTTCCTCCAAGATAGGCAAAAACCGCATCAGCGGTTATATCGCCGTCAATGGCGGAGGATACAATGCCTCCGGCATAGCCTGCCCCCTCTCCTGCCGGAAAAAGCCCCTGGATTTGAGGATGCATCCTTGTATCCGTCTTTCTTGGAATTCTTACCGGAGAACTGGTCCTGCTTTCCACTGCCAGGAGTTTGGCTTCATTTGTCACATAGCCTTTCATTTTTTGCCCGAAAATATGAAAGGCCTGTTTCAGGGCATCTGTAATATAAGGCCCCAGAATTTCCTTTAAAGGATAGCTGATAATGCCGGGGATGTATGATGTGTCAGGTAAGGGTTTAGATATCTTATCTTCCAGAAAATCTGTCAGCACCTGGGCTGGGGCGGCCTGGCTTCCGCCTCCTGCAAAAAATGCCTTTTGTTCCATCTGCCTTTGAAACTCAAGCCCTGCAAAATGTCTGAATTTACCCTCTAAATAACCATATTGGCTTGAATCGATGGTGACCACCATTCCGGCATTGGCATTGGTCAGGTTGCGAAGGGAATTGGACATCCCGTTCAATACCAGTTCACCCGGGGCGGTGGATGCCGGAATCAACATGCCGCCGGGGCACATGCAAAACGAATATACCCCTGCCCTTCCCACCTGACAGGCCAGGGAATAGGAAGCCGCGGGTAAAAACGGGCTGTCTTTGGATTTTCCATATTGAACGGCATTGATCAATTCTTGGGGGTGTTCCACCCGAATGCCCATGGCATAAGGCTTTGCTTCCAGAAGGATCTGTTTTTTATCAAGCAATTCATAGATGTCTCTTGCAGAATGACCCGTTGCGAGGATGACGGCATCAGCTTCAAATTCCTGATGTTCCGTTCTGACCCCCTTAATCTTCCCATTGCTTATCATGAGATCTGTCACTCTGGAATTAAAATGGATCTCACCGTTGCAGTTCAAAACCGTATCCCGAATGGCCTGAATGATCCTTGGTAATTTATTGGAGCCGATATGGGGATGGGCATTGACCATGATATCCGGGATGGCCCCGTGTTGAACCAGGACGGACAATATTTTTTTTACATCCCCTCGTTTGGTGGACCGGGTATAAAGCTTTCCGTCGCTGTAGGTGCCTGCCCCGCCCTCCCCAAAACAATAATTGGAATCCGGGTTTACAGTTCCGTTGGTCTGGAGGGTTTTCAGATCAAACCGTCTTTCTTTGACATCCTTTCCCCGCTCCAGGATAATGGGAATGATCCCTTTTTCAATCAATCGCAGCGCAGCAAAAAGCCCTGCCGGACCACTGCCGACAATGATGGCTTTTTTGCCACTTTTAATCGGTTCATATTTTACCGGTAGCAAAAGATCTTTTATGGGTTCGCCTGAATAAACTCTTGCCTGGATTTGGAATACCGGCTCTCTTCCCCTTGCATCCACAGACCGCCGGGTGATCTGAACGGCATCAATTTCCGCCATATCCATTTTTAGTGCAATGGCGGCCGCTTTCTTAATATATTCAAGATGATTGAGTTTATCCGGCCGGATACGAAGTGTTATGTCTTTGATCATTCTGAGTCTGTCCCCTTTTTATGGAGAAAACCATTTTATACCATAACCCCATTTTGACCGCAATCCTCGTTCAACAATCCTTTTTAGGCAAGGCTTGAAGGATGGATCTTGTTTTCCGGCAAAGCCTGTGTTAACCCAATGGCATTAAACAGGAACGACAAAAAAGGCACGCCAATTATCCATGGAAATCCGACCCGCAAAAATCAAAGAAGCAGATATTCTCACCTCCTTGTCTTTTCAGTCAAAAGGCCACTGGGGATATCCGGATCATTTCTTTGAAATATGGAAAAACGAGCTGACCATCAGCGAGGATTATATCAGGCACAACAGGGTCTTTGTGTTTGAAGATAACGGGTTTATCCGTGGCTATTATTCCATTGTCCATCTGGACAATGATCTTGATGTTTCAGGAATCATCATTCCAAAAGGACACTGGCTGGAGCATATGTTTATTTCACCTGATTTTATCGGTAAGGGAATCGGGACAAAATTTTTTGATCATCTAAAAATGATTTGCAAGAAAAACCGGATCACCCGCATCAATATCTTATCCGATCCCAAAGCCAAAGGGTTTTATAAAAAAATGGGCTGCCGGTATGTTAAAGAATATCCTTCAACCATTCCAAACCGTACCACCCCCTTACTGATATGGGAGATACAGCCCTAATAAGCTTTTTTATTCTGTAACCGATTAACCCTTTCTCTCTTTTTCTATATTTTTTTTCTTGACATGAATTTCTCAATTTAGTCTAATATACAGAACCTTGTTCTGCATATAGAACAAATTGGAGTTACATTTATGAATTTAGTCGCACTGGAAGAAAAAAAAGCCTACAGCCCGACTGCCCCGGCAGTGGAACAGGCTGCCCAATTGCTTTTATGTCTTGGGAGAAACAAAGGCAATGACATGGGATTGACGGCCATCTGCAAAGAAATCGGCATCCATAAAAGCAAAGGCTATTCCATATTAAATGCATTGGGTAAATATGATCTGATTACAAAGGACATCAGAACCAAAACCTATTCCCTTGGACCTGCCCTGATGCCCCTGGCGCAAAAAGCAAGGGAAAAGCTTGACATCACTGCCATAGCAAATGACCATCTTCAAAAACTGGCCAATGAGTCAAAGGCAAGCGTACTTCTTGGAATCATCTGTAGTGACCAGTTTTATATTTCAGGCAAATATGACGGCAATGAAAAACTCTCCGTGACAGTGAGGCAATATCAGTCCCTGCACATTACCCACGGATCACACGGCAAAGCGATTTTCGGATTTTTGGACCCTGAAGAACAGCAAAAAATCATGGAAACCGGCCAGCTTTTTTTTCATGGAGAGATAGATGATTTCGACTCCAGGCGTCTTGAAAAAGAACTCGCCTTTTGCCGGGAAAATGGGTATGCGGTGGACAATGCCGAAATCACACCGGGAATCACGGCCGTCGCAGCACCCATATTTGACCACAACAATGAAGTCATTGCCGGAATTGTCCTTGTCGGGACATTTACCGAAGACAAATTTGAAACCTTTGGGAAAATGATAGCCCAAACCGCCCGCATCATTTCACGAAGGGCAGGAGCAAGACTGTAATGGAAAAAAAACAAAAAAGCACCATTGTCAGAACCACCACCTGGTCGGCAGGCCCGGGATGCCACGGCGGCTGCGGTGTTCTTGCCCATATCCGGAACAATAAACTGGTTAAACTTGAGGGGGACCCTGATCACCCCTGGAACCAGGGGCGGCTTTGTGCCAGAGCCCTTGCCATGACCCAGTATATTGACCATAAAGACCGGTTGAGATCACCCATGAAGCGGGTGGGTGAACGGGGAAGCGATCAGTTTGAAGAGATCACTTGGGATGAGGCCTTTGATATCATAGAACAAAAAATGAAAGCCATCCGGAAAGAATATGGACCTGAAAGCATGATTTTCTCCATGGGCACCGGCCGGGATATCGGCCCCTGGATCTGCATGCTGGCCTATGCATACGGCAGCCCCAACGTCATGTTTGCCTTGAGCGGAAATGCCTGCTACAGCCCGAGGATCGCCGCCCTTGATACCATCCAGGGCGATTTTTCCGTTTTTGATGCTGCCCAGTGGCTGCCGGGGCGCTACGATCATCCGGACTACAAAGTTCCGGAATGCATGATCATCTGGGGATACAACATTTCCGCCACCTGCCCGGATAATCTCTTCGGCCAC
>CAZWMY010000151.1:0-9297 GCA_964635025.1 uncultured Desulfobacula sp. | reverse complement strand
AGGGCTTCCGGGTTCTTCAGGGCATCCTTGTTTTTCACTTCTTTTCCTTCGATCATTTTTTTGACGGCCAGTTCCACTTTTTTCATGTTGAGCGTATAGGGAACATCCGGGCATTCAATGATCTTGGACGGGACATGACGGGGGGAGGCATTGACCCGGATGTCGGCCATGATTTTTTTCTTCAGGGCATCGTCAAGGGTGTAGCCTTTGGCAATCTTTACAAAAAGAATCACGCGGACATCGTTGTTCCAGGGCTGACCCACGACCACAGAGTCTTCCAGTTCCGGCATGGCATCAAGGCGACGGTAGATTTCTGCCGTGCCGATGCGGACTCCGCCGGGATTCAAGGTAGCATCGGACCTTCCGTACATGATGACCCCGCCCCGTTCCGTGACCATGATGAAATCTCCATGGGTCCAGATATTGGGATATTCGTCAAAATAGGCAGACCGGTATTTGGAGCCGTCCGTGTCGCCCCAGAAAAAAATGGGCATGGACGGGAAGGGAGCAGCGCAGACCAGTTCGCCTTGTTTGCCCACAATGGGCTGGCCATTTTCGTCATAGGCAAAGACCTTCATGCCAAGACCCCGGCACTGGAGCTCGCCCGTGTAGACCGGGCCCATGGGGTTGCCCAGGGCAAAACAGCCGTTGAGATCCGACCCGCCGGAGATGGATGCCAGCTGGATGTCTTCTTTGACTTCCCGGTAGATAAACTCAAAGTTTTCGTCGGACAGGGGGGAGCCGGTGGAGAGAACCGATTTCAAGGGGGTCAGATCAAACTGTTTTCCCGGTTTGACCCCTGCGTTTTTCAGGGCTTCGATATAGCCTGCGCTGGTGCCGAAAACCGTGATCTTTTCATCCTGGGCCATTTTCCATAAGGCATCGGGTCCGGGATGGAAGGGGTTGCCATCGTAAAGCACCAGGGTGGCGCCCACGCTCAAAGAACAGGTGAGCCAGTTCCACATCATCCACCCGCAGGTGGTGAAATAGAAGATGGTGTCTTCCTCCCGTAAATCCGTGTGAAGGACCAGCTCTTTTTTCTGGTGCAAAAGCACACCGCCCACGCTCTGGACCATGCACTTGGGAAGGCCTGTGGTGCCGGAGGAATACATGATATAAAGGGGATCATCAAAATTCATGGGTTCAAAAATGATGTCTTTGGCGTTCGGGTCTTTGAAATCCTTGAACATGACGGCATGGGGAAGCGCGCTGATATCCGGTTTCTCAGACACGTAAGGAATCACCACGATCTTTTCCAGGGAGGGCAGTTCTTTGACGATTCCTGCAATCCTTTCGATGCTGTCCATGGGTTTGCCCTTGAAAAAATACCCGTCCGCCGTAAAAAGAACCCTGGGTTTGGTCTGGCCGAACCGGTCCAGAACGCCTTTGATGCCAAAATCCGGCGAACACGACGACCAGACCGCACCGATACTGACGGCAGCCAGCATGGCAATAATGCTTTCCGGCATATTGGGAACAAACCCGACGACCCGGTCGCCTTTCTTAATGCCCAGTTTCCTCAATGAGGCAGCCGTCTTGGCCACTTCATCGTAAAGCTGGTTATAGGTAAGAGTCCTTCTCACCGCATCCTCGCCCCGGAAAATCAGGGCCAGTCGGTCATTTCTGAATTGTAAGAGGTTTTCTGCAAAATTCAGCTTTGAATTGACAAAGAATTTAGCGCCCGGCATTTTGTCCTGGTTTTCAATCACCTTGTCGTATTTTTGTGTTGCCTTGATCCTGATAAAATCCCAGGTAAGACCCCAGAAATCTTCCAGGTTGTTCACGGACCAGTCCCACAAAGCCGGATAATCCTTGAAGTTTTTGCCGAATTTTTCATTCACCAGGGTCATGAACCGGTACATATTGGTGCTTTTGATCCGCTCTTCCGACGGCTGCCACAATAATTTTGCCATGGGTTGTTTCTCCTTTAGCCTTTATAGTTCTTTGCCGCCTCAAACCCCATTTCAAAGGCCTTGATGTTCATATCAATGAAATCTTTTTTGGTTCTGCGTTTGATGGCCTCGATGACGTTTTCCTTGGTAAACCCGAGGCGGCCGGACTGGACCAGAGCGCCGAGGAGTACAATATTCACGCTCATGGGGGTGCCGGCTTCCTTGGCGATCTTCATGGCGTCAATGGCCACAAGGCTTTTGCATTTTTCCTGAATCAGGCTTTTGATGGTGTCGATGGGCGGGTACACCCCCCTGCCGATGGACACGGTAAACGGGGGCAAGGTGGCTGTGTTGGTGATGACAAAGGTGTTTTTGTTGGCGCGGTTGATGGCTCTCAAGGTTTCAGCCGGTTCAAAGCCTAAAAGGATATCGGCTTCGGCATCGGAGATAATGGAGCTTTCGGCATCGCCAAATACAATGGCGGATTCGACCACACCGCCTCTCTGGGCCATGCCGTGGATTTCACTCATCCTGACGGGCACGCCCGATATCAGGGCTGCCTCTCCCAGGACCTTGGAGGCCAGGAGGTTTCCCTGGCCGCCGACTGCTACGATGATCAAACGGGTGGTATTCATATCTAATCCTTTTTCATAATTTAGTTTTTGATGGGCCCAATGGCGTTTTCCGGGCAGATCTGTGCGCATACGGCGCATCCCACACAGGTGTCGGCATCGATTTTGACTTTGCCCTCTTCCAGGTAGAAGGACGGACAGGCAATGGTGTTGATGCAGTCCTTATGGTCCTTGCACCGGTCGGTCACCCTGAAGGGACGGGGCTTCATGAGTTTGATGCTTTTGGCGTACAGGACGCAGGGCTCCTGGGAGATGATGACGGACACCCCTTTAAAGGCCAGGGCTTCCTTGATGGTCTCAATGCTTTTTTTGACTTTAAAGGGTTTGATCACGGATACGTGTTCAACTCCGATGGCTTTGACCAGGGTTTCAATATTGATCCGGCCGTATCCTTCAAGCCCGAACCGTCCCATGTCCACGCCCGGGTGGGGCTGGTGGCCGGTCATGGCCGTGATGTCGTTTTCAAGGATGACCAGGGTGAAATTGTGGTTGTTGAATACGGCATTAACAAGGCCTGTGATGCCGGAGTGAAAGAAAGTGGAATCGCCGATAAAGGAGATGACCTTCTGGCCAGGGGAGGCTTTTGAGAACCCGGCTGGTGAGCTGGCCGAAGAGCCCATGCAGATGACAAAATCACCCATGCTCAAGGGCGGCAGAAAGCCCAGGGTATAACAGCCGATATCTGTGGGGCAGACAATGTCCATGCCTTCGGCCGCTTTTTTGATTTCATAAAAGGTGGCCCGATGAGAGCACCCGGAGCAAAGGTTGGGCGGCCGCATGGGAATGGGCGGTAAATTGGAAAGATCCAGTTTTGCCGGGGGAGTATAAGGGACATTGAAGAACCGGGCGGTTTTTTCCCTGACCATGGCCGGGTCATATTCATAGAGTTTGGAGAAGAGATCTTTGGCTTTGCCCCTGATGGGAATGGTGATACCCGCTTCCTGGGCAAAGGCTTTGACGGCCTCTTCCATAAAAGGTTCACCTTCTTCGATGATGAGGACTTTTTCACAGCCCTTGAGGAAATCCTTGATCAGATTTTCCGGCAAGGGATGGGAAAAGCCGATGCGCAGAATTTTGGCATCTTTTTCCAGACCAAGATCCTTGACAGCGTCCAGGGCATAATAATAGCTCACGCCATTGGTGATGATCCCGTATTTTCCTTTTCCGGTCACAATATTGAATTCCGAGGTCTCGCTGATTTCTTTGGCCTTGTCCATTTTTTCCAGGACCTTGACATGGAGTTGTCTGGATACGGCTGGAACCGTTACGCACCGCATGGGATCATGTTTAAAATAGCCTTTGGTATTTCTTGGTTTCATATCCCCGAAGGTGACAAAGGCATTGGAATGGTTGATCCTTGTGGTGGTTCTCATGAGAACGGGCTGCAGGAGCTGTTCAGACAGATCAAAGGCGTATTTGATCATGTCTTTTGCTTCGGGCACGGATGAAGGTTCCAGCATGGGCAGATTGCCGAATTTGGCATAATACCGGTTGTCCTGTTCATTCTGGCTGGAGAACATGGAAGGATCGTCCGCAGACAGGATGACCATGCCGCCGGTGACGCCTACATAGGCAAGCGTCATGAGAGGATCGGCCGCCACGTTTATTCCCACATGCTTCATCATGCAAAAGGTTCTCAGGCCCGAATTGGCAGCTCCTGCCGCAACTTCCAGGGCGACCTTTTCATTGGTGCTGTATTCAAAATAAAGATCGGATTCCTGGGACATCTGAAACAGATTCAATGATATTTCCGATGACGGAGTGCCCGGATAGGTCGAGGCAAAGGCCACTCCCGCTTCCACTGCGCCCCTTGCGATGGCTTCGTTCCCCAGGAGCATGATCTTTTCTCCTGGTTTGTCTTTTAATAATTTATGCATATGCTCTCCTTATGTAAATATACTTTTTTGAATCGCCGACCAAAGATCAAAACAAAGCGACAAAACGATATATTGCCTGCCTTATCTATGTTAAGCTAAATCAGATCGAAAAAATCTTGTCAAGTATAAATTTTAATTTTGTAAGGAAAAAGCTTATTTTTTAATAACTATCGAAACCATATTCCCTTGTTTTGATTTACTTTATAAGCTTATTCTATGTTTTTGCCTTATTTTAGTTTATTTGAAGAAATAGTATTGATTCGGGTCGTGAAATGAATCAGATCATGGTTGAAATTTTAACCAGAAAGGTGCCCAGTATTTTTTCAGAGACTTTTACCGTGGTTTTCAGCTCAGGCGCAAACAGGGAAATTTTATATTCTTCCAAAAGCCAGAAAAATTCTTCGATCAGGAGCGTTTTTTCAGAGGATGAATGGATGGTAAGGGATGAGAGAAAGGCGGGAAGATGGCGGGTATATTTTTCTAAGTGGATGATTTTTTTTTCTTCCTTCAATGGATTGTCCACGGTTCTTTGGGCTCTGATCCTGAGACAGGCGACAAACCGAGTAAGATGCCGGATTCTGTCTTCTGTGTAAAGATCGGCAAAATTCGAAGGAACAAGGTTTTTAAGATCAGTAAAAAGAGCAGTCAGCATGTCATGGGTTTTTTTCATTTTCTGGTGCTGGAAGGATAGCTTCTGGATCAGTTCAAAGCAAGTGCGGTACTCCTCGCCAAGCGTTGAAATCATTTTGATGAAGTCCTGCCCGTATTGGAAAAGATTGGGGATCTCTTTTTTTGCATGGGAGTCGAACTCAATTTTCATGCGGATGTTTTTTGCAAACAGGGTGGTTGTGACCCGGTTGAATAAAGCGGTGTAAAAATGAACAGGGCCCTTGAAATAAGGGGCAATCTGTTTGATAGCAAGGGATGAGCTGATATCTTTTTTCAGGGCTTTGAAATCATCGGGAAACAGGATTAAAAAAAGGTGTTTGATGCCTTTGCAATGGCTTTCTTCAGCCTCTTTTTCAGATTTGAACAGTCTTAAGGACAAGATCTCATTCTTTTTTTCCGGGTCGGTTTCGATTTTAAGTCCAGGATATCCTTTTAAGATATAATCTTTTTCTTTTGCCAGAATGACGGCATCGGAAAGATCCGGAAAATTCCAGTCCCGGATATCATATCGTTCATGTTTTTTTTTGGTGGTATCAAATAGGTCATCCGGCCGGACCGGCAATGCAGCGGTAAATTCGCTCAGCACGGATTTATCTCGGGATGCCTTGATTTCCTTTCCTTTTTCATCCCGGATGGAAATCCGTATTTTCAAATGATCCGGCAAATCCTTATCCGACCACTCGGTTTCAGGAATCAGGACATGAAACCGGTTTTGGATAAAAGAAGACAAAAGGCAGAACAAAGGCCGGTCTTCCTTTGGCATTTCAGCGGCAATGACGGATGCTTTTTCAAAGATGGGGACGAGCTTTACCCGATATCTTTTGGGAAGGGCCTTGATCAGGGCGGCAATTTTCTCTTCAAAAAGTCCCGGCACAATCGTGTCTAGGCGATTCCCGGAAACAAAGGGGGCTGAAGAAACCGGAACTTTTAGGGTCACCCCGTCTTTTTGGGAGCCGGGATCAAATTCATATTCAAGCTTAAATTTACCTTGCGGCATGGTGAGCTGGTCCGGATACAGGGAGAGTTCCCGGTCATCAACTTCTGATTTCTGAAGATCAGCCAGGGTCATTTTTAAAAAATCCGGGTCAGGATGGTCTTTGATAAACCGGGAAAAGGACCGGATATCAAAAAAGGGCTGGGAAAGCCTTGCCTGGTAAAAAAGAAAAATATCCTCTTCCGAAGCCAGGATGTCTTTTTTTCTTGTTTTATGTTCTAGGTCTTCAAGGGTGTCCATCAGTTTTTGGTTATGGGTCATGAATTCAAATTTCTGCTGGATTTCCCTCTCTACCAGGGCATGGCGGATAAAAATCTCTCCTGCTTCTGCCGGATTGATTTTTCCATAGGCAATTTTTCGCTCATTGACAATGATGAGTCCGAACAGGGACACCTGCTGGCTTGCCGTTACTTCTCCTCTTGCTTTTTCCCAGTGGGGATTGGAGTATGTGTAGGTGCAAAGGTTTTTTGCAATGGGTTCCAGCCATTCAGGGTCAATGTTGGCCACGGTCCTTGCAAAAAGCTGGCTGGTTTTGACAAATTCAGCTGCCACAATCCAGTTCCCGGCATTGGAAAAAAGGCCGGAACCGGGGAATATCATGATCTGCTGCCCTTTTGCTGCAGTAAACAGATTTTTTTCTTTTTTATGGGCAATGCCTGAAAGATATCCGGCTAAAAGTGATTTATGAAGAGCAATATAAAGGGGGCCGCCGACATCAAACCCCTTTGCTTTCAAGCCTTGTGTGCCGGTTGAAACCGGCAGTTTTTTTTTCCCTTCAATCCCGTGTTCTTTTAAGATATTCAGAACCTGGCCGTGAATATCTTTCCATTCCCTGATTCGTTTGAAACTTAGGAAATGATCCTGGCAAAAGGATTTGAGTTTGGACCGGGATTTTAATTTTTTTTCTGCTGCCTTGATCGCATTCCAGATGTTTAAAAGGCTTACAAAATCCGAGGCCGGGTCTTTAAAGAGTGCGTGTTTCTGATCGGCTGCCTGGGCTTTGTCCAGGGGCCGCCGGCGCGGGTCTGAAACAGCCAGGGCAGCGGTGATGATGGCAGCTTCTTCAAGGCAACCGTTTATATCGGCCTCGATGAGGATTCTGGATAATTTGGGGTCCATGGGCAGCTTGGCCATGATTTTTCCCATGGATGTCAGACGATATTCTTTTCCTCTTGTCTTTTTATTTTCAATATTCTTTTCTTCAATGGCGGAAAGTTCCAGAAGGGTGGCAAACCCATCCTGGATGCTTTTGGAGGATGGGGGGTCGATAAAGGGAAAATCCGACACATTGCCAAGGTTCAGGGAAATCATCCGTAAAATGACTTCGGCAAGATTGCTTCTCAGGATTTCCGGGGAAGTGAAAAATGGTCGTCCCTTAAATTCAATTTCGTCAAAAAGCCGGATGCAAACCCCGTTTTCAACCCGGCCGCAACGGCCCATGCGCTGGTTTGCCGACGACTGGGAAATGGGGCTGACCGGAAGGGCCGTGGTCCTGGTCCGGGGAGAATAGCTGGGGATTCTGGCAAGACCGGTGTCCACCACATATTTGATCCCGGGAATGGTCAATGAGGTTTCCGCCACATTGGTGGCCACAATGATTTTTCTTCCCACCTGCCGGGAAAAAATCCTTGACTGTTCCTGACTTGAAAGCCTTGCAAAAAGCGGCAGAACCGTTATCCCCGGAAGCTGCCGGCCGCGGATGAGTTCCATGGTCTCGCCGATGTCCTGCTCCGTGGGCATGAAGATGAGAATATCCCCGGTCCTTGTGGTTGATAAAAGATGAAACACGGCTTCCACAGCCGCTTCCACATAGCCCTGGTCTTCGGTCTCTGTGCCGTCCTCATCCTTGTTTAAATAGGGCCGGTAAAGGATTTCCACAGGAAACATCCTTCCGGAGACCTCTATGATCGGCGCATTGCCAAAGGCTTTGGAAAATTTTTCCGTGTCAATGGTGGCGGAGGTGATGATGAGCTTCAGATCTTTTCTCTGTTTTACCAGCCGTCTTAAAATGCCCAAGGTAAAATCAATATTCAGGCTTCGCTCATGGGCTTCATCCACAATAATGGTGTCATAGGCTTTCAGAAACCGGTCGGTCTGGGTTTCTGCCAGAAGAATCCCGTCGGTCATAAGCTTGATGCAGGATTTGGGATTCAGTTTATCATCAAACCGGATCTTGTATCCCACCGAGTGCCCCATGGTTTCACCCAGTTCTTCGGCGATTCGTGCGGCCACCGTGATGGCGGCAATGCGCCGGGGCTGGGTGCAGCCGATGCGGCCGGTTACCCCTCGGCCTGCCTCAAGGCAAAATTTCGGAATCTGGGTGGTTTTTCCTGAACCGGTAGCCCCGGAGATGATCACCACCGGGTTATTTTTTATGGCGTGAATGATCTCATCTTTTTTTTGGGTGATGGGCAGGTCCGGGTTATAGGTGACCCGGGCAGGCTTAAAAAGATGAAAGACAGCCTGGGGTTTATTTTTCAACCCTGATTTTTTCTTTTTCAGCGGTATGGCATTGGGTTCATTCATAGAGTCAGCATAGTAACTGAAAGTGTAAAAAAGTCAAATTTTGAAAATCCGGATTAAATTAGAGTTGACAGAAATGATGGAATAAGAGACAAAGAAAATCGTTCAAAAAAAAGGAACAATAAGATAACGTAAAGAAAATACTTTAAAAATGATATTGACTGAGGAGAAAAAATAGCATGGGAGACACCGCTATTAAAATCGGGGGCGCAAGAAAGAGCGTCTTTAAAGATAAGGTAATGAAGCTTTTACCCGATGGTGGGAACCTGAACGCATGCCTGACCTGTGGCGCATGTGCTTCCGGATGTCCGGCCACAGGGCTCGAAGGCATGGACCCAAGAAAATTCTTGAGAATGGCTGCTCTTGGAATGGACGAAGAAATTTTAAGCACAAACTGGATATGGATGTGCTCCATGTGCACGCGGTGCATGTACGTGTGCCCCATGCAGATCAACATCCCCCAGCTTGTTTTCAATGCACGGGCTTCATGGCCCAAAGAGAAAAAGCCGAAAGGGATTATTGCTTCCTGTGATATGGCGTTGAAAAACGACACTTGTTCCGCCATGGGCGCAACTGAAGAAGATTTCCAGTTTGTGGTGGAAGATGTGCTTGAAGAATATCGTGAAGCTCAGCCTGAATTTGAAGAAATGACGGCTGACGTCAACCGGGAGGGTGCTTATTATTTTTTAAACCAGAACTCCAGGGAACCG
>CAZWMY010000150.1:0-9507 GCA_964635025.1 uncultured Desulfobacula sp. | reverse complement strand
AATATTCGCTCAAGCCAGAGCTTCCTATGGCAAAGTTACTTGCGATTACCCTGAGGAGATCAGCGACCCGGACGGAGCCGCTCTGTCCGCAAAGACCGCCTGGTATGAAGCGCCCTGCACAACCGGCACCTGCGGCAGGATCAAATCAAGGCTATTCCCGGACGGCTCCTGGGTGAGATACGAATACGACAGCCTGGGAAGAAAGACAAAAGAAATCCGGTCAAGGCTGGATGCCGGCCCTGACGCAGCCCCGGAGAGCGTTGAGACAACCCTCTATGATTATACGCCCCAGGCAGGAGATTCCCGCAATGCCCTGGATGACCGGGTCCCAAGAAAAATCACCCGGACCAGTGCCGGGATCACAACAGCTGTGACCTATCAAGTTTACACCTGGGATGCAGAAAACAACCTGACAACCCTGACGGAACAGGGTCTGACCCCGGATGCCACATTTGGCAGCCCGGCCAGTATCCGTACACAAAAAACCGTTTATGCCCCGGGATCAGGCAAAGCCTCGTCCGGCCGGATCAAATTCCAAACCTTTGAAGACGGCCGCATCGGCAATTACACCTATGAATTCGGCACCTATGCCCCGGCCGGAAGCAGCCCCGGCACCTTTACCCCCGGCACAGGCACCTATGTAAAAGAAACCCTCACCCACGGCACCCTTGCCCATCCGGCAGGTATTGCCAATAAAACCACCCGGGAGATCCGGATCTTTGACCCGGCAGGTCATGTGGTTCTGGAACAACGCTTTGTTTACACGGGAACCGGGTATGATCCAATGACCTGGACCGCCCGGAGCTTTGATCAGGAAGGCCATATGATACTGGAGCAAACCTCGGATGGGAAGACCATTGAAGCCCTGTGGGACTGCTGCGGCAAGTCCTGGGAAAAAGACGCCTTAGGGATTGCACACACTTATACCCATGACGCCCTGGGAAGACTGGTAACGGATACAAAGCACAACGGAGCTTCAAACCCTGTCACCTCTTTTACCTATGATGCCGCAGGAAGGGTTCTTGACACCCGGGTGGAGGCAGGAGGGCTTTCCAAGACCCTGTCCAGGGCCTATGACACGGCCGGGCGCCTGATCCAGACCATTGACGAGGCAGGGCTTTTGACCCTACATGCCTATACCGATGGCGGAAAGACCGTGACCACCACCCTGCCCGGCGGCGCTACAGATATCCGGTCCCGATACCGGGACGGCCGGCTTAAAAGCATCACCGGCACAGGGGTTGTGAACCGGTTTTATGATTACGGCGTCAATACCGACGGCAGCCAGTGGGTCAGCATCACCAAGGGCTCCCCTCAAAGTCCGGCCAGAGAAAAGACCACCCTTGACATGGCAGGAAGGATTATTGCACAAGAAAAGCCCGGGTTTACCGGAACAGAAACCTCAACCCTTCTTTACAATGCCAAAAACCAGGTGATAAGAACACAGACACCCGGCTTTGCCGACACCCTTTATGAATACAATGAACTGGGCGAAGCTGTCAAAACCGGGCTGGACATAAATCATACCGGCAGTCTTGAGCCTGCCTCCATGGACCGGATCTTCACCATTGACACGCAATATGTTAAAACCGGGGCCGATTATTGGTATCAGACAAAAAAAGGCCTTTTCTCAAAAGACAATACTGCTTATCAAAAGACCTCATCCATTGATGAAAAAAAGCTGTCCGGACTTGGTAGCGGAACCATTGAAGAATCAAGGTTAACTGATATCTCCGGCAATGTCACCGTCAAAAAGACCCTGCTGGACCGGAACGCGGGAACCATGACTGCCACCACCACGTATCCGGATTCTTCCATCAATGAAGAAACCGTCACCGTTTACGGCCTTGTCACCTCGTCCAAAGATAAAACCGGCCTTACCCTGACCTATGGCTACGACCCCCTGGAACGAAGAATATCAGTAACCGATCCCAGGACCGGACCCACCACCCTGTCCTATAACAGCCAGGGCCAGGTGGCCTATAGGCAAGATCCAAGCGGGAACAGAACTTTTTACACCTATGACCCGGACACAGGCCGGAAAATCTCAGAAACCGACGCCTTGAACCAGGTCACCTATTTTAAAACCAGCAGCCGGGGAGAGCTCACCCATACCTGGGGAGCCACATCCCCGGTGCAGTACGAATATGATACGCTGGGAAGAAAAACCCGGATGCACACCTACAGAACCGGGACCGGCTTTAACGGCTCCGCCTGGCCCAATAATCCTTCAGCCCCGGACACCACCGCCTGGCAGTATGATGAAGCCACGGGCCTGCTTTTATCCAAGGCAGATGCCTCAGGTCAAAGCACCGCTTACACCTACGCAGAAGCAGGCCGGATCAAAACCCGCACCAGCGCAAGGACAGCGAACGGCAGCCCGGTCATCACCACCTATGTTTATGATCCGGGCACAGGAGACCTGACAGGCATAAATTACTCCGACGCCACCCCGGCCATCACCCTTACCCGCGACCGGGCCGGCAACCTTGTAACCGTCATGGATGCGGCCGGAACCCGCACCTTTGCCTATACCGATGACCTGCAGCCCGCTTCAGAAACCATGACCGGCCTGATCAGCAATACCCTCACCCGGCAGTATGAATCAGGCAAAGGTGCCGGACGGTATAAAGGTTTTACCCTGGACAGCAATCAAACCGTGACTTACGGATATGCCCCGGATGGACGGATGAATGCAGTATCCTGGGCTATTGCCGGGCAGGCTGATACTGTCACCTATGCCTATAAACCAAACAGCCGCCTCTTAGAAAACCTGACCTATGGCAGCGGATTGAAAACGGCATATACCCATGATCCGGCAAGAGACCTGAAAACCAGGATCACAAATTCTTACAACAACGCCCCGGTCTCAGACTATGCCTACACCCATGATGATATCGGCAGGCGGAACTCCATGACCACGGAAGGAGCTGTCTTTGATACTAACCTGCCAGTGGGAACGGAATTGGCAAAGTCCGGTTCAACCGTCTATTCCCCCAACGCCCTGAACCAGTACGCCCAGATCCAAAAAGACGGCATCACCGCAACCCCGCTCCATGACCCGGACGGCAACCTCATGGATGACGGCAAGTTCACCTATACCTGGAACGCCGAAAACCGGCTCGCCTCGGTTCAACCCAAAGCCCCTGCCGAGAAAGACAAGAAGCTCGAATTTGCCTACGATTACATGGGCCGCCGGATTATGAAAAAAGTCTATGAATACGGTTCCGGCGCCTGGGCAGCCGCCTATGACATCCTGTTCATCTATGATGGCTGGAATTTAATCTCACAGAAAAAGCAAGCGGCCGGAAAAAGCCCTGAAGAAACGGCCTTTGTCTGGGGCCTTGACCTGAGCGGCAAATTACAGGAAGCAGGAGGCATCGGCGGGCTGCTGGCAAAAATTGACATAACCGCCAATAAAAGCTATGGTTTTTTCTACGACGCCAACGGAAACATCGGCCAGAGGATGGATACTGCCACCGGGATAGTCAAAGCATCTTACGAATACAGCCCCTTCGGCAGCGTGATCAAGGCATCCGGGGATATGGCCCAAAGCCTTGAGTTCAGGTTTAGCACAAAATATTTTGACTCAGAAACCGGGCTGTACTATTACGGCTACCGCTACTACGACTCCGAAACCGGCCGCTGGCTAAGTCTTGATCCTCTTGAGGAAGAGGGCGGGATCAATCTTTATCAATTTACTAAAAATAATCCGGTGAACTTTATTGATCCATTGGGGCTTAAAACTTGGCGCTGCAAAAGACCGATAGGAGGTAAACCAGGCGAGAAGACACCACCTGTTGTTAATCATCAGTACAATTGTGTGTCATTACCAGACGGCAGTATACAGTGTAACAGTACCAATGCACCTCCAGAATGTCCTACACTAATGAAGCCGGGTATTCCATCAAAACCTTCTGATGACTTTTACAACAAGGATGCTTGTAAAGAAATTGATGACGATAAAGATTATTGTATTGAGCTATGTTTAATAAAGAAATGGGGAAAACCTCGACCACCTTATGACATTGGCCCTGGTACAGATTGCCAAGAATATTCTGCCGATACTTTTGAGGAGTGTATAAAGAAATGTAAAAATTAGAAATCTCGAAGGAGTTCTGATGTTTAGACTAATTTTAATAGGATTAGCAACGGTATGTTTAATTATTTATATCTTGGTACCTTGAAAGAAATAGATATCGTGAGTGTGTGGGAGCCTTTCAAGCGAGCTCACACTCACTCACGATATCTATTTCTTGATATTCAATGTTTGCGTTAGCCGTAGCAGTTTAAAATATCGTTGAAAGGAGGAGTTACCCCCTAAAAGAATCATTCGAATTAATCGATGATAGCGTTTTAGGATCAATCTGCAATCAAGCAGTTGAAAAATTTACGGAGGGGGGCATGAAAAAGAGAAACATTTATCGGAACCAAAGCGAAGAGATCCTCAGTCTTTTTGAGTCTGCTGGGGACAGGAGCAAAGTGATGTGCATCCCAATGGATTATGCAAAAAAAGATCATGTTGTTATGTTTTGCAGCGGCAACGGTGATATCCTGCGAAAACCATTTTCGGTCAAGAATTCGTTGGAAGGCAAAAATTATCTGGTGGAGCAGGTTAAAAAATCCTGTCGACGTCGTGGCATTAACCGTCAGCATGTTTTTTTCGGAGGTGAAGACTGCGGCGCCTATGCTGATAATTTTATTACGGCTTTACGCTCGGATGACTGGCTGGTTGCCGGAGTAAACGCATGTGACGCAAAGAAGCATCGTGACAATAAACAGGCAAGCACAGATATCCTTGATTTACTGGGGGTCTGTAAAATGCTTCTCAATTGCAAAGGGAACTGTTCTCCTGCACAAACCGGCATCTATTGGAATTTACGATTGCTTGTCCGGCAAAGACGAAAACTGGTTGGCATAGCGACCGGGGTTAAACGCAGAATCCACTTCATTGTTGATCAAATTTTCCCTGGATTTTTGGATGAGAAAAAAAGTGGGATTTTCCCATTCTCAAGGGGATCATTAGCCTTGATGAATGATCGATTCAGTGTAAACCAAATTTGTCGGCGGAGCCGCCCGACGCTATCCAGGTTTCTCACTCGCAATTTAGTCCACCATGCCGATCTCTGTGCGGAACAACTTCAGAAATATGCATCCCAGGTTCTCCAGCCTCCGGCAAAACATATTGCAGTCCTGCAGCTTTCTTTGCAACAACAGGTCAAACTTTTTACATGCCTTCAAGAGAATATACAGCAGTTGGAAAAAGAGATTGCTGAACATTTAGCCCAGACCTCTGGTGCTTTTTTGACCAGCATCCGGGGGATCGGGGTCGTTTTAGCGGCTGGGGTCTGTGCTGAGATTGGTGATCCCGATAGGCAAAAATCTCTAAGCCAGTTGGTTTCATATGCCGGTATCATTCCGAGGATTAAACAAACCGGAGGGGTCCAAGGCAAAACTCAAGTAAAAAAAGTGGCAAAACGCTGCAATCGTATCCTGAAAGACTATGTCGTAAGATCGGGTTATCAGATAGGGGTAAACGGACCTGAAGAATTAAAGTTGGATCATAAGCGAAGAGGTGCGCAAGGTCAGCATGCGGATTTTGGCATGAGCAGGCGATACCTGCGGATGGCAATAAGCTTGATGAGAAAGTCTCAAACATATCTTCCTAAAAATCTGCGAGACACAACAATCCCTATGAAGGAAAGGGCTCAATATTATTTATTAACCTGGCCTACGCTTCGTGATAAATGGAAAATTAAAGGCGCATTAGAATTTGCATTTGATAAAGATAAGCCGTTAGGCCAGTGGCGCAATGTTGTGCAGGTGCTTTATGGGATAGAGCTTGAATTATAAAATAGGCGCGGGTCCGGCTTAGTTTTTATGGTTTGGGATTTCAAAATTTATGCGGACAGGATGGCTATTGTTATATTGTCGCATTTTTTAGAATAAATGACGGCTTACAATAAAATGTTTACCATGTCCGCTCCAATATTAAAATATGGCTCAAAGGTGCTCTGATCCTTGAATTTACATTAAGAGATCTTGTCATACCAATATGCCAAAATTGGACATAAGGGACATGGGATTCCACCAGAAAAGCAAAATTTTGAGGATCTTTGATTGAAAAAACCAAGCTGGGTTTATGCATTTTTTAAAACCGACAAAAATCGGAAAGGGATAGTATGGCCTAAAAATAAAAGAGAAAAAAGGGGTTGATTTCCTTCTGGTACTTTATTGTCTCGCACGTTCTGGTTTTCTGAATTGGAAAAGCATGCTGATATTGCAAAAGTGACTCACTATAGCTCTATTATTGATCTGAGTATGGTTGGTACTTTCACTTGGCATGTAAACCGCGAATTTTTGAACTATCCAGGACATATTGCACGGATTTCTTTAACGTGTGAAAATTCACCAGAAATGACAGGAGAGGATTTTTGGTCCAGAGACTATTTCCTTAAGCTCAAAATTGATGCTTATGCGAAGACTGAAAACAGTATCCAAGCCCCACGGTTAGTTTTGAACTATTTTTTTCCAACGAATGAACCTATGGCTGCTACAAACAAACTTTGGGCAGGTTGGCCTAATGAAAGAATGGAATATCTCCTGGGAGAAGTCATCTATTTTCCTAAGGAAGAATTATATATTCATTTAAATATTGAAGTGCCTGATTCTTTTTTAAGCAAAGCACGGCCACGTTTGAAAATAGTCGGAGAATATGACCCCGCCGCACTTGGGCATATAGGGATAGCCAGGATATTACGAAATAGTTTTGTGATACTTGGTTTAATTGCACTTCTTTTTTTGACAATTCAAGCAATTCGAGCAAACAGGAAATCAGGTAGGGAAGTAAAATCAGAGGACGGGGTCATACCTTGATTGTTGTATAATAGCCAATTGAGTTTTGATCTTTGAAATTTAGGCGGTTCCCGGGCCAGTACTTTGACTCAGAAACCGGTCTGCACTAAAACTGACACCGGTATTATGATCCGGATACCGGCCGGTATATCTCCGCTGATCCTATAGGCCTTGCTGGGGGGATGAATCTGTTTGTTTCCTCCTTATTTTTTCTTAACTGCCTTAAAACATTAGGGAAAGAAAGATATTATTTGTCGTTCCCATTTTCGGTTATCTAAGGTGCATTTACTGCCCCATCAGAACAATTTTCTGGGTAATGTCCAGAGGATCAAGGCTTTCATCGGACAGGCCTGCTTCATCCACGGCTCTTGGCATTCCGTAAACGACACAGGTTTCGGCAGTCTGGGAAATGCAGAAACACCTTTTCGATTTCATAGCAGTCACACCTTTTTTACCGTCCTCACCCATGCCTGTCAGGACCACAGCAAGAATTTGACCTTTGTAAGACTCGGCAACAGATTCAAACAGCACATCAGCAGAAGGCCTGACGCTGTTGACAGGAGGGCTGCTGTTTAAAAGGATGGTACGCTTTCCCTGATCATCGGGTTTTGATACGGTCATGTGCTGTCCGCCCGGTGCAATATACACTTTTCCGGGAAGAATCTCATCCCCATGGGCAGCTTCAAAAACATCCAATTCTGATTTTTGGTTCAGGCTTTTTGCAAAATATTGGGTCATGGTTGCCGGGATATGCTGAACCAAAAGGACAGGAGCTTTAAGGGTCCGTGGCAACAGGGAAAATATCCGGCTTAAGATTTCAGGGCCGCCGGTTGAAGAAGCGATGACGACAATCTCTGCTTTTTCCGAAGACACTATTGTTTTTTTAGCAGGAGGAGCTGAATTTTTTCCGGGCATAAAAAATTTGTTGTTGTATCGAGGGGCAAAAGATTTATGGGAAAATAGTTTTCGGCTCCGTAAAAGCCCTGTGATGGTCAAAAAATGAAGCCTGAATTCATTATACTGCCGGGAATTGATATCCATCGGCTTTTCAAGACAGTCATAAACGCCCATTTCAAGAGCGTCAATCAGGATATTCGAATCATGGTGATCCGGATGATAGGTGACAATGATATTCAACTCCGGATCAATTTTTTTTATGGCATCAACAGTTTTTATTCCCCCTAGCTCCGGTGTCGGATCCATGAGGATCAAATCCGGAACAGCACTGTTGATCTTGGCAATCAGCATATCTTTGGACCGGGCAACCCCTATGACCCGGATGCCGTCAATCAAGGCGCACATCTCTTTTAAAATATTTGCCGGGACAGGGTCTTCATCCGCAATGAGTATATTCAGCATATCAACCATTCAGAACTGCTTTCTATAAAATTCCTGCCTGCTTTAATTTGAGCTCAACCATTTGACTATCAAAGGGTTTGATAATATACGCCTGGATCCCGAGACGCATGGTTTCCAGAATAATTTGTTTTGCCGTAACGGTTGTGGCCATTATAAAAGGTGTTTTTTCGACTTCAGGAGTGGTCCTGACGGCTCTCAGAAGTTCAAGTCCGGTCATTCCGGGCATTTCCAGATCCGACACAATCAGATCAAAGTTTTGATCTTTTCCATTTTTTGTCACCTCCATGATCTTATACCAGGCATCTTCACCGTCGACCGCTTCAGTTATATCGGAAAACCCCAGGTGAACCAGTATGGTTTTCATCGCAGTTCTGATGGAGGCCTTATCATCAACTAAAAGTATTTTCACGAGAGGTGCCGGCTCCTTTTGTCATCATCACTTTTTGTTCGATCAGATCTGCAAATTTTCCATGATCCAATACCTGCACCATCCTATCATCAATAAACAGTTTTCCTAAAACAGGCTCAGGACAGGTGTCATCCTTTTCTATGCGTTTATCCGTTTCAATGGTATCTATGATGCCGGATGTGATAATCCCAACCCTTGCAGACACCTGCTTTGGAAAAACAGCAAACAACTCCTGAGCTGAAAGGTCACATTCAGAGGCCGGTAAAAACTCATCCATTGAAAACAACAAAACCGCCTGGTCTTTATATTCAACATGTTTTAAATGACCTGTATAGTGGATATCTTCAGGTTTTACAGGTTCAAGCCTGGAAATGCTTTTCAATTCAAGGGCAAAATATTCTTTTTGACCGGAAGAGAAAATAATCAGATTTCTTTTCTCCCCTCTGGTTTTTTCCTCTTTTTCCTTTTCCTGATTCCGTTTTGTTTCCTCGGTTTTGATGGAGTCGAATTTAAGGGATGAAAAAGCAGCAATCCCCTGGATGTCAAGAATCGTAATGACATCCCCGTTTCCCAGGATGCTGGTGCCGGCAAAACACTTCAAATGATTGATATATTCCGATAAAGGCTCTACAACAACCTCTTCGATATCATATAGCTCATCCACACAAAGACCGAAAAGATTTTCACCCTGTTTCAGAACAATGACGTAAGTCGTGTCCCAGTAGTGCCTTCTCCGATCTTTGTCCCGGGTCCTTTTTTTTGTGTTTTCGGTGTTCCCCTCTCTTTGTCTCCGGTCGGCAATGGCATTCCTTTTCTCTTCTTCTTTTTCTCCTGTTTGCGGCTCTTCAATATAGGTTTTGATCCCCAAAAGCGTCCGAAGCCGG
>CAZWMY010000149.1:0-9633 GCA_964635025.1 uncultured Desulfobacula sp. | reverse complement strand
GCCATGGCCATTGAAGAATCCATAGAAGATGCGACAGGAGCAGCTCTCAAAGCCATCCAATGTATTGAAAGTGCCAACAGAGGCATGGCGGTTCATCCAAGGTCAGGCGATATGACCTATCCTGAATTCTTCTTCCAGAGATGTACCCAGTGCAAACGTTGCACGGTTGAATGTCCCTTTGGCGCCCTTGATGATGATGAAAAAGGTACGCCAAAAGCCAACCCGACCCGTTGCCGAAGATGCGGTACCTGCATGGGCGCATGCCCGGAAAGAATCATTTCTTTTGCAGACTATACCATTGACTCCATCGGTTCCCAGGTAAAAGCAGTCAAGGTTCCGTCATCTGATGATTACAGCGAACCTCCCTTCCGTTTCCTGGCTCTCATCTGTGAAAATGACGCCTTCCCGGCCCTTGATATGGTGGGATTGAACAAGATGGATTATTCCCCCAATGTCCGGTTTATCCCGGTCAGATGTCTTGGATCGGTCAATACCATCTGGATTAAAGATGCTCTTGCTCAAGGCATGGACGGTGTTATTCTCATCGGCTGCAAACATGGTGATGATTATCAGTGCCATTTTGTAAAGGGCTCTGAACTTGCAGAAGTCCGGGTGAAGAAAATCGGTGATGCACTTGCAAGCCTTGCGCTTGAAAATGAACGCGTGGCCTTTGCAGAAGTTGCCATTGATGAATATGACAAACTTCCTGGAATAATCAATGCCTTTGTAAAAGAAGTTGAAGACATGGGTCCGAACCCGTTCAAAGGATTCTAATTAGGAGGTATCATAAAATGACTGAAAAATATCTTGCACAACCTGATCTCGGCTTTATTGCCCAGGTAAGAGGTCTTGGCGGAGAAACACTGAAGAAATGCTATCAGTGCGCCACTTGCTCGGTTGCATGCCCTATTGCCCCTGAAAACAGCCCATTTCCCAGAAAAGAAATGATTGCTGCCTCCTGGGGTCTTAAAGACCGGCTCATTAAAAACGGAGATATCTGGTTATGCCATCAGTGCGGGGATTGCACGGATCTTTGCCCGCGGGGAGCTGCGCCTGGCGATGTTTTGTCTGCCGTCAGGTCTGCTGCCATAACTGAATATGCAAGACCTAAACTATTGGCCAATGCAGTGAATGATCCAAAGAAACTGCCGTTTCTCATCGGAATCCCGGCTCTCTGGTTTGCGATCCTGGCTTTTATTACAGTGAACGCAAAAGAGACCATGACCAATATATTTAATGTTTTTGGGATTGCGTGGTCCCATGCCCATGAAGGGGCAGATATAATTGCCCAGGCCAATTTTTTCTCTACCTGGTTTGTTGACTTGACCTTTGTCCCGACCGCCACGGCTGTTGTTGTCATTTTTGCCCTCAGCCTAAAGAATTTTTTAACGGATATCCATGAAAATGCCGTTCGTGAAGGAAAAACTTCTCAGACATCCCTGGATTATAAAGAATTCTTCCAAGCCCTGCTCAGAGTTATCCCGACAGTACTGAAACACGATAAATTCAATGAATGTGAGTCCAATAAGGATAGGGCCACCCCTCATATGATGGTTCTATATTCATTTATCGGTCTGTTTATCGTTACCAGTATCGGTTTTGTTCTTCTGTATATTGCTCAAATGCCCGGGCCTTATTCACAGCTCAGCCCGATGAAATGGCTGGCGAATATTTCAGGTGTTGCCCTCGTCATCGGATCTGGATTGATGATCAAAAACAGGCTGGATAAAAAAGAGGAACAGAAAACATATTATAAAGACTGGTTTATTCTCGGTGTTGTTTTCTCTCTCGGCTTAACCGGCATGCTCACTGAAATGGCGCGCCTTGCTCATATGGCCTATCTTTCTTATTTCTTTTACTATTTGCATCTGATTGCCATCTTCAACCTGTTTGCATTCCTGCCGTTCTCAAAAATGGCTCATCTTGTTTACAGACTTACTGCCATGGCCTATGCGGAATATGGAAACAGAAAATAAACCTTAATCATCATACAACCTTAAAATGGGGGGTGATTTTTTTATCACTCCCCATTTTTTTCCTTGCTTTTTTTAAAATGAAGTAATAATCCATTATGACAAAGACCCGAGGCTATAAGGGGTTGCTCTGTTTGAAAGTGTTTTCCAGGGCAAATTTTTCGTAAGTATGTTGTATTAATACTAAGCAAGGAGGAAAAATTTTGGTGCAAGGAAAAATTAAATGGTTTAATTCAAAAAAAGGCTTTGGTTTTATTGAGCAAGAAGCCGGAGAAGATGTGTTTGTGCATTATTCTGCCATTGAGATGTCCGGTTTCAAAACACTTTCAGAAGGAGAACAAGTCCAATTCGAAATAGAAGAAAATGATAAAGGCCTTTCCGCCAAAAAAGTTGTAAAAGTATAAACAATTTCCGGCCAGGGTTGTTCACTTCTTCCCTGGCCTGTCTCTTTCCACCCTTCTTCAAACTGCATTACAATTTAACGATTCCACCGAATTTCATGTTTTTATTTATGCTAAATCCGATTATAATTTAAACTTTTAAAATCCAGTATATATAAATACTTTTTATAAAAGCTTAATAAACTGTTTGCCAATCTCATAAAATCCTATATAAGATAAATTTTTTATAATCTCATATAAATTACGAGGAGATAGAATAGGTTGAACAAGATTGCGGTACTGCCAGGAGATGGAATCGGACCTGAAGTCATGAAAGAAGCAATAAAAGTGCTTAAAAGAACTGCAACACTTTATGATTTCAATTTTGAATTTAAATTTGCAGATGTCGGTGGTGCCGCCATTGATCATCAGGGGAAGGCCTTGCCGGATTCAACCCTTTCTCTTTGCGAACAAAGCGATGCGATTTTATTCGGATCAGTGGGAGGCCCCAAATGGGAACATCTCCCTCCTGAAAAGCAGCCGGAAAGAGGAGCTTTGCTCCCCTTAAGAAAGCATTTTGATCTTTACTGTAATTTAAGGCCTGCAAAGGTTTTCCCGACACTTGTATCTGCTTCGCCCCTGAAACCTGAAATTGTGAAACAGGGATTTGATATTCTCTGCATCCGGGAACTTACCGGCGGTATCTATTTTGGGCAACCCAAAGGCAGAGAAGGCACGGGGCCTTCAGAAAGAGCGTATGACACCATGGTATATTCACGGTATGAAATCCAAAGAATAGCAAGAATGGCATTTGAAGCTGCCAGGAAAAGAAGACGCCTTGTTACATCCGTGGATAAAGCCAATGTCCTTTTTTCCATGGTTTTATGGAGAGAGGTTGTCATAGAAACAGCAAAAGAATTCCCGGATGTCGCTTTAAACCATATTTATGTTGACAATGCGACCATGCAGCTGGTTAGAAACCCCCATCAGTTTGATGTTCTTCTATGTGAGAATATGTTTGGAGATATTATCTCAGATGAATGTGCCATGATTACCGGCTCAATGGGCCTTTTGGCGTCTGCGAGCCTGAATGAAAAAAAATTCGGTCTTTATGAGCCTGCCGGGGGCTCTGCGCCGGATATTGCAGGCAAAGGCATTGCAAATCCAATTGCCCAGATTTTATCAGGCGCCATGATGTTGAAATATACATTTGGGCTTACAGATGCTGCCGATGCCATTGAAAAAGCCATTTCCAATGTGCTTGAAAAGGGAATTTTCACGGCCGACCTGACAGATGACAAAGCCGGTGCGGTAAATACCGAAATCATGGGGAATGCCATTGTCATGGAACTTCAGGCCGCAGCAAAGAACTGAAGAAGGGGTATTGAATTAAAACGGAGTGATCAGCAGATTGCCGATCACTCCGTTTTTTTATTGTGGCGGGAGTGACGAGACTCGAACTCGCGACCTCTTGCGTGACAGGCAAGCGTTCTAACCAACTGAACTACACCCCCGAAACCGACTTTTTCTGGTGGGCGATGCAGGGCTCGAACCTGCGACTTCAACCTTGTAAGGGTTGCACTCTACCAGCTGAGTTAATCGCCCGAAAACAGAAGCACTTATAACAATTTAAAAAAATGGTGTCAAGCAAAAACATCCGTTAAAAATCAATATCCATAACAATTCTCATGAATAAAAAATTCTGTGCTGCTCGCTTGCAAGCCTATGGATTAAATGCTATAGATGAACAGCTTTGCAGCAATTCAATTTTTCACCTAAAACTTGAATCTGTGTGTCAACCGACGTGTCTCAAGATTTTTTATGGGATACCGACGATGAATCATTCGTTCTTTATTTTTATATCTGCATTTTTTCAAAGGAGTAGACCATGGAGCCTGTAAAAGGATATCTTGAAATTATGGACAAAGGGTTCGGGTTTCTTAGAAATATTGAAGAAAACTTTCTCCCCCGACCTGAAAACCCCTTTGTTCCCAACAGCCTCATCCGGAGACTGGATTTAAGGGAGGGTAGTTACATTGAAGGGACAGGGGAGCAAAAAGGCCCGAACAATCCGAATCTGGCCCTGATTAAAGTTGAAACGATAAACTCCCTGCCTTTTGATGAGTTCATAAAAATTCCTTTGCTTCAGGACCAGACCAGCATTAATCCGTTTGAACGGTATATTCTGACCCAGAATAAAACGGATAGTATAGGGGCAGCCCTTGATATGATTGTTCCCATTGGCATGGGGCAACGCGGGCTTATTATTTCACCCCCAAAATCAGGAAAAACAACTCTGTTAAAACACATGGCCAATTCCATCGTATTAAACCACCCGGATTCAAAGGTTTTTATTCTTCTTATTGATGAGAGGCCTGAAGAAGTCACTGATTTCCAGAGAGGAGTTAACAATGCACATATCCTTTATTCTTCGGCCGATCAACAAACTGCCCAGCATATGAGGATGACGCGTCTTGCCATGCATTCAGCTATCCGATGTGCTGAAATCGGTCTGGATGCAGTCGTGTTCATCGATTCTTTGACTCGTATGACGCGAGCGTTTAACGCGAATACCGACAGCTATGGCAAAACCATGTCTGGCGGACTCGGCACCAATGCCATGGAATTTCCAAGGAAAATATTTGGCGCAGCAAGAAAGCTTGAAAACGGAGGGTCCCTGACGATTATTGCCACAATCCTGGTCGAAACGGGCAGCCGCATGGATGACATTATCTACCAGGAATTCAAAGGCACCGGAAATATGGATCTGTTTCTTTCCCGGGAATGTGCGGAACACCGGATCTGGCCGGCCATAAACATAAACAAATCCGGTACAAGAAAAGAAGACCTCCTGATGGGCAAAGAAGAGCTTGAAAAAATGGTCGAGCTGAGAAGGTCAGTTGCCACAAAGGATGAAAAAGATGCAATGACGGATTTTATTTCCCGTCTTTAGTTCATTCCTATTACAGCAAAGCATATTTTAAAACCTCTGACATGTCTTCTGCATAGAGGATTTCCAACTGCTTCTGGATGGCTTTGGGAATCTCTTTGATATCTTTTTTATTTTCTATGGAAACAATCACCTTATGAATACCATTGGCATGGGCAGCCAGTAGTTTTTCCTTTAAACCGCCCACGGGCAGCACTCTGCCCCGCAATGTAATCTCTCCTGTCATGGCAATTTTTCTTGAGACGGGCTTCCCGGTCAATACCGATACTACTGCTGCACACATGGAGATTCCTGCGGACGGTCCGTCTTTAGGGATAGCGCCTTCCGGCACATGAATGTGGATGTCCAGGCTCTTATAAAAATTTTCTTTTATATCCAGCTCTTTACTGCGGGATCTGACATAACTCACAGCAGCCTGGGCAGACTCTTTCATCACATCGCCGAGCTTGCCTGTGACAAGAACGCTTCCCTTGCCCGGCATGGTGACTGCTTCGATGGTCAAAAGCTCTCCGCCGGCCTGGGTCCAGGCAAGACCGGTCACAATTCCCACCCTGTCTTCCTTTTCCCGGGCACTGTCCCTGAACTTGGGCTGACCCAGATATTTTGAAACAGATCCTGCTGAAATAGTATGTTTTTTTCTTAAATCCGTCTGGACAATTTCCTTTGCGATCTTTCTTAATATGGACGAGATCTCCCTTTCGAGATTTCTTACCCCTGCTTCCTTTGTATAATTTTTAATGACAGTATGGACCGCATTTTTTGAAAAAACGACATCCTCCTCTGACAGACCGTTCTCCCTTAATTGTTTGGGTATCAGATATCCTTCTGCAATCTTTTGTTTTTCATATTCGGTGTAGCCGGGGATATGGATCACTTCCATCCTGTCCCTCAAAGGTGCGGGAATGTCATACAAGGTGTTGGCCGTAGTAATAAAAAGGATTTCAGATAGATCATAATCCACTTCAAGATAATGATCATTGAAATTTTTATTCTGCTCCGGATCAAGGGCTTCAAGAAGGGCAGAAGAAGGGTCGCCCCTGAAATCCGATGTCATTTTATCAATTTCATCCAGGCAGAAAACCGGATTGTTGTATCCTGTCTTTTTCAGGGTTTGAATGATTTTTCCCGGAAGGGCACCCACATAGGTGCGCCGATGCCCTCTGATTTCAGCTTCATCTCTCACGCCGCCTAAAGAAACCCTTGCAAAAGATCTTCCTGTAGCGGTTGCCACCGATTTTGCAAGAGAAGTTTTCCCCACACCCGGTGGGCCGACCAGACAAAGAATGGGGCCCTTAATTTTTTTCACAAGAATCTGGACGGCCAGATACTCTAATATTCTTTCTTTTGGTTTTTCAAGCCCATAATGATCTCGATCCAAAATCTGCTGCGCATTTTTTAAGTCGGTTTTGGAGCGGCTTTTCCTGAACCAGGGCAGGGAAATCAGGCAATCAATATAATTTCTGACGACCGTTGCTTCAGAAGACATGGGAGACATCATCTTGAGTTTTTCGAGTTCTCTTCGCACAACAGAGGATGCCTCTTTGGACATTCTTTTCTTCTTGATTCGATTCTCTATATCTTTAAACTCACCGGATTCTGAATCTTCGCCCATTTCTTTTTTAATGGCGCGCATCTGCTCATTGAGATAGTGCTTTTTCTGAAGTTTATCCATCTGCTCTTTTACCCGGCCCTTAATTTTCTGGGACATGGCAAACACTTCGGTTTCTTTTTGAATAAGCTTCAGCAGCATCATGAATCGATCTTCAAGATTCCCGCATTCAAGCAAATGCTGCTTATCGATCAATTTAAAAGGCATCTGAGACGCGATGGTATCGGCAAATCTGGATTCATTGACGGCAAGTACCTCAAGATTCTTGAAAAAACTTTTTGATACGGTTCCGGATAACTGTGTATAATGTTCAAAGGCCTCGGTTACTGTACGGATGGCAGCCTCCCGCGCCTTTTCAGGCATGAGCGTCTCAAGAACGGGGATATATTCTACAGTAAGATACCCTTCCTCATCCACGAGCTTTACAATTTTTCCCCTTTGCTGCCCTTCCACCAAAGCCTTGACTGTTCCATCGGGCAATCTTAAAAGCTGGGTGATCCTGGCTTCCGTTCCCACCTGGAAAATATCCGTGATATTGGGTTTTACAATTTCCGGATCTTTTTGTGTGGTCAGAAAAATTTTTTTTTCTGCTGTCATGGCCTCGGACAAGGCCTTAATGGATTTATCCCGCCCGACAAATACGGACGTTGTGATGAAAGGGAACAACACCATATCCCTTAAGGGGACCAATGGAAGTTGTTTTTTTATACTTTCAGAACCATCCTGATGAAAAAACTTTGATATATTGATCATTAAATTTTAAAACTCGCTATCCCCTCATGCCTGCTTTTTAGGTTGCTCATAAAGCAGGATCGGGTCTTCTTTTCTGAGTACAACTTCTTCGCCGACCACACATTCCCTGACATTCTCTTTTGAAGGGATTTCATACATAATCTCAAGCATGGTATCTTCCATAATTGCACGAAGCCCCCTTGCACCGGATTTTCGCTTAACCGCTTCCTTGGCCATGGCAACAAGGGCTTCATCGGTAAATTGGAGATCCACGCCTTCTATCTTGAATAATTCCTGATATTGCTTGACAAGGGCATTTTTTGGCTCTGTCAGAATTTTAACCAATGATTTTTCATTGAGTTCGCCAATGGAGGTGATAATGGGAAGACGGCCTAAAAATTCAGGAATCAGACCGAATTTGATCAAATCCTCAGGTTTAAGCTGTGCAAAAAGCTGACCGATATTTTTGTCTTCCCTGGCTTTAATTTTTGCGCCAAACCCCATGGTTTTCTTTGAGATTCTTCTTTCAATCAGCTTTTCCAGTCCTGTAAAAGTTCCTCCACAGATAAAAAGAATATTGGAGGTGTCCACTTTCACATAATCCTGCTGCGGGTGTTTCCGTCCGCCTTTTGGCGGAATGCTGGCAACCGTGCCTTCAATGATTTTCAAAAGAGCCTGCTGAACCCCTTCGCCGGATACATCCCGGGTAATGGAGGGGTTGTCGCCTTTTTTGGAAATTTTGTCTATTTCATCAATATAAATAATGCCTTTCTGTGCTTTTTCGATGTCATAATCCGCATTCTGAACAAGAGAAAGAACAATATTTTCAACGTCTTCTCCCACATAACCGGCTTCGGTCAAAGCGGTGGCGTCTGCAATGGCAAAGGGAACATCGAGAAATCTTGCCAAAGTCTGGGCAAGCAGTGTCTTTCCGCAACCCGTAGGGCCGATAATCAGGATATTGCTTTTTTGAATTTCAACGCCGTCATTTTTCTTCTCAACAGTTGAACTCAGCCGTTTATAGTGGTTATAGACAGCAACGGAAAGGACCTTTTTTGCCTGATCCTGCTCAATGACATATGAATCCAGGAGCTCTTTAATCTGTTTTGGCGTCAGCATGTCCTTGATGCCGTGAGCGTCGGCTTTCTTTTCTTTTTCTTCATCATCTATAATCTCACCACACAATTTGATGCATTCATTACAGATATATACACTTGGGCCGGCGATCAGCTTTTTTACTTCTTTTTGATTCTTGCCGCAAAAAGAACAAAAAAAATGATCATTGCCTTCATTCTTACGCGCCATAATAAGCTACTCCTTTGAAGAATCCTCTGTTTCGTCTTCCAGATCGCTTCTATCAGCTACTACTTTATCCACAATTCCATATTCGAGTGCATCTTTTGCCGACATGAAAAAATCTCTTTCCGTATCTTCGGATATCTTTTTAATATCTTGTCCTGTATGATGAGACAAAATTTCATTTAAGGTATCTCTTGTCCTTAAAATCTCATTGGCCTGAATCTTAATATCAGACGCCTGTCCCTGGGCACCGCCCAAAGGCTGATGAATCATAATCCGGGAATTAGGCAGGGCAACTCTTTTGCCTTTTGTACCGGCTGCGAGCAAAAGCGCTCCCATGCTAGCGGCCTGTCCGATACAGACCGTTGCCACATCAGGCTTGATGTATTGCATGGTGTCATAGATGGCAAGCCCTGCCGTAACCACTCCGCCCGGGGAATTTATATAAAAACTGATATCTTTTTCCGGATCTTCGGATTCCAGAAATAAAAACTGGGCCACGATCAGATTGGCAATTTCACTATCAATGGCGGATCCGACAAAGATAATCCTGTCCTTTAAAAGGCGTGAGTAAATATCATAAGCACGCTCTCCTCTGTTGCTTTGTTCAAGAACCATTGGAATGAGAGGCACAATTCAACTCCTTTTATTTTTTTTAGCGCGTGATAGGCAATATCGTGCCGTTCCTTT
>CAZWMY010000148.1:0-9885 GCA_964635025.1 uncultured Desulfobacula sp. | reverse complement strand
AACAGCAGGGAGTATGTCAATATTTTTTATAATTATTTATGTCTTTATGCTTATTATCGATATTGTTATAAAATTGTCTAAGAGCAAAAGGCTTGAACCAGAACATTAAGCTGAATTGGAACATAAACTCCTGAAAAAATTGATCTTATTTTTTAACAAAATTTTCCGCTTTTTTTTATTGGATCTGATCCACTTCAAATATTTAATATACTCCCTTTGAGTTCAATGATATCGATCTTTAAATTTTCTTTTAATCGAGTCAAATTCCGATTTTCAATTTCAGAAGAGCCGGTCAGGCCATAAATCAAATCTTTTCTCCACTTTTCGCCATCATGCCTGTGTAAGAATTTTTTACTGTGTATTTTACAAAAAAATTTATAATCCAATGAATATATCCTATTAAAAATTTTATAGAACGACCGAAAGCGGCTACACAGAATTATTTACAGGCTCTTTAAATCTTTTTTTACCCTCAAACCAGTAATATTACTCCAGCAATTAATCCTAAAAAAAATCGAGTTTATTTGTAAGGTTTTTCTGTATTGACATTAAACAAGAGGGTCATCTTTCGTCTTGCCCATCTCAACGGTTTTGTAACATACCATGATGTGCTGTTTAAAAGCGCATTAATAAACTCTTCTTTCTGTTCAATCATTATATTCCGTATATGGAGTTCCATTTTTAATTTTTCATTATTTTCTGAAAGTCGGTTGCACTCTTCAGTTTTAATTTTCAGTGAGCTGGAAAGATGATTGACAAGTTCAGATTCTGCCAAAGGCTGTTCATAAAAGCTTGAAATCCCTTGAGGGATGCTTTTTTTATCACTCGCTATTGAAATATAATATAGCGAATTTAAAAAAGATTCCCCCTCTTCAATCATGCCGTTGTTATTTTTTTTGTAAGACACAAACAATTGTTTTTTGCCTAACTGAAGTGATGAGATATATGAGCCATACCTGATCTTCTGACCAAGCATTTTATAATGCTTGAAATTTTCTTTTATTATTTTTTCAAATTCTGAAAAATAGAGTTCTTTGATATGGAACATATTTGTATGGCCAGTTATATCGGAGTACTCTTTTTTATCTGGGGTGGAAATGATAAGCACGCCGTCTCTTTTTAAAACCCGTTTAATTTCAAGAAAAAATTCCTGATGCCTGTCATGATGCTCAATTGTTTCAAAGGATACAATAAGATCTACACTGCTATCTTTTAATGGGATAGATGAACAATCGCCCTGAATAAAAAAAAGATTCTTTTTTTTACCATATCTGGCCTGAGCATGCCAGATTGCTTCTTGAGAGATATCAATTCCTGTAACAGATGCAGCAAAATCTGCTAGCAGATTTGATCCATATCCCTCACCACATGCAATGTCCAATACTTTTTTGTCTTTTACAAATTTCGCTGTCAGGAGATATCTGTGCATATGTTCGAGTTGAACATCACCTTCTACTTCAGGCAAAAACCTTTCTCCAGTCCATCTTAAATCATTCATAATATCATCCTAAGGCCATCTCTCAAATCCATAACCCCATAATCAAATCGAACTGACTCCGAAGGGATGGCGATGAAGCATCCCATACCATCCAGTCCATCCGGAGATAATACATCGATTGATAAAACATCATGAACCCAATCCTGCTGCACATGACTCATTTGGGTCCCCTCTGCTATGGCAGCGCTTATTGAATATTTACCTACGGCCAGCTTTGGAAAATCGAAATGAATTCGAAAGCACCCGTCATAGTTGTTCTCAAGTTTATTGATGGGTGCATCGTATAAATAAGAGTTGACAGTAAATATGTTGTTTCCCAATTTGTCTTTGAAGATAATACCAATTGCAACGTCATAAAGATCTCTAAATGTCTTGATTCTCGCGTAGAAAATAATTTTTTGACCCTGTTCGACTTGGTTGATATTGTTGTTGTGATCATCACACAAGGCAACGCTGTAAATCTTTGCATTTCCTTCACCAAAAGATTCATTCTTGGATGTATCCATCCATTGGATGCCTGATTCATCTTTTGATTCCCCTGTATTTTTAGATGGAGTTTTCAAACTCGACTCAAACCCATATACCATAGTGGATATATAGTTTCTTGTCACATTTTCTGGGATACCGTCCCTAAAAACCTTACCATTATCCAACCAGATCGCTCGAGTACAAAATTTATTTACGACACCTACATCATGTGTAACAAAAATAATGGTTTTCCCTTTTTCCCTGAATTCAGCCATTTTTCTGATCGATTTTTGCTGGAATCTCATATCGCCAACGCTCAACACCTCATCTACAATAAGAATCTCTGGATCGACATTCACGGCGACAGAAAATGCAAGTCTTGAAAACATTCCACTGGAATATGTTTTTACCGGCTGGTTAATGTATTCGCCAATATCAGAGAATGATAATATATCATCCAGTCTTTCCATCATTTTTTCTCTAGAATGTCCAAACATCATGCCACTGAAAAAAACATTTTCCATTCCGGATAGCTCAGGATTAAAGCCAGCCCCAAGCTCCAGAAGGGCCGAAACCATACCGTTGATTTTAATGCTGCCGCTTGTCTGGGTCAATACTCCCGTTAATATCTTAAGCAATGTTGATTTTCCGGCACCATTTTTCCCAACAATCCCAATTGTCTCTCCTTTTCTTATATCAAACGAGACATTATCAAGAGCATAAAATTTTTGATGATATCGTTTTCGAAAAATACTAAACGATTCTTTCAGCCGGTCTACCGGCTGCTTATATAATTTGTAAATTTTAGTCAGATGCCTGATCTCTATTGCATTTTCAGTATCTTGAGTTTTTTTTAGTGATATATCCATTTTCTCTTACAGAACGTCTGCAAAATGCGGTCTAAGCATCTTAAATATTAATATGCCAAAAATAAATAATAACACTGTGATGCTCCAGAAATAGACTGTTAATTCCCAGTTCTCCCAGAACCATTTTTTATTGATCAGTGAATCCCTATATCCGTTGACGATATAGAACACTGGGTTGAGTTTTAAAAATAAATGATATTTTTCAGGAATCATGTTCAATGACCAGAAAATGGGTGTTCCCCAGAATCCAAGCTGAAGAGCCATTGAAACAATTTGGCCGACATCCCGTAAGAAAATTACAATCGATGAAGTCATATATGAAAACCCCATAATCAAAATTATCATGGCTGCAAGATAATAAAAAACCTGTATGCTGTAAAGTGTGAAAGGATATCTGAATAAAACAAATATGAAAAATAAAAAACATATGAAAAATATATGAATTACCAAAGCAGAAATAAGCTTGATGACTGGAAGAATGCCTACTCTGAATACAATCTTTTTGACAAGATAGCTATAATCAAGTATGGCCGATGTTGAATTGCTAAGTGCATCTGCAAAAAAAAGCCAAGGGATTATCCCGGCAAGTAACCAGAGGATAAAAGGACAATTGTCAACCGGAACGGATTTAAATCCCACCCTGAAAACGAACCAAAGAATACATATGGTAATCAGAGGCTGGATAAAAGACCATAAAAAGCCGAGATAAGAACCTAAATATTTTGACTTAATATCCCTGATGGTCAATTGCAATAATAGATTCCGGATAGCATACAGTCCCTTAAAATGGAAAATGATATCTTGAACAATACTCTGATTTTTTTTTGCCATACTGACTTTTAAATCCCTTCATCGTGAGTGGTCGACTTCATCAACCCTTTGCCAAACGGGTCATATATCATATTATCAGTTTTATTCAAAGCCTTGTTTTTCGAAATTGAATTTTAATTTGCCTGTAGCCGCCACTGGGGCAAACCAATAGACGCTGCTCATAAGACAAGAAGGCGAGATACTGTTAGCAGATGCATTAAAAAAGATTGGGCACAAATACCTTGGCGGTTTAATTCAAATACACGCTGAACCGGAGATAAATTCAATAATGATGCATAGGCCTTAACAATCTGCTTATATTTATTATCTGGGTCATGTTCAAGTATACGGGAGGATAGAGACTGAGCTTGCAAAAAAGATCGGGATAAATTCTTCCTTCCTGACAGCCAGATATCGCACCATCTACCCTTAAACGGGTTCAATGCTGCAACTACTGATTTTGCACCTACACTATTTTTACCATGTTGCCGATATTTCAACAAAGGTCTGTTAATGAATCCAATTCGACCCAGAGCAGCCGCACAAAGTGCAACCCACCAATCATGCATTAAGGCTGTTTCGGGGATCGGCAAACATTTTTCAAGAAGATTTCGGTTAATCATCATCGTACACCCGGTAACAAAATTCTGAATCAACAATTTTTTTATAGGCTCAACCACCTGATTCCGGATGCCCTGATATTTCATAAAAGAAAAAGCAATGGTGCGTAGCGACCTATCTACCACTTCCAAATCAGAATGAACCATAACCGGCTGCTCTGGAAATGCTACTTCAATTTTTCGCAACACTTCCAATTGACAAGACAATTTATCAGGCATCCACACATCATCCTGATCGGAAAATACAAAATAATCACTTGATGTTAATAATGCTTTTTCCATCAAAAGACCAAAATTCTGAACAACGCCCCTATTCCCTAAATTATCCCGAACTAAATTAATGCGGGTGTCCCTGTCAGCGTGATACTTCAGTTCATTTAGAGAAAAATCATCAGAAGCATCATCCCGTGCTATCATTTCCCATCGAGTATGATCTTGATTAATGATACTTGCGATCTGATCATGAAGATAATCCATGCCATTATACACTCCGATCAATATACAGATTTTATCTGATTTCATTATCGATGGAACAAGCATTGGGTTGTCTTGTATCTGCCTTTTCATGATATTCTGTTTCGTATACTGGTATTCCAAACCCCTATCATATTGAATTTATAAATACAATATTTTTATTGGATCTGTATATTCGCCATAAGATTGCCACTTTTTCGGATTATTTCGTGCAAGACCTATTCGTAGATCCGACCGAGGCTTCCATCAAGATCACTTATAAAAACTCAATCCATATCAGTGCGCGTTTTCCCTAAGTCTATCATATATCTTTTTACTGAGCCGGTACCCGATAGTTCCCACTGGGAATATGGCTATCATTACTTTTCTGATGCCCGCTAATAATCTATTTTTCAATTCCCAAACTGTTTCCGTCCTTGACTCACCTTCCATTAAAAAAAGTTTTTTATGGTAACTGTTGATAAGATCTGACTGGCGAATATAGCAAAACGTCCTGTACCCCTGGGACTTGGCGATAATGGAAGGGATTCGTTCTATGGCATGCGCATACGAACCGGTTATGGAAACCGGTTCTTCTGGGAACGATGCTTCGGTCAAATTCAAATGATGCAATGGCAGAAGTGCCTCACGCCTGTACCAGAACATAGTTCCTGGTGAAAAGTGGAACATCTGTTTTGTAATGTATTGATTAATTCCGGCTTTTCTCAATATTTTCTCACAATTTTGCCGATCTATATCCTCAATATGGGATACCCTCGTCCAGATATTGACGAGTTCTTTATAAATCGGCGGGAAAATAAGGCCTATATTTTTATCTGATTCAAAATGGGCGATAATATCCAGAACTGACTCCTTGGTAATCAGATTATCAAGGAGATAATCCCGCCATTGTTCTCCCCATCCGAAATGAGGGCTTTTTTTTGAATGGACGTGACATATGTACTGATATTGATCAAGTTCTGACTTAAATCCTACCAGCCAGGGAGCCACATCTCTTCCTCTGTTAGATACGGTCTTCAGGACGATGTTTCTCAAAAGTGGCAGGACCTTTCGATTAAAAAGGATTCTGGCAATTTTTCTATCTTTATCAGAGCAAACCGATATCAGCAGGTCAAAAGGATTCTCCAATGTTTTCAGCCTTTCAATAAAAATCGGTGACTGCTCAATATAAAAAAGATGAACATGTATCCCTATGCTACCGGTTTGAAGTTGATTATTCGTAAGCGGTTTGCTGACCATGCAATTTCGATTAACAAAATTTGTCCGATGGAGGAACTCACTGCCCTCAGGTTCAATCTTTTCAGAAAGTGGCCGGAAATCAGAATAAAAGCTGTCTGGTAATACAATCCGTTTCAAACAACTTATGCTCATGTCCGTCATTGACATCATTGAAGCCTCCAAGGGCTCAAGAGAAAAAGAAATATCGTTGATGACCAGATCAGAAATATAATGGTTGAACTGCTTTTTTATATCATGCACAAATGCGATAGCATTTTTCTGGATCTGAATCAGATCCTCTCGAGTTTCCTCAGATAATGGTCTGGATCTATCAAAGACAGGCCGGCAGTTGGATTGACCATATTCGATATCAATGCAGGAATTTTCAAGAGAAGAAAAAAGTTCTTCAAGAACAAGCCATATCCCTTTTTTTTTAAGCCTGGAGATATCACTGCCCAATAAAAAGGTCCGGGTTCTATTGATCCTATCACATTTTCTGTTGCTGGAGGTCTCCCATAAATAGGCCTTATCTATTTTTTTCCCTGTCAGTTTGGTGACGGTTTCAGAGACCGACCCTCCATAGCCGCAATCAAAAACAATTGCACGTCCTTTGTCGGAAAAACAGATTTCGGCAAGGTAGTATGCGGTAACATTCTTTTTCTTTCTGTCCAGAACAGAACTTATCTCCACTTTTCTTTCATGAAGGATTTCTTTCATTATTCTGTATTTTTGCCTTCGATCATCCATCAGCCTAATATGCCTCCGGTTTTCGTCATTGCTCAGAAACCCAGGCAAGCACAAAGCATCAAACAAATTCCCCATCGTCATATTTTTACTGAGAATTGTCTTGTTGACTCTGTGATGGAAATATCGGTCGGGATTTGAATTATAATGGGCGATGTTGTACAGCAACCGACCACAATACAGATAGTGACTAGGAATAAAACCTGACGGAGTGTCTCCACAAAGCAAATCGTATGCCTGTCTTGGTAAAAATCCGTCACGCGAAGCAAAATGCAAAACAGCGTATTCTTTCTGTATTTCCTGATTGGTTTTTAAGTATTGAGCGATAGAAAACAATACCGGCCCAATGCCTAAATAACCCAGATGTTTTTTCCCAGGAAAAATGGATCCGGCATCCAGTATGTTTGCAGGCCAACGATTTATGGTAAAACCCATAATCATCCGCTCATAAGGGGAGTAGCCTTCGACAGAACTCCACAATCGGCCATATCGAGTTTTAGAATTAAAAAAAAGCATCCTTGCGGAAGGCAGGTGATGGGCTGTTATCCCTTTTTTTAAGGGTATCTTCACGTCTGAAACATAATTATCGCCGACGTGCACCATACAGTATGGTGCAACCCCTTCTTTTTCAAGGACATAATCGAACAGATCTCCTGTATCCTTTCGTTTTTTAATTTCTGAAGAAACATAAATCTCCTCCACATGATTATATCCAGTCACCTCAAGGATATCCTTCAGAGTAGACCGATCAAGATACATATCTGATATACATATTATTTTTTTCCCAGAAGCGAGGGCAGATTCATATAGGCTTCTGCCAGCTGGTCTGACAGTCAGGAGGCTCTTCTCAAGTTTGATTTCTTCATCGGCTATTTGCCGGACCTGTTCTTCAGAAAATCGGTATGCTTTGCCGAAATAATCATAGATCTGTCTAAATGTAATTTCTCCCTCATATATCCCTTTATTTTGATAATACTCACGAGCCCTTGCTTCAACGTTTTTCCTTATCGAATAAAAATTAAAATCCTTCTTTTCAACAATTTTTTTTACAATATTATTAAGTAGGATAAAAATATCTGTCTGATATAATGCCGGTCGCTCAACAAGCGTATCAAAAATATCAAAACTGATAATTTTTACATCTGAAATCGAAAAACATGATTTTATCATATTTGAATCCAGCATATCTATTCTCGATTATGAATGTTGAAGACAAAAATAATAAAAAGCTGTTATTTTCTTTGCCCTGGAAGAATTGACGACTTGAGATCATTTCTTGTCCAGCTCTCCCAGACGAACTTATATTTCCATTCAACCTGATGAGTCTCTTTCAATTTATTAACAATTTCTTGTCTTAATTTATAGGCGTCCGGGTACCAGTCATGGAACTGAACTCTGATTATTTTACATCGCTTTACCAGACCAGTTTCAATCATCCGTCTTAAAAGCCCGTATTCTCCACCCTCAATATTGATCTTAATCAGGTCAATCTCCTGGATTTCAAGCTCGTTAAATACCTCCAAAACATCCCTCAGTTTGATTTCCACCTTCTGGGCATCTGAATAATGTGGACACGAGTTGAAAGTCGAAGACCCCATACCGAAAAGAGAAAGCATCATTTTCTTGTTTTCCGGGCCTAGACCACAGGTCAGTATCTGGACTTTTTCATCCTTGAATTCCATTTTAAGTTTTTTGACAGAGTCTGGGTTCGGCTCAAACAGATACATGAATGATCGATATTTCTGATAAACCGCCTTTGCCCATATTCCAGTTTCAGCCCCCACATCAAAAATCCTGCTGCTTTCATTTAAAAATGGGGAGGTAGACAATCGGTCTCTCATATCCGCATCCTTCATAAAGCGTATGCTTGATACCCGATAGTTCTGAACCTTATATATACCCTCATACCTTAAATGTTTTCTATAAATATATCTGTAAAAACTTCTGTAAAGAATGCCGTTTAAAATACAGCTTATTTTATGATTTATTTTATACGGCAACCATTCATCCATCGGAAATGCTCCTTCTCAGATCAATATCGGTAACCTGCCATTTTCTATCTCAGATACCAAACAATGTCTCAAAGGTTAGGGAATATAGGATAGAAACTTTCAATTTGTCAAGAAAAACATGAAAATTACACAAACCCCAGGATTAACACCAGAGCCTGTCTAAGCCCATTGGGAGTTTGAATGGATTCTACCCGCTTATGCTGGATATTTTTTTTGCCTTTTCTGGATTTGACAACAGTTTCTCTGATAAATAGATGAGGTTTCACTTTATTAAGCTGTTTTATCTTGAGGGACTTGCCCCCATCCTTATTCCATTAATCTTTCAAAATGTCACTACAAGCCATCTCAAAATAATCTCAGTAAAATGATTATGCATCCAAGCTGAACCATAGCCAGGAAATTTTCTGCATGATATTCGTACCTTACAACCAGCCTTCTGAAATTCTGGAGCCAGGCAAACAGCCTTTCAACCCTCCATCTTCTCTTATACGGTCTCAACTTTCTGCCATCCTGTGTTTTTTCCTTCTTTCGACCCCTCCGATGATGAGCAATCATTTCTATTGCTTAAATAATTAAGTTTTCTATAGTATTTTTAATCTGTGATCCAACGACCTCTCTTTTTCTCCATTTAAACGGCTTTGAGGTTGGGTTGTAACGCTCGATAAAATCCTCAATTCGGTTCTTCACTTCGTTTCTAGATGAAAATGAAGCTCCCCGCAATGCTTTTCTGGAAAAAATACCAAACCAAATTTCAACTTGGTTCAACCAGCTGGCTGAAGTTGGAGTATAATGAAACTGGACATTTTTATTGTTTTCCAGCCAAACGTTATTTTTTTTATGTGTGCAGTAGTTGTCCATGATAATATGAAGCTCTTGATCCGGTCTATAGTCAGCTACGATTTCATTTAGAAAGCATTGGAAATCAACTCTCTTTTTTGCTTCTGTTACTTTTCCAAGGACCTTTCCAGTTGGAACTTCCAAGGCTGCAAATAAATTTAAAACCCCATGTCTTTGATAAGTGCTCTTATAGGCCCGTGCAACTTTGCCGCTGTCAGTTAAAATATAACCTGTCTTTCTTTCAAGGGCCTGAATACTTGGTTTTTCATCGACACAAATAATTCTGATTTGCATTCAAGATGACATTATGCTATAATCTTGCCATGGAGGTGAGA
>CAZWMY010000147.1:0-9907 GCA_964635025.1 uncultured Desulfobacula sp. | reverse complement strand
GAAAACAAATTGTAATCATTCTGGACAATGCAAGCATTCACAAATCAAAGAAAGTCAAAAATTTTCTGAAACGGCACACAAACATTCGCCTTTTATATTTGCCCACATATTCTCCGGAATACAATCCTGTTGAGCTTTTTTGGAAGTGGCTTAAGCCTAAGGTTTATGGTTTTTCAGCATTTGGTGGAATATCGGAATTGATTTCCAGATTTAGAAAATTAGTCTGGCGTTATAACCACGGCAAGCTGAATAATCCGATAAAATTTAATTTGAGGGCTTATGAAGCAATATTATAAATATTTATGTCCGAATGCTTACAATATTTGGAATCAAAAAAGTTCAATTGGACAGGATGATGGCACATTGCGTCGAATAATTATTCTGACTGGTGCGCTATACTAATGGTTATGATATAGTTGAAACAAAATATTGAAGTTTTAATGATATGAACAAATGATGAAAGTAGATAGTTAAAGAGCCAATGGATGTTTCTATTATTATTATTAACTATAATACCAAAGACTTAACAAAAAAATGTATTGAATCCGTCTTTTGTCACACCCAGAAAAATTGTTTTGAGGTGATTGTCATTGATAACGCCTCAAGGGATGGTTCTTATGAAACCCTTTCAACCCTTGAGTATAAAAATTATTGTTATATCTATAATGAAAAAAATATCGGATTTTCAAAGGCAAATAACAAAGCGGCTCTGACTGCTTCTGGTGAGTATTTGCTCTTTATGAATTCCGATATGATTTTTTTAAATGATGTTGTGAGCTCCCTGTTTAAAAAGATTCATCATGACCCTTCAGTTGGTGTTGTTGGGCCAAAATTTTTAAATCCTGACCGCACATTACAGGTTTCATGCAGAAACTTTCCAGGTATTGCCTTTGGCTTAATAAAATTTTTTCCATTTTTAAAAAGATTTTTACCAGAAAAAGACTTGGAGTATTATCAGGATCAAAGGGATTATTCGGTCGAGCAAAAGGTTGATACGGTTTCTGCCGGAGCCCTGATGATTTCAAGAAAACTGTTCAGAGATATTGGGGGGTTTGACGAATTCAGTTTTATGTATGCGGAAGATGCCGATATCTGCAGGCAAGTTAGGGATCGGGGCTTGAAGGTGGTGTATGATCCTTCTGCAACCCTCATTCACTTTGGTGGGCAGAGCAGTAAATTGAATAGCTATAAGGCTATTTGGTCATATTATTTCTCATTTTATCATCTATATAAAAAATATTATTTCGGCAAGGTTGCCATTTTGATTAAACCGGTATTTTTTTTAAGAGCCATCATCGGCGTCATGGGGAATTATTTTAAAAAAGACAAACGGGTTACCTGGAATAATAAATTATGAATATTTTATTAACCGGTGCGAGTAGTTTTATTGGAAGAGCATTGGTTCCGATTTTGATACAACAACATAATGTTACCTGCGCTGTTAGGAAAGTGAGTGTTGATTCGAACTATCTTTCTCATACAGGGTGTAATATCCGATATTTTGATACCCTGAATGGGAAAACCGATTTCAGGCAGGCTCTCGAAAATATAGAGGTTGTCGTTCATTTGGCTGGGTTGGTTCATATCAGAAAAAAAAATGAGCATATTATGCAAAAAGAATTTACGAGCGTGAATGTGGATGGAACCCGGAACCTTGCAGAGCAGGCAGTTCAGCAAAAAATAAAACGGTTTGTTTTTATCAGCTCCATTGGCGTGAACGGTAAATCGACAAAGAACCCTGATTTTTTAAACGAGGGAAATGATGAAAAACCATACAACACTTATACAATTTCAAAATTTGAAGCAGAGAAAGAGTTGAGGGAACTGGAGGCAAAGACAGGTCTTGAAGTCGTTATTATTCGTTCTCCTCTTGTTTACGGTCAGGGTGTAAAAGCAAATTTTTTGAAAATGCTCGATCTTATTAATTCAGGGGTTCCCCTACCGTTTGCCGGTATCAATAACAAAAGAAGTTTTATTGCCGTTGATAACCTTGTGGATGCGATTGCAGAATGTGTTGTCCATGAAAAAGCATCCGGAGAAACCTTTTTTGTTAGCGATGATATGCCCCTATCAACACCCCAATTAATTAAAAAAATATCAAAGGAGCTTGGATTAAAACCCCGGCTGTTTTATTTTCCTTCGGTGTTTTTCAAATATGTGCTGATTCTGCTCCATCGCAAGGAGGCATATGAAAGCCTGTGGGAAAGCATGGTTGTGGATTCAAAAAAAATTCATCATTGTCTTGGATGGAAGCCCAAAATTACTGTGGATGAGGGCATCCGGAAAACTATTGACTGGTATTTAGAAAAGAAAAGAGCTAAATGATGCATTTATGAAAGTAATATCATTTTTCCTATATATAGTATTTCCGATGATATTGGGCGGCTTGGGAGCTTGGCTTGTGTTCCGATATGGAGGCAGGCTCAATATGATAGATCGGCCCACGCATAGAAGTTCCCATAATAGAAATACGCCAAAGGGAGGTAGCATCGGGATTGTGCTCACATTTATTTTTTCAGCACTCTTACTTGAGCTTCCAGGTTTTTTCTGGGTACCGGCCGTTTTGCTATCCTTTGTTTGTCTCTTGGGAGACCGCGTGGATTTGTCGGTCTCTTTAAGGCTTTTTTCACAGGTTTTATGTGCTGCCATTGTGATGATGTATTATTTTTATCGATCCCAATTTGATTATTATGCCTTGTTCCCCTTTATGATATTATTTATTGTGAGTACGGCCAATTTCTATAATTTTATGGACGGAATCGATGGGATAGCAGGAATCTCGGCTGTTCTGGCTTTTGGGTTACTCGGAATTTTTATCCATAGTATTGATGGTGATGTGAGATTCTCTTTATTGGCCATGTCTATGGTCTTTTCATCGGGGGCTTTTTTATTTTTCAATCTTCCTTCTGCCCGCGTTTTTATGGGGGATGTCGGGAGTGTTTTTTTAGGCTTCGTTTTCGCGTTGATGGTTATTTTTATTGCCCGAGACATGGCTGATTTTTTCTGTATGACCGGATTTCTTTTCCTTTTTTATATGGATGAACTGACCACCATGGCGATCCGGTTGAAAAAGAAAGAATCATTGCTCAAAGCTCATAGAAAACATCTTTATCAGATAATGGTTAATGAGATGGGAAAGGACCATTGGAAGGTATCCTCAGGGTATGGCGTCTGTCAGTTGATTGTCGGTTCCGCTGCTCTTCTATTGCGATCATATGGTATCGGATTTCTTTTTCTATTATATGCCGTAAGCAGTATGGTTTTTATCGGTTTTTCTTATATGATTAGAAAAAAGGCGCCTGCTTTATGAAAATCCGAATATCCAGAAATCTGTATATTATTTTTACAATTGATATTCTTCTTTTATATATTTCTTTTTATATAGCTCATTTGATTCGATTTGATTTTATTATTCCTGAATATGCCCTGGAAAAATTTTTCAATATGCTGCCCTATGTCTTGGGAATCAAAATTTTATACTTTTATTTTTTTGATATGTATAAGGGCATGTGGCGCTATACAGGCATAAACGATTTATTAAATACCGTTAAAGCCACAATCCTCAGCAGTTTGACCATTATTGCCGTTGTTTTATATGTGAATCGATTTGAAAATGTTTCAAGATCCGTTTTTATTATTGACTGGAGCCTAACTTTGATCTGTGTTGCCGGGTTGCGAGTGATAACAAGGCTGGCGTTTGAACAATTTACTGAAAATATCGGAATACAGGATTTGAAAGAGACATTTTTAAAAATGTTCAGATTCACTCCCAGGCATAGCAAGGGTATTATTATCATCGGTGCAGGGGATTGCGGAGAAAAAATTTGTCGGGAAATTATTGAGGATGCATCTCTAAAATACCATGTTAATGGTTTTTTAGATGATGATAATTCAAAAGCCGGGAGAAAAATACATGGAATTCCGGTTTTGGGCCGGATCAACAGTGTGGCAAATGCCGTCCTTACAACAGGAGCCCAGGAAGTTATTATTGCCATTCCGTCTCTGAGCAGGGAAAGAATGAGACAAATCGTCAATATCTGTAAAGATTCCGGAATTTTATTTAAAACCGTCCCAAGTATGAGCGAATTAATAAATGGGAAAATTACGATCAACTCCATCAGAGAGGTTGAATATAGGGATCTTTTGGGTAGGGAGCCGGTTAGTCTTGAAAAGGACAAAATCGGTGAATATTTAGGAAAAAAAAGGATACTGGTCACCGGCGCCGGAGGTTCCATCGGCCGCGAGTTATGTATACAGATTTGTAAATTTGATCCTGAAAAAATAATCCTCTTTGAAAGAGCGGAAACACCCCTGTACGAAATCGATCTGGAGCTTAAAAAAGAATTCCCCCATATCAAAATACTTCCTGTTTTAGGTGATGTTCAAAATAGGAATGAAATCGAATCTGTCTTTGAAAAGCATACCCCCCAGATTGTATTCCATGCTGCGGCATATAAACATGTCCCTATGCTTGAACTTTACCCTGTAAAAGCAGTACAAAACAATATCATGGGAACTCAAAATCTTGTTGATGCCGCTATTAAATTTCAAAGTAAAAAATTTGTTCTTATTTCCACGGACAAGGCAGTAAATCCGGCAAATGTAATGGGGGCCAGCAAACGAGTTGCAGAAATGATTCTTCAATATAATAGTTTAAAAGAAAATTTGAAAACCAGTTTTATAACGGTCCGGTTTGGAAATGTTATCGGCAGTGCAGGCAGCGTGATCCCGCTTTTTAAGAAGCAGATTGAGGAAGGAGGGCCGGTCACCATAACCCATCCTGAAATGATCAGATATTTTATGTTGATTCCTGAGGCTTGCCAGTTAATTCTTCAGGCCGGTGCCATGGGAAGGGGTGGGGAAATCTTTATTCTTGAAATGGGCGAACCTGTAAAAATAGATAACATGGCCAGGGATCTTATAAAATTTTCAGGTTTTGAACCGGATATTGATATTAAAATAGAATACACCGGGTTAAGGCCGGGTGAGAAATTGTATGAAGAATTAATGACGGATCAGGAGAATGTTGTCTCCACAGGCCATCGAAAGATTATGGTGTTGAGCGGCCATACAGGAGATATAGACCAGTTGATTTACAAAATAGAAGAACTAAAAGATGCGGCAAAAAATAGAAACCAGGACCATATAAGGAAGGTATTGAGGCAGATGATCCCGGAATACAATCCAAACCCGCCCATGGGAAAAAATAAATGAAATATTATCCTGGCTGGCCGTCGGGATATGAGTTTTTCAGGATCGACTTTATACTGTGTCGCGACATTTTTTTTCATCAGCCATTGTTGTATCAGCCGGGCGATGAATTCACCTAATGCTTATTTAAAATGCCTGTAAAGGAATTTCAAAAATCAGCTTTGATGAAAATGTAATTGATACCGAAAGCATTTGCAGAAATGTTCTTAAACTTGGTTGTGTGAGAAATTACACCAGAACAGGGATAAAATGAATTTTTATTTGGGCAAATTGTAGGTTGGTTCGTGCTGAAATATAAAATTTCTTTTAATCTATACCGGATTGATATACAATAAAATGAAAACCGGTTGTTCTGTTTCATAAGGTACAGGGTTTCGCGTTTTTCTTCTTCACTACTGCTCGTGCTCCAGCCAATGTTTGTTTTCCATTTTGGATCGGTTTTTTTAAACAAGAACTTGTCAGTTTTTAAAAGGGGGGAAAAATGGATTTTCAGAATTTAGAATTTTTTGAAGGCATTGATCCTGTTGTCATCAAGGAAATTGAAAAGGGATGTTCCAAAAAGGATTATGCAGCCGGAGAAACAATCTTTGAAAAAGGAAGCCGGGGGGATTATTTGTATGTTCTTGATCAGGGAAGTATTGATCTTACGGTCAGGGAGGAGGACCGGATCCTTTGTACACTGAAACAGCCTGGAGAAGTGTTCGGCTGGTCATCCATGGTTGAAAAGGGCTTTTACACGACTTCGGCCGTTTGCAAGGCAGCCACATCCGTGTTAAGAATTTCAAATATGAATATTGTGGATATTTTCAATCGGTATCCAGGCGTGGCAGTTACATTTTACCGGCGCATCGGCAGTATTTTTTCCAAAAGGATTTCAAAGGCTTTGGAATAAAAAGCCATAACGATTGAATGCAAATAGAGGCCTTATTCCTCCCTTTCCATTTTGATGGCTTTTCTCGGGCAGATAAAGGCACAGATGCCGCACCCTTTGCAGAATTCGAGATCAATCTCAATGCGGCCATTGGCCGGGTTGCGCGTGATGCATAGCTCAGGGCAGGTGAGGCGGCAAAGATCGCAGCTTTGGCAGAAATGATTGCCAAGGCATCGCCGGGCCTCTTTGACAGCGGCATCCTCATCTGATCCGGCTTCAGGTTCAAGAGGGTTGCGGCGGGTGTCTTCAAATTTGCATTCTTTGGGAAGGATTTGCTTTGTTTCCGTCATGATATGTATTTCACCTTGTATAATCTTTTTATTTATTTAATCCGGATAAAAACTCGTGAACCTTTTTTGCTGCTTTTTTCCCATCAGCCATGGCTTCCACAACAGTGGATGAGCCTTGGGCAAAATCACCGGCTGCAAAAACCCTTGGCAGGTTTGTGGTCAGGGTATCGGTATCGGTGGTGAGGGGTATCCCCTTTAATCCTAAGCCATTGTTCATGGGGGTATGGTCGGCTTTCTGGCCCACGGCAGAGATGACCATATCTGCCGGTATCATAAACTCTGAGCCTTTGATCTGAACCGGCTTTGGCCGCCCCCCCTGGCCGTCCTGGTCTTTTAGTTCGGTTTTGGCGCATAAAAGGCCTGTGATGCGATTGCCTTTGCTGGTAAACGTCAGGGGCATGGTATAAAATCGGATGTCCACACCCTCATCAATGGCGGCTTTGACTTCTTCTTTGTCTGCCGGCATTTCCAGGGGACCGCGGCGATAGATCAGGGTCACTTTGTCAGCCCCTTGTTTCAGGGCGGAGCGGGCTGAATCCATGGCTGCATTGCCTCCGCCCACCACAATGACCTGCCTTCCCGGTTTTATTTTCATTCCATCTGAAATGCTGCGCAAAAACTGAAGGCATTCGAAATAGCCTTCATAATCGCTCTCGTTTTCAAGTTCCAGCTTCAGCCCTGTCTGGGTGCCGGTGGCAATAATGACGGCATCTGTCCCGGCTTTTTCAAGATCAGAAAGAGTCATATCTTTGCCAAATTCAATTCCGGTGCGGATCTCTACCCCGGTCTGTGTGATAAAATCAATATCCCTTTGGAGGATTTCACGGGGGAGCCTGAATTCAGGAATTCCCCAGGCGAGAAGCCCGCCGGGCCGATGATAGGATTCTATGATTTCAACCTTGTATCCGATTTTTGCCAGTTCATGGGCAGCCGCAAGCCCGGCCGGTCCTGATCCGATAATGGTAATCTTTTTGTTTATGGATGCAAGGGGTTTGACCGGCGCCAGGGACGAGGATGCAAGACCGGCTGCAACCCTCTTCAGGGACCGGATGGACAAGGCTTCATCCAGATTGCCCCGGACACAGGCGGATTCACAGGGGTGATGACAGACATATCCGCAGACCGAGGGCAGGGGGTTGGCGGTGCGGATCAGCTCCAGAGCATCTTTGTATTGTTTTCTTGCGATGAGACGGATATAACCCCGGACATCCTGAGAAATCGGGCAGGCGTTCTGGCATTTGGGCAATTGAATGGTATCGTCTTCTTTCAGATGGACTTCTCTGTCCTCATCCGAATAAATTTTGCCGCGCATGCTGTCTATTTCCTGACGCATTTCCGGCATGATTTCCGCAGGGCAGGCTTCCATGCATGCAGCACAGAAACTGCAACGTTCGATATCGACAACCGGTTTATGGGTTCTTCCTTCTACGGCCATGGGTTTATTCTTTCCTATTTATATTTTTTTGAATGTTAAGCCCGATCTCTTGTCCCAGTGCAAGGGCTTTTTGGTTGATTTCCAGAAAACGTGCGGCACTGTTTTCTTCCAAAGCTTTCAAAAGGGAGGCCTGACTTGTCAGACCCGTCAGCACGGCTGAGGCTGCCAGCATGACCATATTGGCGGCCTGTTTGTTGTTCAGATCCTTGATGGCTCTGTCTGTGGCCGGCACACCGATTTGGACGGCTTTGGTCAGGGTCTCGGGTTTGACCAGGAGATCGTCATAGATCACCAGAGCATTTTCTTCAGACAACTGTCCAAGGGATTCGTCATAGGCTTTCTGGGAAAACGCAATCAGGATATCCGTGCTGATCATGTGGGGGAATTTGATCTGATCCTCTGCCACAATTACATCATACCGGGCTGTGCCGCCCCTGGCCTGGGCGCCATAGGCGCTGGACCCGGCCACCCATCGGCCGTCCTTGATGGCGGAATGGGCTAAAATCGTTCCAGCCAAGACTACACCCTGACCCCCGAATCCGATCAAACGGACTTGTTTGACTTTACTCATGGCTGAATTCTCCTGTAATGATCTTGGTCTTTAACACAGCCTTGTCCATTTTTGAGGCTTGTTCTCTTGTAACGCAGTCCGGCATCAGGGCTTTGAGCATCTGTACCGATGAATCGGCCTTGTTGCGGCGGCCAAACTGGGTCGGACAGGGGGATAAGGCTTCAATAAAGGTAAAAGAATCCATGCTCAAGGCTTTTTTAATGGCAGCCATGAGGACTAAGGGCTGGGTCACGCTGAACCGGGCTGCATATTCAGCCCCGGCACCCAGCACCAGGCGGCAGAGATCAAAAGGCCGGTAGGGGTTGCCGTCTCCGGTGGTGGCGGTCATGGCACCTATGGGCGAAGTGGAGGCCACCTGGCCGCCGGTCATGCCGTATATCATGTTGTTGGCGCAGATAACGGTGAGGCTCGTATTGCGGCGAGCTGCATGGATCAGATGATTCCCACCGATGGAGGTTAAATCTCCGTCACCGCTGATCACAATGACTTTCAGCTTTGGGTTGGCCATTTTGGCACCCGTGGCAAAGGCAATGGCCCGGCCGTGAAGGGTATGAAGGGTATCTCCGTTAAAATGGGGGCTGGGAATCCATGCCGCACACCCGATCCCGGATACAAATAAAATATTTTTCATGTCGAGCTGCAAATCTGCAATGGCCCGCAAAATAATGTTCATCAAAATCCCATGCCCGCAGCCCGGACAGAAGGGCGTTGATTTTACTTCCTGCCGTAAATAGGCATCCAGATCCCTTGCCATTATAAAATCCTTTCAATTTGCTCAATGATGTCTTTGGGGTGAATGATTCTGCCATTGGTCTGGTTATAAGGGATGACCTCACAGTCTGCGTATTTCCGGATTTCCCCGTAGACCTGTCCGCTGTTCATTTCCGGGACAAAAAGTTTTTTCCCTGTTTTGCTCACTTCTTTGATCAAATGATCGGCAAAGGGCCAGATGGTTTTTAATCGGAGCAGCCCTGCTTTTTTACCTTTTTTCCGAAGCTGGTCCACGGCAAAAAAAGCACTTCGGGCCGTGAAACCGTAGGCAATGACGATGACGTCCGCATCATCCGTATAATAGGATTCGCTTTGAACGATTTTATCCTGGTTGTTTAAGATTTTATTATTGATGCGGCTGACCAGCCTTTCCTGAACCATGGGATCATCGGTTTTGCGAACCCCGAATTCATTGTGGGTGGATCCGGTGACTGTAATGCTTTCGCCCTCGCCAAAGGACGGCATGGGCGGCACCCCGTCTTTTTCTTCTGTACCGAAAGCAGCAGCCCCGCTTTTTTTGTATCGGTTTATGATCTGAACAACAGGCTTAATGTCCATACGCTCCCGCAAATGGCCGACAGCCTCGTCACTCATGACAAAAACCGGGACCCGGTATTGCTCGGCAAGATTAAACGCATGGATGGTCTGGTCATACAGGTGTTGAACTGACCCGGGTCAAACGTAAATTATATCACAGT
>CAZWMY010000146.1:0-9922 GCA_964635025.1 uncultured Desulfobacula sp. | reverse complement strand
GAAACCGAAAAATTCGATATCGCCATCCTGGATATCATGGGTGTGGACGGTTACCAGCTCCTGGGAATGGCCAAAAAAAGGAATATCATAACCGTAATGCTCACTGCCCATGCCTTAAGTCCGGAGAATATCAAAAGATCCTATCTTGGCGGCGCAAGCTCCTATATTCCCAAAGAGGAAATGATCAATATCGAAAATTTTCTTCTGGATGTTTTAAAAGACAGGGAAGAGGGTAAGAACCCATGGATAGCCTGGTATAAGAAGCTTGAATTATATTTTAAGGAGAAATTCGGATCTGACTGGGATAAGGACGATAAAGATTTCTGGAATAAAAAGAGTCGGTCCTGACCGGGAACCCCCGGGACAACCCTTTTGTCCCGGTAATGTCAATCATCTGGACTCTTTTTGGATGATAGATACTTCAGATGGGCTGCCATCAGCTTGATGTCACCAAAGGAGTATGGGTCACCCAGCTCGGTTTTTACGGTTTTCAGGGAATTGTCCGTGACCCGTGCAAGTGAAGCTTCAATCCTGCTTTGTTTTTCAGGGGGCAGAAGCCTGTTGATATCGATTTGGCCCTGTTCGATAAAAAAACACAGGTGTGATTGGATGGTGGATTCCACAAGACCCCTTTCTTTGGCGATATCGGTAATGGTGAGACCTTTATTGAAAAGATCAAAACTGATCTGCCGGGTGTCTGGAGGGGATTTTGTTTTTTCCGGAGAGGGTTTTTCCAAGGGTCTTTCTTTAATATCCGGCACGGTTACTTTTTCAATCCCGTGTTTTTCGCGGTAGGCTGTAACCATTTTCAATAGGTCTTTGCCATATTTTTCAAATGTTTTTTCGCCAATGCCTTTGATTTTTTTTAAGTCTGACGGATTATCGGGCAGGCTGACGGCAATCTGGATCAATACCTGCTGATGGAGAATTTGAAAATGGGCAAGGCTTTGTTCTTTTGCTTTTTTTGACCGCCAGTCTTTGAGCTGGTCAAATAATGCCTCATGTTCGATGTCGGATTTGCCATAGGAAGGTTCCCTGGATTTTTTTATTTTTTCAGGGGTAAAATCAATCTCGGCCTTTGACAGGGACCTTAGATAGCGTGACGGCGAAAACCCGTTTTCGCATGACTTGATTCCGGCAAGCTTCACGATAATTTCCTGGTTTAAATTGTTCAGGGCATTGGAAATCCTCTTACCCAGTTCTTTGTTGTCAGTTTCCACCTGCAGGTTTTGAACAGGCTCATTGAAAATCAGGTAAAATTTGTCCTTAAACCATTGGGATGCTTTGGCCACCCTTTCCCGGATGTGGGCATCCGACTCCGGCAGGGTCTGGGTCGTAAAAAGGGTGCACAATTGCTGTTTAAATTTTTCACTGACAATGAAAATCTGCTCCTGGGCCATATCCTTTCGCCGGTCCATATCTTTTGAGCCAAAAATCCGGACCAGGTGTGCATAGTCCTTCAGGAGCCGGACCAGGTAAGCAAGGCGGTTCTGAAGCAATTGGAAATCAAAACACGCCAGCAGCAATTGTTGTTGAAAACTTATTTTGGCTTCCTGGAGGCGGTTTTCTGAAGGCGGGGTTTGTCTCACGGCCTCAACAAAATTTAAAACAGCATCATCTGCTCCAATGCCCCGGGACGGGATGGGTGAGCTGAGCACTAGTCCCTCAAGGCTCTTGCAGCGGCTCAGGGCCACATAGACCTGCCCGTGGGCAAAGGCGGATTTCACGTCAATGACAGCTTTTTCAAAGGTCAATCCCTGGCTTTTATGAACGGTGATAGCCCAGGCCGGTTTTAAGGGAAACTGTTTGAAGCGGCCGATGATTTCCTCCTGAATTTCCATGGTTTCAGGATTCACCGTATATTTGATATTGTCCCATACTAGGGGTTCAACTTCTGTTTCGTCTTGGTCATCAGGACAGATGACATGAATCCGTTGGTCGGAAATGCGGGTGATTTTTCCGATTTTGCCATTGTAATATCGTTTTTCAGAGGATGCATCATTTCTTAAAAACATGACCTGGGCGCCCTTTTTGACAGTCAGGGTCTCCGGGGCAGGAAAGGCATGCTCCGGAAAGTCTCCGGACACCTCGGCATCGAACCGGTATTCTTTTCCTGCCAGTGCGTCAAGCCTTGTCATGTTGATGGTATCGGCACTGTGATTGTGGGTGGTCATGGTAATATAGCCCTGATTTTCTTCAGGGGTAAAATTTTCGATATATCGTTGGTTCAGTTCCCCAATGGTCTTTGCATCCAACCGGTTATCCCGGACCTGGTTGAGTAGCCGGATAAACCTTGCATCGGACTGGCGGAAAATATGGTTGAGTTCAATGGTGATCAAATTTGTCCGGCCAAGGGCATGGCTGGAAAAAAAATATACGGATTCGTAATGCTGTTTTAAGAGCTGCCATTCGTCCGGTTTTGCCACAGGAGAGAGCTGGTGCAGATCCCCGATCATGAGCAATTGCACCCCGCCAAAGGGCTGATCACTGCGGCGCTGCTCCCGGAGAACCGCATCCACGCTGTCTAAGAGATCGGCCCGGACCATGCTGATCTCGTCAATGACCAGAAGATCAAGGCTTTTGATGGTCTTTTTTTTCTCCCGGCTGAACCTGAACATTCGCTGACGGTTCACTTCATGGGTTTGGCCGCCGGGAATGAAAGGTCCAAATGGTAGCTGGAAAAAAGAATGGAGGGTGACGCCTCCGGCATTAACCGCCGCAACGCCGGTGGGGGCCGTTATAACCAGACGTTTGTCTGAATTGTCTTTCAGCTGGTGAAGAAACGTGGTCTTCCCGGTACCGGCTTTCCCGGTAAGAAAAATATGACTGCCCGTGTATAGAACAAAGTCCCGGGCCAGCCTCAGTTCATTATTGTCCTGTGATAATACTGTCATGTTTCTACTGGTTTATCTCATTTTAATGCTGTTTAACGTATACCATTGGTTTGTGCAATACAAATTATTTGAATGATATTTGAATGATATTTGAATTGACAAAAAAGCGTATTTCGTTCAAGCTTTTTTTTAATAAAGAGAGAATTCACTCAAGCTGTATGAAAACAAAAGCCGTTTTTATAAAAAGTTTTGTTTCATTTTTAATTGTCCTCTGTATGATGACACAAGTTTTTTCAGAGGAACGGTCTCTTTCCGTGTTTGTGTTTGATTTAAAACCCTGGAGTTTTAAAACCTCTGAAGGCAATTGGTCAGGATATTATGTGGATCTGGTCAACGCCCTTTTATCAGAAGCCGGGTTCAAGGCCGAATGGGTTGCTTTTCCATGGAGCAGGGCGCTTGCATATATGAAGGCCGGGACCCTGGACATCATACTCAATTTGTCATGGACCAGGGATCGCGAAGAATTCATTGACTATATTGGCGTCTGTGGGAATGAGCAGATCAGCATTGTCATGCCTAAAAGTAATTCTCCCCAGGTTTTTAATACCCTTGATGATTTCATGCAGCCGGGACAGATCTGGGGAATCCGGGAAAATGTGTTTTATTCCACTGAGTTTAACCACCGGCTCATGAATGACACTGAATTTAAACGATATTTTGACTTTCAACCCATACAGTTTCAAAATATGGATAAGCTTCTGGCAGGCCGGATATCAGGCCTGCTGGGAGATTTGAATTTCCTTCGGTCTTTTATGGCAAACAATCCGGAAGCCGGTAAAAAACTGGTAATCATCACTGCACCGTTTTTCCCCCCCTCTCCCATTTATGTGGGGGCGAGCAAACAAATACCAGCCGGAACCCGTGACAAACTCAGACAGGCCCATCAGACTATTGAATCAAAGGGTTTTATAAAGAAATTTTATCAAAAATGGTTTCTTGAGCCTGTGGATTAAAAACAGGAGAAATTCTTCAGCCTTTTCTTATTCCATTAAAAGAAGGGGAAAATATCATGGTCAGCATAAAAAAACTTCTTTTGAATAATATGCTGTTTGTCACCTTTGTTTCCTTTACCGTTCTTTACCTCTTATGGATTCAGAATGAATATCAATCTTTCAAACAGGACTCGGCAGCCATAAAAGAAAAATTTATTGCTAAAGAAAAAGAAAAACTGAAGACCGAAGTTCAGATCGTTATCGAATATATTAACTATATGCGAAACCAGACCGGGAAAAGGCTTCAGAACTCCATTCAGGATCGTGTGAACGAAGCTCATGCCGTAGCCATGAACATCTATCATGAAAATAAGAATACAAAATCCAGGGATGAAATCGGAAAGATGATAAAGGATGCCTTAAGGCCCATACGGTTTAACCGGGGCCGGGGGTATTATTTCGCATTTAACATGGATGGAATTGAAGAGCTGTTTGCAGACAGGCCTGAGCTCGAAGGCAAAAACATGATGGAGGTTATGTCGGGAACAGGCAAATATGTGGTCAGGGATATGATTGAAATCGTAAAGGAGAAAGGGGAGGGGTTTTATTCCTATGTCTGGTCAAAACCAGGAGAAATGGGGGGGCTGACGCATCCGAAAATTTCATTTGTTAGGTATTTTGAACCCTTTGGATGGGGAATCGGGACCGGAGAATATGTGAAAGATGTGGAAGATGAAATCCAGGAAGAAGTCCTGGAAAGGATATCAACACTTCGGCTTGAAAAGGAAGGCTATTTTTTCGGGAGTATTTATGGCGGGCTGCCTTTGTTTACAAACGGGAAAATCACCAAAGGGACAAAGAGCGTCTGGGATCTGACCGACCCAAAAGGAGTTAAAATCATTCAGCAACAGAACAGGGCGGCAAAAGAGCCGGGAGGAGGATTCGTATCCTATTCCTGGCAAAAACTGAATTCGGAGACTCTTTCCCCCAAGCTGTCCTATGTGGCTGCCATTCCTGAATGGGAATGGATCATTGGTGCCGGGGTCTATATGGATATGATGGATGAAAGCATCCTCTTAAAGGAAAAAGATCTGTACAAAGCTTTTTTAAGACAGGCAGGGATTTATTTTGCAGCCATGGCGGTCATGTCGTTTTTGATTCTTTTATGGACCCGACGCCAGGCCCACAATATTCAATCCGGGATCAGGTTGTTTTCCAATTTTTTTGAAGCCGCCTCTTTAAAAGCAACCTCTATTGATCCGGCGGGTCTGCAATTTGAAGAATTTAAGGATATTGCCATGTCTGCCAACCGGATGATGGAAAAGAGGACAGAGGCTATCCAGGCCCTGGAAAAGAGCGAAAAAAAATATGAGGCCATGACGAATTCAGCCCAGGATGCTATTTTCTGTAAAGACAGCGACAGACGGTACACCTATGTCAATCGGGCCATGGCAAGATTTTTGAACTGCAGAAGAGATGAACTGATCGGAAAAACTTCGGAAGAATTGTTTGATCCTGGCTATGCCGATATTATTACCGAGATTGACAACCGGACCTTTAACGGGGAAAGGGTCAGTGAGATTACCACGATTCAAATCAATGGAAAGGAATATACGTTTCATACGATCCAGGTGCCGCTGGATATCATTGACGGTAAAATTGTAAGTATCAGTGGTATCGTAAGGGACATGACAGAACAAAGGCAGATCGAAAAAGAAAAGAAAAATGCGGAATATCGGTCTCAAGAGCAGGAGAAACATGCCCTGGTGGGTCGGATTGCAGGAAAGATGTCCCATGATTTTAACAATATCCTGGGGGTAATCATGGGGCATTCAGAACTGGCCCTTATGGATTGCAGAGAAGAAGAGACCCGGAAAACCCTTGAATTGATCCACAGCCAGACTCTTCGCGGCAGAAACCTGACCAAGAATCTCATCGCGTTTGCAAGGGATCAGGAACCCCGACAGGAATACATTAATATCAATGAAAAAATTGATCTTGTGGTCAATCTTATGAAAAAAGAGTTGGAAGGCATCAGCTTTTCAAAACAATTTGAAGAAAACCTTCCTGAGATTCTCGCAGACCCCGGTATGATGGAGCATGCCATAGTAAACCTGATTCAGAATTCGATCCATGCCCTGAATATGAGAGATGAGCCTTTGATTACCCTGCGCACGTATACTGCAAACGATCAGGTCTGTATTGATATAGAAGACAATGGCTGCGGCATCCCGCAGGAACACCTGGATGTGATTTTTGATCCGTCTTTTACCTTGAAAGGGGGAAGGGATCTGACCGGCTCTTATGGAAAAGGCATAAAGGGGACTGGCTATGGCCTTGCAAATGTAAAAAAATATATTGATCAGCATAAGGGTGGTATTAAGGTGAGATCGGAATTTGGATCAGGAACCTGTTTTACCATTTGTCTGCCGGTGATCAAAAAGAATTTGACGGAAGATGAAAAAGAACATATCCGTAAATCCTCGCCCCAGACCGGGAAAACCATCCTTGTTGTGGAAGATGAGCCTGCCATATTTGATGTCCAGCAAAGGATACTGACCCATGATCCCTGTTGCCACAAAGTGGATATCGCACAAAACGGCCGGAGTGCAATGGATCTTATCAACCTGAACCATTATGATCTTGTCAGCCTGGACTATATGCTGCCCGGGGAGATCAGCGGCATGGACGTCTACCGCCATATCAGAAAAAGAGACCAAGGACTTCCCGTTCTTTTTATTTCCGGCAATATCGGGTTTCTTGAATCCATCAAAGATTTAAAAAAGAATGACCCTTTGATGGATCATCTGTCAAAACCCTGCCGGAATCAGGAATATATCGAAGGGATCAACAGCCTTCTGGAAAAAGCGATCAGGGCCTGAAAAACAGGAACGGTTTTTTTTAATCTGTTGCGCCCCTTTTGATTTTTGTCTAAATAGAATTCCAGGTTGTCTGATATTTATAAACGGAGGAAACTTACCATGCAGTTTATTGTGACAGGATACGATGGAAAAGACAAAGATGCCCTTAACAGAAGGATGGCAGCCCGAGAAGCCCATCTTTCTGCGGCCGGGAAAATGTATGAAAAGGGAAAATGGCTCTACGCAGCCGCTATTTTAAATGAGGAAGGGAAAATGGCAGGGTCTCTGATCATCTGCGACTTTGATTCCAGGGAAGCGCTTGAAAAAGAGTGGCTGGAAAAAGAGCCCTATGTGCTGGGAAAAGTCTGGGAGAAAATAGAGATTACACGGGCTCAGGTGGCGCCTTTTTGTATGAAGGGGCAATAGCTATGCGTGAAAAGAGACTGGAATCCAATGCCATCGCCATCAATGAGGTTCAACTGGTCCTGGCGGAAAAGCGGACATCCCTTTCGGTGATGCGGACAGGGATTGCAGTATTGGCGTTGCCCATATCGGTGATGAGTTTTTTGATCGTGACATCTAAATATTTTGATGTCCAGAAAGTTTTGCATTTCCTTATCCCATTGGGCTTAATCAATATAGCGCTGGTCATCTTTGGCTCCTATCTGGTGATTCGTTCCATCATAAAGATGCTCCATTATGACAGGCTTATTCAAAAAATTAAATCGGAGCATAGCATAATCGCTGAATTTATTGATTAATATTTTTAATAAACAGGGAATACCACAACGCCGGAGAAACGATTTGAAGCAGAAGGATGAAATGGCCGTAAAATTAAGCAGAAAAGCAGAAAAAGTTCAGGAATACATTAGAAACAAAGGGTTTGAATTTGTGGTAAAAGAATTGCCGGATTCAACAAGGACGGCAAAGGATGCGGCAAAAGCCATTGGGTGTGAGGTGGCTCAGATTGCCAAATCCCTCATATTTATGGATGAAGATGCGAGCATCCCTGTACTGGTTATCGCCTCGTGAACCAATAGGGTCAGCCTTGAGAAAATAAAAGAGGCAACGGGCCGAAGGCTTTCTCAGGCGGACGGAAAAGCAGTCAAAGAGCGGATTGGTTTTGCCATCGGCGGCGTGCCGCCTGTGGGCCATGATGAAAAATTGCTGACCCTTCTTGATCCGGATTTGAAACGGTATGACAGGGTATGGGCCGCGGCCGGAACCCCCAATGCCGTGTTTGAATTAAAGCCTGACGATCTTGGGATTTTGACGGATGGGGTCTGGATTGATGTTGCGCAAATATAGTTGATCCTTTGAAAGATATGGTGTATAACCGTCACTTACGCTCGGCAGGAAGCGTATTTTCTTTAATATCAGGGTCTTATCAGATCTGAAAGGAAGTGCAGGGCATGGAGAGGACAATCGATATACAAAAGACCCGTATCGGGGTTGTGGGTGCCGGCGCCTGGGGCACCGCCCTTGCCAAATTGCTGGCGGATAAGGGATTTACCCTGGATCTCTGGGTGTTTGAGCCGGAAGTCAGAGAACAGATCGAAAAAGACAGGGAAAACAAAGTGTTCCTCCCCCATATCCGGTTGCCGGAAAATATCATTCCCACCAATGATCTTGAAATTGCCGTCAAAGAAAAAGATCTGGTGCTGGTGGTGGTCCCTTCCCATTGCATGCGGGATACGGCAACCCGGATGAAACCCTTTATCAGCCCGGATACGATTTTAGTCACAGCTTCCAAGGGAATTGAAAACCAGACCCATATGATCATGACCCAGATTCTTGAGGAGATTCTTGATTTTCTGCCAAAGGAAAATATGGCAGCACTTTCCGGACCCAGTTTTGCCAAAGAAGTCGCCAACAAGGTGCCCACAGTGGTTGCGGCAGCTTCCATCAGCCGGGAGGTGTCCGAATATGTTCAGAAGATTTTTTCCTGCCCCACCTTCAGGGTATATGTCAATGATGATCCCATCGGTACCCAGATCGGCGGGGCCATGAAAAATGTCCTGGCCATTGCAGCAGGGATCTGTGACGGTATGAATATGGGGTTAAATCCACGGGCTGCCCTGATTACAAGGGGCTTGACGGAAATGAACCGTCTGGGTACACGCATGGGGGCCAATCCCTTAACCCTGTCCGGGCTTGCCGGTGTCGGAGACCTTTTGTTGACCTGTACCGGGGAATTAAGCCGGAATTATACGGTTGGAAAACAGATCGGCCAGGGGAAAAAACTCGATGACATCATATCTGAAATGCGAATGGTGGCCGAAGGGGTCAAAACAACCCGGTCGGTTTATAACCTGGCAAAAAAACTCGGTATTGATCTTCCCATCTGCAATGAAGTGTATGCGGTTCTATTTGAAAATCTGTCTGTGGAAGAAACCATTGAACGACTCATGAACCGGTCTTTAAAACATGAAATGGACGGGGTTTTGGGTACCTGATTCAGTCAGTTGCGTTTTTAAAGTCCGGAATTTCCAGTCAGCACAGGGAGTTCTGACTGGAAAGATAAACTCGGGATCTCATGTTCAGTAATCACAGATCGACTGGTCCACACTTTTCGGGACCCCTTCAAAGGGCGTCCATTTGTTTGAACTGTAGGTATCTTTTCCCCTCATGTTTTTCAGGATTTCAATGCTGGTTTTATATCCCTTGTGCATCCGGCACATTTCCATGGCCATGCCGCAGATGAGTGCTACGGCCTGGGCCATGCTGATATCGCTGAGGGAAAATTCCCAGGGTTTTGCAGTGTAGATCCTGAGGGCGCCGATGATTTTGTTGCGGCTGATAATGGGGACGCCCAATAAGGATGCGATCCCTTCCTTTTTGGCTGCCTGTGGATACTCGATCCTTGGGTCATCCATCACATCATAAATGGCAATGGGTTTGGCATCCCTTGCCTCCCGGATCTCCTGCATGAAATGGATGGGCCCTTTTTGGATGTAGCCCCGGCTCAGACCCGATGATGCCACAAGACCGAGTTCCCGGGTCTCCCTGTCAACCAGGAAAACGCAGCAGCCTTTGGCATTAAAGGCTGTCTTGACCGCCTCTGAAGTGATAAGGGCCACTTCTTCCGGGTCCTTGCACATTGAAATGGCTGTGGTTAACCGGACAATCATGTCATAATAAATTGTATGACTTTCCATAATGTCTCCTTTCCTTTTGGATTATTAAAACAGCACCGGATTAATATTCAGGTGCCGGGTGATACTAAAAAAATCCA
>CAZWMY010000145.1:0-10202 GCA_964635025.1 uncultured Desulfobacula sp. | reverse complement strand
TTCACGGTAAAATTCACACCGCAAGGCAAGGGTGGCGGCACCGGTATGGGGTCGTTTTTCAGTTCCCTCTTCGTTCAGGCTGAACTGATCCCGTTTGACCAGTTTTTTGTTTTTTACCATCATCCCTTCCGGGAAAATGATCCAATGTGCGTCTCGGGACAAAAGGGTTTTTATGATCAGCTCATCTCTATGCGGATCTTTTACAGATACTCCGCCTAAATTGTTCACCAGCCCCTTGAGTATCGGGACATCAAACAGTTCGGCCGTTGCAAGGGAAAAAATTTTTTTATGGGTGATATTATGGATATGATAAGGAAGAAAAACGGTTTCTATTCTTGTGAAATGATTGGCTGTAAAGATTATTGATCCTTCAGGAATGTTTTCCTTTCCAAAAATTTTTATATGTGCCTTGGAAAACCCGGAAAAGGTTTTCATGGTATAGCCGGATAATTCAAATGCGAACCTGTTCATCGGATTTTAAGCCTTTAAAACAAGATTGTTAATCAATAGAAGATATTGTATAACGGATTATTATAAAAATAACCATTGACTGCGTAATGAATAATACTCGATGTCAATTTTTTGTCAAAGAAATTTATGGGTTATAACTTAAAAATCGGAGGCTTAGCTTGTATTCAAAAATCGTTATCCTCAATTTTCCCGCTGAGGTTGCCCAAAAAGCATTGGTCTGTCAATTGACCCGGAAATTCGACCTTTTGTTTAACATTTTAAGTGCCAAAATATCCAATAAAAAAGAAGGGTATATGGTTCTTGAGATTTCATCAGTTTCCAAAGCCGCCTTTAACAAGGGGGTTAACTTTCTGAAGGAACAAGGGGTTTCCGTTTCAAGTCCGGAACACCGGATTTATAAGGATGAAGAAATCTGCACCCATTGCGGATCTTGTACGGCGGTCTGTCCCACGGAAGCTCTGTATATCAAGCGGCCGGAAATGGAAGTGATTTTTGATCAGGAAAAATGCAGCGTGTGCGAGCTTTGTGTGGTCACCTGCCCGACACGCGCCATGGGCCTTTTTTCAGCCGAAACCCAAGATGTTGCCTGATGAACCATAACCAGGTGATTGCAGTTGCCCTGAGTGGCGGTATTGATTCTCTTGTATCAGGATATCTTTTAAAACATAAATACAAAAATGTATTTGGGATTCATTTCCGAACCGGGTATGAAAAAGAGCCTGTTGATTCATCTATGCTGGAACATCAGCTTGGTTTTCCCGTTACCTGTATCGATTTATCAAAATTGTTTGAAGAAAAAGTGATTTCATATTTTATCCGGACCTATCTTGAAGGGAAAACGCCCAACCCCTGCATCATCTGCAATAAAGAAATTAAATTCGGTGAATTGATGAAGAAGGCCCATCAAATGGGAGCAGATTTTTTTGCCACAGGCCATTATGCCACTGTCATCAATCCTTTTTCTTTTCCTGAAAAAAAGATCAGCCATTCCTATCTTGAAAAAGCAGCAGACCCTAAAAAAGACCAAAGCTATTTTCTTTCCATGTTGTCTGGTTCACAGCTTGAAAAAATCATTTTCCCCCTGGCAGGCATGAAAAAAGATGAGGTCAAAGCCTTTGCCAAAACAAAAGGGATCAGAGCCTTACAACCCAGTGAAAGCCAGGATATTTGTTTTATCCAGGATAAAACCCTTTCAAAATTTATTTTGGAAAAACAAAACATAAAATCCGAACAGGGAAATATTGTAGACAGTGATGGAAAGATTGTCGGCCGGCACAATGGTCTTCATCAATTTACCATCGGGCAGCGGAAAGGAATCAACTCACCGGCTGCTGAAGCCTATTATGTAAAAGGGATTGATATTAAAAACAATATTCTAGAGGTATGTTTTAAAAAGTATCTTTCCACAAAAAAATTTAAGGTAGAAAAAATAAACTGGAATGCTGATAAACAAGAGATTATTCCGGATATCATGACAAAAATCAGGTACAGCCATAAAGGCGCCCTATCCACATTGAAGATGAAAGGACCGGTTGGGGAAGTAGAGTTTCATGAACCACAGAATGCCGTAACCCCTGGGCAAACCGCAGTATTTTATTATGATACCAGGGTATTGGGTGCAGGGATAATCCAATGAAAACATTTTTTATCCAGACCCTTGGCTGCAAAGTGAACCAATATGAAAGTGACGGGATTGCATCAAGCCTTGAAGAAAAAGGATGGATAAAAGACAAAGGAGGTAAAAATGCCGATGTGGTCATCATCAACACCTGTGCCGTCACATCCAAGGCCGGTATGCAGTCAAGACAGGCTATCCGGAAATTCATCCGTGAAAACCCAAATGCAAAAGTCATTGTGACGGGTTGTCATGCCCAGACTGATCCTGATTCCATAAAAAAAATAGACCACATTGATCATATTGTCTGTCACAAGGACAAAACCCGTATTGCTGAGCATATTGATTCGGTCTGGGATGCCCCGTTTCCTTTGGCATTTAAAAAAACCGATCATAGCGAATCAAATACATTTGATGGTTTCCATCATGCCGTAAAAGGGGATATGACCCGGGCCTATCTGAAAATACAGGATGGCTGCGATGCATTTTGCACCTATTGCATTGTCCCCTACGCCCGGGGGTCATCAGTAAGCATGCCTCAAAAAGATGTTTTCCGGCATTTAAGAGAATTGGGTGATTCAGGATTTAAGGAAGTCATTCTCACAGGGATTCATGCCGGTATGTACGGGCTTGATTTAAAAGAAAAATCGTCTCTTTTGGACCTTTTGACCCAGATTAACCATGAAAGGCCGGTTCACAGGATCAGGCTCAGTTCCATAGAACCCCATGAAATCAATGAGGGAATCATCAATCTTGCAAAACCGGAAAATATTTTATGTGATCATTTCCATATTCCGCTTCAATCCGGTGATGATGGTATTTTAAAAAAAATGAAACGCCCTTATGATTCTGTTTTTTTCAAAGATATTGTTCAAATGATTCACTCGATTCTTCCTTTTGCGGGCATTGGCGTTGATGCCCTGATCGGATTTCCATCGGAAACAGAAAAACAATTTGAAAACACCTATGCGGTGATTGAAAGCCTTCCCATATCCTATCTTCATGTCTTTCCCTTTTCAGCAAGAAAAGGCACCCCTGCCTATCATTTTAGGCAGAAGATAGATGAATCAACCATCAAAGACAGATGCACAATAATGCGAATATTGGACAAAAAAAAGCGAAAAGCTTTTATTGACGCTAATTTAAATCATAAACTGGAGGGTCTGGTACAACATAAGGCCGACTCAAAAACCGGGATGCTTAAGGCGGTTACTTCAAACTATCTCAATGTTCTGTTGAATGCAGGGCCTGAACTTTGTGGAAAAATTCTTGCTCTTGTCCCTGAACAATGTGATAGTAACCTGACCGTCAGAGGCAGGCTGTCAGAATGATGAAAACATTGGGAGAATTAAACCATGGAAGATGTTTATAAAAAACTTGCAATACACCTCGACCACACACCCAGCGGTTTTCCTGAAACCGAATCAGGGGTTGAACTTAGGATTTTAAAACAGCTTTTTACAAAAGAAGAGGCAGAACTTACCCTTTCACTTGTATTGATGCTTGAGACTGCCGAAGCTATTGCCAAAAGAGCCAACAAGGATCCAAAAGAAATTGAGCCCATGCTTATCGAAATGGGTAAGAAAGGCCTGATTATTCATGTCCATAAAAACGGGATCAATACCTTTATGCTGCTTCATTTTGTGGTGGGGATATGGGAATACCAGGTTAACCGCCTGACAAAGGAGCTGATCAAGGATTTTAATGAATATGTCCCTTATCTCATCAAAAATCAGTATCAGAATAAAACCCAGCAATTGAGGGTTATTCCTGTTGCAAAAGCGGTAAACACAGAACTGAATATCATGGACTATGAACAGGTTGAAAATATTATTCGCTCCCAGTCCAAAATCCTGGTAGCTCCCTGCATCTGTCGAAAAGAGCACACCATCATGGGTAAGGGGTGCACCAAAATCAGCGAAGCCTGTCTGGTTTTCGGAGGGGGGGCTTATATCTACGAAAGCCGTGGCATCGGCAGAACCATTACCCAGGATGAGGCTTTGGGAATTGTCCGGGAAGGAGTTAAACAAGGGCTTGTGCCCCAGCCGTCCAATGCCAAAAAACCTTTGAATATTTGTCTATGCTGTGACTGTTGCTGTCAAATTCTAAAAAACATTAAAGCCTTTGATGCACCGGCTAAAATTGTCAGCTCCAATTTCCAGGCCCATGTCAACCCGGATGAATGTACAGGATGTCAGGCCTGTGAAGAGATCTGCCCCATGGATGCCATAAACATGGATGGTGAAAAAATTATTGCAGCTGTGAATCTTGACCGATGCATCGGTTGCGGACTTTGCGTTACGGTGTGTGAATTTGACGCCATGACCCTGAAAGACAAACCCGCTACTGAAAAAATCGAGCCCCCGGCCAATATTGTTGAAACCTATATGAAAATTGCCCAGGAAAAAGGATTGTTTTAAAGACCTCTTTCCTTTTTTATGGCATCATAGGCTTCCTGAATTTCACTGAATTTGTCATTGGCAAATTTGATAAACTCTTCAGGAAGACCTTTGGCCTCGATCTTATCAGGATGATATTCAGTCGCAAGCTTTCGGTATTGCCGCTTTATCTCTTCATCTGAAGCGGTTTCGTCACATTTTAAAACCGCATAATACTTATTGGTAATTTTGATATACCGGGATTTCAGCCTGTTATATTCAGAATCGGAATAATTAAAGATTCGTGAGGCAGAAGTCAATATCGCTTCTTCTTTTTCGGTTATGATTCCGTCCGCTGTGGAAACCCGTAAAAGAATATCCATCATCAGCTCAATGATATTGGGTTGGGTTCTGAATGTTGAATAAAATTGTATGGCAAACCCTTCAAAGCTTTCCATTGAATTCAGGGCCTGCCTGAATATGTTGATTGCAGTTGACTGGCTGTTCTGATCAAGGTGGAGATCTTTTTTCATAAAGGCCTCTACTTCTAAAATTTCCTTTTCCGATACTCTTCCGTCAGCTTTGCATAATTTGGCCAGCATGGAAAATACAGCCGTAAAAAAAATAAGCTGGGCTTCTTCATTAGAAGAGAGGGTTTCCCGGGTATTGGGCCGGGACAATAGGTAATTGTCTTCTTTTTTATCGACAAAGGTGTGTCCGAAGGCAGCACCTGCTATGGCACCGAGAGGTCCTCCCAAAGCAAACCCAATGGTTCCTCCGATCATTTTTCCAAGCCAGCCCATTCATTGTCCTTTCAAATAAAAAGCTTGATATCCTTGTTTCACAAATAAAAATTATATATAAACGCTAATAAGTTGAACGTCAAAGGAAAACATTTATGAATAGGCAAATCCCGGTTTTCATTTTTTTGTTCATTGCCGCCCATGTTTTTTTTGGCTGCGGAGCCGCCGCAGTGGGTGGCGCTGCATATGGCGGATACAAAATTGCTGAAGATGAACGTTCTGTCAGTACCATGGTTGATGATTCCCTGATCTTAGCCTCGGTCAAATCCAAATTGATAACAGATGAATTTATCAAAGCACGGCAGATTAATGTGGATGTATCAAACGGAGTGGTATTCCTTACCGGAGTGGTAGAGTCCTCTTCCCAGAAGAGAATGGCTGCCGATATAGCAAGGAGCGTGGACGGAGTCAAAAGAGTTGAAAATAAGCTTGTGATTGGCTATTGATTACCATTTGTGTTCTGTTTTGTTTTCCAGTTCTTTCTGATTTTTTGTTTCTCTTTTACCGGAGTACAAATTGTTTCAATTGTGTCATCACCAATTAATTCTTCTATTTCTTTATACAAACCTGGGTCGGCAGCAGTAAAATAATCTTCAGACAATTTCATCATTACGGGCAAAGCTTTATCCATTTCCATATTCAGATAAACCGGACAGTCACCCGGATATTTTTTAAAGATACTTTTTAATTGCTCAAGGCTTGAAAAAGAATTTTTTTCCGTATTTAGTTTGATAATCAATCCGCTTGCCCATTCTTTTGATGCTTTATCAATAGGAATGATTTTTTCCGCAATAAGCTTAACAATATTTTCTTTTTTTTGAACCAACGCTTCCAGGATTATAATCTCTTCTCCCGCTAGATACAGGTGAGCTTCAGCATAAAGATCCGGAAAAACAACAACTTCGATATTCCCGGATTGATCTTCTATGGCGGCAAACGCCATGACATCCCCTTTTTTGGTTTTATGAATTTTTAATGGTTTGATGGTTCCGGCCATACGGATTATTTTCCCATCGGGAATATCATGAATATTAACAGAATTGACCGTGGTAAATTTTTTAATTATTTTTTCATATTTATCCAAGGGATGGCCGGAAACATAAAAACCTAGGGATTCTTTTTCAAAGGAAAGCCGCATAGGGTCATCCCACTCTTCAATATCCGGAAGCGGCGGCGTACTCACTGGCAGAATGGCTCCCATATTGGAATCGGCAAATAAATCAAGCTGGGAATCCGCTTTTTCTTTTTGAATTCTGGAACCATGATCAAGGGCATTTTCAAGCACAGTCATCATCTGACTGCGCTTATGCTGAGTTGAATCAAAGGCCCCGCATTTGATAAGTGCTTCAACCACTTTTTTATTGACCTTACTGACATTCACCCGTTCGCAGAAATCATAGAGGTTTTTGAATTCGCCGTCATTTTTTCTTGTCTCGACAATGGATTCAATGGCAGCTTCCCCAATGTTTTTAACCGCTGTCAGACCGAACCGGATGCAGCCGTCAGAAACCGTAAAATTAGCATCGCTTTTATTCACATCAGGAGGCAGAACTTTGATATGATGGGCCCTGCATTCTTCCATATATTTGATAACGGCATCGGTATTGCCTTTTTCACTGGTCATTAATGCGGCAATGAATTCAAGGGCAAAATTTGCTTTTAAATAGGCGGTTTGATAAGCAATCAGGGCATAGGCAGCGCTGTGGGATTTATTAAATCCATATCCGCCGAATTTTTCCATTAAATCGAATAATTCAGACGCTTTTTTTAAATCGCGATTGTTTTCTTTGGCTCCTTTAAGAAAAAGTTCCCGGTGTGCTTCCATCATGGAAACAATTTTCTTTCCCATGGCTTTTCGAAGACCGTCTGCATCTGCCATTGAATAATTGCCCAATGCACCTGCAATCTTCATGACCTGTTCCTGATAAAGAATCACCCCATAGGTTTCTTTCAGGATGGGTTCAAGCTCGTCAAAGAGATAAACAACCGGTTCACGGCCGTGTTTTCTTTCGACATAGGTGTCAGCCATGCCACTGTCCAAAGGACCGGGGCGGTAGAGAGCGACAAGGGCTACAATATCTGAAAAACTACAGGGTTTCAGCCTTAAGATCAGATCTTTCATACCCGAGCTTTCAAGCTGGAACACACCGGTCGTATCCGCTCTTTGAAGAAGTTCAAAGGTTTTTTGGTCATTGTAATCAAGATTTAGAAAATCCGGAGGCGTTTTACCCTGAAATTTAATGAGTTCTATACAATTTTTTATGACGGTGAGGTTTCGGAGCCCTAAAAAATCAAATTTTACAAGCCCTAGTTTTTCAACATAATTCATGTCAAACTGGGTCAAAGTTTCACCATCTTTCCCTTTGTATAGGGGAAGATATTCATTTAACGGCTTGTCCGAAACAACCACTCCTGCAGCATGGGTGGAGGCATGCCGGGGAAGCCCTTCAAGAAGCATGGAGATTTCAAGCATCTGGGTTTTTTCTTCTGATTCCGAACATTTTTCACGGATCATGGGAACTTCTTCAATGGCGGCGGCAAGATTTTTGGCATGATCCGGGATCATTTTGGCAATTTCATCCACTTCGGATAAAAGAACGCCAATGGCTCTTCCCACATCCCGGATGACGGCTTTGGCCTTTAATCTTCCAAAGGTAATGATTTGGCAGACATATTCAGGGCCGCCATACCGGTCGATGACATACTGATAAACCTTGTCTCTTCCTTCAATGCAAAAATCCACATCAATATCAGGCATGCTGATGCGGGACGGATTTAAAAACCGTTCAAATATCAGACCGTGTTCTATTGGGTCAAGCGCTGTAATATCCATTGCATAGGACACCATGGACCCAGCGGCAGACCCTCGTCCGGGGCCTACCGGAACTCCTATTTTTCGAGAATATTCAATAAAGTCGGCAACTATTAAAAAATATCCGGAAAAGCCCATCCGGAGGATGACATCAATCTCATATTCAATTCTATCTCTGTAGGCCTTTTCATCAATATTCGGATTCGATGCCTTAATTCGTTTAAGTTTATTTTCAAATCCCTCCATGGCTTTTTTACGGAAGATATCATCTTCAGATTCATCCAAAGACATGGCATATCTGGGGAAATGATAGGTTTTATCATCAAATTCGACGTTGCAACGGGATATGATCTGTCTTGTGTTTTCAATGGCATTGGGATAGCGGCCGAGTGCTTTTATCATTTCCTCAGAAGATTTGAAATAAAGCTGATCTGAATCGAATTTGAACCTGTCTTTTTTATCAAATGTTTCCCCGGTTTGTATGCAGAGTAAAATTTCATGGGCCTTGTCATCGCCTTTGGAAAGATAATGACAGTCATTTGTGGCCACCATGGGAATGGACAAGCGTTGACTGATATCCAGAATTCCTTCATTAACCTTATGCTGAACAGGCATTCCGTTTTCCTGGACCTCAAGAAAAAAATTGTCTTCTCCGAAAATGTTCAGATAGAATTTGGCAGCTTCATCCGCAGCATCCATCCGGTTCTGAAGGATATTTTTGGGGACATCTCCCTTAAGACAGGCAGACAGACCAATCAATCCATTTGAATACAGGCGAAGAAGTTCTCTGTCAATTCTGGGTTTATAATAGAACCCTTTAAGCTGGGCAATGGAAACAAGCTTGCACAGGTTGGCATATCCTTCCCGGTCTTTTGCAAGCAAAACAAGATGACTTAAGCCCTTTGCATCCAGCGGCGTTTTATCATTCAGAGTTCTCGGGGCGACATAGACTTCACATCCGATAACCGGTTTGATGGATTTTTTCCTTGCCTTTTCATAGAATTCCGCAACACCGAACATGGTGCCGTGATCGGTCATGGAAACGGCATCCATGCCGTATTCAAGGCATTTCTTAAATAAGGACTCCAGTCTTATGGCACCATCAAGCAGAGAAAATTCCGTATGAAGGTGAAGATGATAAAATGGTGATCCAGCCTGATCCATTTATGATGAACTGCTTTCAACTCTGTAGTTGGGCGCTTCCTTGGTAATAATGACATCATGGACATGGCTTTCCCTGAGGCCTGCAGCGCTTATCTTGACAAATCTTGCTTTTTTATGAAGCTCTGCAATGCTAGAAGCTCCGATATACCCCATGCCTGCCTTGAGTCCGCCGATCATCTGAACCAGGTTTTCCCTGACGGTCCCCCTGAAGGGGATCCTGCCCACAATACCCTCTGGAACAAGCTCGTCATCCTCATCCACATCTTTCTGATAATACCGGTCTGAACTGCCCTTCCGCATAGCTTCGACAGACCCCATACCTCTGTAGGTCTTATATGAACGGCCCTGGAAAATGACAATTTCTCCAGGACTTTCCGTTGTTCCCGCAAGAAGGCTTCCCAGCATGACGGTATCTGCACCGGCCCCAAGGGCCTTGGCCATGTCTCCGGAAAATTTAATCCCGCCGTCTGCAATAATGGGAACCCCGGTTGATTTTGATATTTCCCTGCAATTCAATATTGCCGTCAATTGAGGCACGCCCACGCCGGCAATGATTCTTGTGGTACAGATGGACCCCGGACCGATTCCGATTTTAACGGCATCTACTCCAGCATCAATCAGGGCTTTTGCACCTGCTCCCGTGGCCACATTGCCGGCCACCAGCTGGCAATCCGGAAAGGCATGTTTTATGGCCATTACAGCATTGATGACATTTTTTGAATGACCATGGGAGGTGTCAATGACAAGGGCATCCGTTCCAGCCTTTAATAAGGCTTCGACCCGCGGCATCATGTCGGAGCCGACGCCAATGGCCGCCCCTACCCTTAATCTGCCATAGGAATCCTTGCAGGCATTGGGATATTTTTTTATCTTTTCGATATCTTTTATGGTAATGAGCCATTTGAGGTTGCATTCCTGATTTAAAACCTAAAGTTTTTCTAATCCGTATTTGTCAACAA